>NZ_JBIVXW010000057.1:0-61989 GCF_044769405.1 Streptomyces sp. NPDC090442
GAGGTCGATACCGACTGCTCGTGCCATGGTCTTCTCCTCGTCTTGCGGCCCGATCCGGGGCGGCGGCGCGGCGGACGGCCGTCCCGAGGGGCGGCGCCCGGCCGTATCCCTCGCAACCCTTCTCACCTGCCGATATCGCGGCCGAGCCGGCTACATCATCTGCATAGAACGTGCCCCGGCGACTGTCAAGGTGCACCTTTTGTCGAGAATGTCCCCCGTGGTGGGGCGGGACCGCCGGCGGGCCTGCGGAAATTCGGGTGCGGTGCCCGGACGGCGGCGGCTACGGTCGTCCGCATGCCGGTACACACTCACTTCCTCTGATCGCCGTCCGCGACGGGCGCGACGCACCGCCGGCCGCACGGCCCGGTGCCGACCGCGCCTGCGCGCTCGCGTCCCCCGGCCCGCCGGCCCACGGACGCGCAACCGTCCCGAACTTCCGTACGCAGAGCAGAGACCTCCGTACGCAGAGCAGAAGTGAGACACCCCCATGCCTGACCAGACCACCCCGCACGCCCCGCTCGCCCCCTGGTTCCGCGCGCACGCCACCGAACTGGCCACGCTCGACCCGCACGCGCCCCTCGACGACCTCCAGGCGCTCCGGGAGATCGCCGACGGCGCCCGGGTCGTCGCCGTGGGCGAGGGTGCCCACTTCGTCGAGGAGTTCTGGCTCGCCCGCCAGCGGGTCGTGCGGTTCCTCGCCGAACGGTGCGGATTCACCGTCCTCGCCCTCGAATTCGGCTTCAGCGAAGCCTTCGCCGTGGACCGCTGGGTGCAGGGGGAGGGCGACGACGAGGGCCTGGCGGAGGTGAGCCGGGCGGCCGCCGAGTGGGGCGCCGGCGACTTCCTGCGCTGGCTGCGCGGGCACCAGCGCGCCGGCGGTCACCCCCTGCGGTTCGCCGGTCTCGACCTCCCCGAGGCCGGTGGCGCGCTGCGGCCGGCCCTGGAGCCGGTCGGCGACTACCTCGGCGCGGCCGACCCCGACGCCCTGCCCCTCCTGGAGACCGCGCTGGAGATCAGCGACCGCTTCTGCGGCGGCTCCGGTGCCTCGGCCGCGCCGGCCTGGGCCCGCCTCGCCCCCGCCGACCAGGACGCGCTGACCGCCGCCCTCGCCCGGCTCCGGCTCCGGCTGCGGGCCACCGAACCGCGGTGCGTGGCGCACGGCGGCCAGGAGCGCTACGACATCGCGCTGCGCCGGGTGGAGGCCGCCGCCCACGCCGACTACCTGTTCCAGGCGATGCACGCCCTGCAGTCCGGCCGCGGCAGCGGCAGCGACCTCGCGGTCCGCGAGGTCTACCTCGCCGAGTCGGTCCGCTGGCATCTGGAGCACAGCGCCCCCGGGACCCGCATCGTGCTCGTCGCGCACAACAACCACATCCAGAAGACCGAGATCTCGTTCGGCGGCGCCTTCAGCGCCCTGCCCATGGGCGGGCACCTGGCGCGCACCCTCGGCGACACCTACCGCACGGTGGCCCTGACCCACACCGCCGACCACGTCCCCGAGATGCTCCCGGACGAGCGCAGCCCGGTCGGCTTCACCCTCGCGGACACGTCCCTGGCGCCCCCGGAGCCCGGCAGCGTCGAGGGCGCCCTCCTGGACGCCGGGCTCGGCGAGCGGACCACCCTCACCGACCTCCGCCGGTCCCCGCGCGGCGCCGACGGGACGCCGCTGCTCGACCGGATCCGCACCCAGAGCGCCAGTGTCGTCACCCAGGTCCCCGCGGCGTTCGACGCGGTCCTGTCCGTCCCGAAGGTGACCCGGGACCCGTCGGTCCGCTTCTGAGCCCGCGGAAGGTGCCGCCCCACCGGGGCGGCACCCGCTGAGGCGGAGGCCCCTGGACGGGCCTCCGCCTCCCGGGCCGCCGACCCGGTACACCGGGCACCGGACGGGGGACGCATCCCGGCATGACCCTCCACCTCGGCACCTCCGGCTGGCAGTACCGCGACTGGCGCGGCGTCCTCTACCCGCCCGAACTGCCGCAGCGACGCTGGCTGGAGGAGTACGCCCGGCACTTCGCCACCGCGGAGAGCAACGCCGCCTTCTACCGGCTGCCCGAGGCCCGGACCTTCGCCGACTGGCGGGACCGGACGCCGCCCGACTTCGTCATCGCCGTCAAGGCCAGCCGCTACCTCACCCACGTCAAGCGGCTCCGCGACCCACAGGAGCCGGTCCGCCGGCTGCTGTCCCGCGCCGGACACCTCGGCCCCCGGCTCGGCCCCGTCCTGCTCCAACTGCCGCCCACGCTGGCCGCGGACGCCCGACTGCTCGACGCCTGCCTGGGCTGCTTCCCCGCCGGCGTCCGGGTCGCCGTCGAACCGCGCCACGCCTCCTGGTGGACCGACCCGATCCGCGCCGTACTGGAGCGCCGCGGCGCCGCCCTGTGCTGGGCGGACCGCGACTCCCGGCCCGTGACGCCGCTGTGGCGCACCACCGACTGGGGCTACCTCCGCCTCCACGCGGGCCGCGCCGATCCCTGGCCGCGCTACGGCCGGCGGGCCCTGGACACCTGGGTGCACCGGATCGCCGACACCTGGCCCGAACGGGCCGACGTCTACGCCTACTTCAACAACGACCCCGGAGGCGCCGCCGTCCTCGACGCCGCCCGCTTCGCCCGCGCCGCCACCGCCGCGGGCCGGGCGGTGACCCGCACCCCGCCGGAGCACTAGCCCACCCGCCAGCGGGCAGGGATACCCCCGCCACCGCACCCCGCGGGCGTTCCGCCACGTGACGGCCCGCGCCGAACGAGAGGACCGGATGACCGCACAACCACCGCTCCGCCTGGGCGTGTTCACCCGCCTCGTGGACGACGCGCCGCCGACCGAGCTCTATGCGCAGGCTCTGGAGCTGCTCACCGCGGCGGAGGAACGGGGCTTCGCCAGCGGCTGGGTCGCCCAGCACCACGCCCGCCAGGACGGCGGACTGCCCTCGCCGCTGGTCTTCCTCGCCGCCGCGGCGGCCCGTACCCGACGCCTCCGGCTCGGCACCGGCATCATCACCCTGCCGCTGGAGGACCCGCTGCGGCTCGCCGAGGACGCTGCGGTGCTCGACACGCTCAGCGGCGGACGCCTGGAACTCGGCCTGGGCACCGGGGGCGGCGCGCTCGTCTCCGCCCTCTTCGGCCGCTCCCCGGCGGACCGCCGGGCCGCCTACGCCGATGGCCTGCGGGTGGTGCGCGATGCCCTGGCCGGCGCGGAGTTGACGCCCGGCGGTCCCGCGCTGTTCCCGCCGGCACCCGGGCTGGCCGACCGGCTGTGGGAGGCCACGTTCGGTGTGCCCGGCGCGGTGCGGGCGGCGGAGCACGGCAACGGACTGCTGCTGGCCCGCACCTCGGTCGGCCCCGTCCCGGGCACCCGCGCGGTGCCGCCCGGCACTCCGCTCGGTGAGGCCCAACTGCCGCTCGTGGAGGCGTACGTGGCGCACTGGAAGCGTCCGGACGCAGCCCCGCGGATCGGGCTGTCCCGGTCCGTCTACGTCGCGCCCACCCGCGCCGAGGCGCGGGCCGACGCCGAGGCCGGATTCGCCCGCCTCGCCGCGCAGGCCGGCCCGGAAGCCGCCCGTGGGGCCCGCAACGACAGTTGCGTCGGCACTCCGGACGAGGTCCTCGCCGCGCTGCGCGCCGACCGCCTGCTGTCCCTCGCCACCGACCTGATCGTCCAGGTGCACCCGGTCGACCCCGGCCCGGACCGGACCCTGCGCTCGCTCCACCTCTTCGCGTCCGAGGTCGCCCCCGGGCTCCGCTGAACCACCGCACGTCGGCGAACCGCCGCGCGGGAACGACGAAGCGGCGGTCCGCCCCGGGGGCGATCCGCCGCTTCGTCAGGTCTGCGCGCGGGCGTCAGCCGATGGCGAGCTCGCCCATCGCGCTCCAGCCCTCGGCACCCGGGATCGTGGTGCTCACGATGTCGGGGGTGCGGCGCAGCAGCGGACGCATCGCCTCCAGGCCGGCACGGAAGTGGTCGGAGTTGACGTGCGCCTCGCCGGCGTCGTCCTGGAACGCCTCGACCAGCACGAAGGTGTTCGGGTCCTCGATGCTGCGCGACCACTCGAACCACAGGTTGCCGGGCTCCTCCCGGGTGGCGCGGGTGAACGCGGCGACCTTCTCGGGCCACTCCTCGACGTGCTCGGGCTTCACGGGAAACTTCACAACGATAAAGATCATCCGGGTACCCTAAACCATTTGCCGCATCCCACGCATATCGCCTCGCGCCCGCCCCCAAGTGGCCGCCGGTGACGGCGCATTACCCGTCGGTAATTTGGCCGATCATGATCTCGTCCGGGGTCGTCGGGCGGCCCTACGCTCCCGATCACCGCACCCTACGGACGCCATCGTGGCGCCGTGGTCAGACCCCCCTGGAGCAGTGATGGCGCGACCCTGCCGTACCGCAGGCACCCCCCTCGGCCGACGACGACGTACGGCAACGTCCCTGTGCGCGGGGGCAGTTGCCCTCGCCCTGGCCGTCGGCGTGCCTGCCGGCCCCGCGGCGGCGGCCGGCAGGGAACGGCCCGCGGCCGCCACCGTCGGCGCGTCCGCCGCCCCGGCCTTCCGCCTGGTCGACATCCCCATGAAGGACGGCACCGTCCTCAAGGCCGACGTCTTCACCCCCGCGCCCGGCACCCCCGGTGCCGACCGCGACGGCCACTACCCGCTGGTCGTCCAGCCGGCCAGCTGGGGGCAGAACGACCTGGAGTACGTGGCCCAGGGCCGGGCGTTGGCCGCCGACGGCTACGTCGCCGTGACGTACACCGTGCGCGGCTTCTGGGCCTCCGGCGGGAAGATCGACGTCGCGGGCCCCAAGGACGTGGGCGACATCTCCTCGGTGATCGACTGGTCCCTCGCGCACACCCCGTCCGACCGTGGCCGCATCGGCATGGTCGGCCTCTCGCTGGGTGGCGGTCTGACGCTGATGGGCGCGGCCGCCGACCCGCGGGTCAAGGCGGTCGCCTCGCTCAGCGGTTGGGCGGACCTGACCGACGCGCTCTACAGCGGCCGCACCCGGCACCTCCAGGCCGCCGGCCTGCTCGCCGCCATCCAGATCCCCACCGGCCGCCGCAGCCCGGAGTTCTCCCGGACGCTGTCCGACCTCTTCGCCGACCGCGACATGGCCCGCGTCGTCCAGTGGGCGCACACACGCTCCCCGGCCACCTACGTGGACCGCATCAACGCCCACGGCACCGCCGTCTTCCTCGCCAACGCCTGGGGCGACAGCATCTTCAACCCCGGCCAGATGACCGACTTCTACCAGCGGCTGACGGTTCCCAAGCGGCTCGAACTGCGCCCCGGCGACCACGCCACCCAGGAGTTGACCAGCCTGCTCGGCCTGCCCAACGCCACCTGGAGCAGCGCCCGCCACTGGCTCGACCGCTACCTCAAGGGCGCCGCCCCGACCCCCGCCACCCGCGAAGGAGTGCAGCTGAAGGTCCGACCGACCGGCGGCCAGGAGGACTATCCCGACTGGCAGTCCGTCAACTCCCGTACGGAACACCTGTCGTTGGGCCGTCCCGACGCCCACGGCACCGGCACGCTCGCCACCGGCGCCGCCCCGACCGGCTGGACGCGTCAGGTGGCCGGCGGCACCGACTCGGGCGCCGACGGTGGCATCGCCGAGCTCTCCGGCGCCCTCGACCAGGTCGTCGGCCTGCCGCCCACCGTCGCCGTCCCGCTGCTGCCCCGCCGCTCCGCCGCGGTCTGGCAGTCGTCGCCCTACGCGACGGCCCAACACCTGCGCGGCGCCGCCCACTTGCGCACCACCGTCACCGCCTCCGCCCCCCAGGGCACCGCCTTCGCCTACCTCTACGACGTCAACGCGCTCGGCATCGGCAAGCTGATCTCCCACGCGCCCCAGAGCTGGACCGGCGCCCAGCCCGGCCGCCCCGTCCCCCTCGACGTCACCCTCTTCCCCACCGCCTACGACGTCCCCGCCGGCCACCGCCTGGCCCTGGTCCTGGACACCGCGGACCCGCTCTACGGGGGCCGCACCCCGCGCGGCAGCACCGTGGCCTTCGGCTCCCCGGCGAACGCCCCGGCCGAGCTGACGGTGCCGCTGCGGTGAGCGCCACCGCCCGCGCCGCGGTCAGGGGCCGGTGAGCACCGGCGTGCCCCACTGGGGGAAGCCCGTGGTGTGCCACGACCCGCCGTCCCGGGTGACCGCCAACGCCTCGTGACCGGGCAGGGATTCCAACCAGTCGGCTGCCTTCGCGTCCATCGCGAAGGCAGCCGTGGCGTAGGCGTCGGTCGTGGTCAGCCGGCGGCCGACGACGGTCACGGCGACGGGCCCGCGGGCCGGGGCCCGGGTGTGCGGGTCCAGGATGTGCGGGCCGCGCTCCGCGGTGCCGGAGGTGGCCACGGCCAGGTCGTAGCCGGTGACGACCGCGCACAGGGCGTCCGCGCGCAGCGGATGGGCGAGACCGATCCGCCAGGGCATCCCGGGCGCCGCGCCGCCGAAGCACTGGAGGTCGCCGCCTCCGTTGACGCACACGTGCCGCGCGCCCGCGGCCCGGAGCCGTTCCGCGGCCCGCTCCACCGCCCACCCCTTGACCAGGCCCGAGGGGTCGAGGACGCCGCCGGCGACCGCACTGAACCAGCCACCCGTGGCGCGCCGCGCCGCCTCGCACCGGGTGAGGACCTCGCGCACCTCCGCCGAGCAGTCCTCGGGCCGCGCGGCGCCGCGGGCCAGGCGGCTCACCACGCTGTCCGGGCGGTAGGGCGAGAAGACCCGGTCGACGTGGTGCAGCCAGGCCACCGTGTCCTCCAACGCGGCCGCCACGCCCGGCAATACGGGGGCGCGGACGTCGAAGGAGAACACCGTCCCCATCACGTGCTCGACGTGCCGCAGCCCGGTGTCCCGCTGCTCCGGCGCCCGTCCGGGCCGCGCGCGGTCAGGCACCGGCCCGGTCCAACGCGCTCTGGAGCGACCGGACATAGCCCGCGCTGGTGTAGCTGGCGCCGGACACCGCGTCGATCGCGGCACCGTGGACGCTCAGCGCCTCCTGGGTCAGCCGGGGCACCGCGTAGGCGGCGATCTCCTGGTCGCGCCCGCTGTCGGAGGGCACCTGGAGCACCTTCACGGCCGTCAACCGGCCGCCCTTGACCGTGGCGGCGACCTGCACGGTCCCGTAGCGGGTGGGGACCGGTGCCCCGGTGTAGGTGCCGTCGGTGGGCCGGCCGCCGGGGTGCCGGGTGGAGGCCGGGGACGGGGCCGCGGCGACCGCCGGCAGGCCGGGCGGCTGGTGCGGTTTGAGCGACAGCAGCAGGACGACCAGCGCACCGGTGGACGCGGTGGTGAGGACGGCTCGGCGCACGTGGGGCTCCTTGCGGACGGGGATCGGGACGGGACGCACCAAGGCGTCAGAAGTCGAAGGACTCGTGGTGGACGCGGTGCCGCGGCACGCCGGCGGCCCGCAGGGCGCGGCGCGCGGCCTCGGTCATGCCGGGCGGCCCGCAGACGTAGACGTCGTGCGCCGCCAGGTCCGGTACCAGCCGGCCGAGGGCGCGGGCCGTCAACGGCCAGGTGGCGCCGTCGGGTTGGCTGACGGAGTAGTGCACCACCGCGCCGCGGGCGGCGGCGATCGCGTCGAGCTCCCCGCGGAGCGCGAGGTCCTCGGGGCGGCGGGCCCGATAGAGCAGGGTGACCTCGCCGGGGAGGGTCTCGAAGAGCGCGCGCAGCGGGGTGATGCCGACGCCGCCCGCCAGCAGCAGCACCTTCGGGGCGCTGCGCCGCGCCGCGGTGAACGCGCCGTAGGGACCCTCCGCCCAGACCCGGGTACCGGGCCGGAGCCGGGCCAGCGCCGCGCTGTGGCCGCCGGCCGCCTTCACCGTGATCCGCAGCCGGTCGGGGTGCGGGGGTGCCGACAGGGAGTAGGGCGTGGCGGTCCACCACAGCCCGGGCGCCAGGAACCGCCAGCGGAAGAACTGCCCGGGCTCGGCCCCCAGGTCCGACAGGCGCCGCCCGGTGAGGTGCACCGAGAACACCCCCGGCGCCTCCGGGCGGACCTCCGCCACCCGGAGCCGGTGGCGCAGCGCCCGCCGCAGCGGGAGCAGGAAGCGGTACCACGCCACCAGGGCCGCCACCCCGAGGTACAGCGCGTACCAGGCCAGCTGCGCGGCCCGGTTGCCCACGAAGTCCGCCCCGTTGGAGAGCTGGTGCCCGAAGGTGAGGAACAGCGCCGCGTAGGTGAGGCAGTGCAGGTAGTGCCAGGTCTCGTAGCTCAGCCGGCGGCGGGCGGCCCGCGCGGAGAGCAGGCCGGTGCCGACCAGCAGCAGGAACCCCACGGTGGCCTTGAGCATGTCCGGGTAGTGCAGCACGAGGGTGGCGGTCTCCTGGAGCACCCCGCTGTGCACGGTGAGCGAGGAACCCCAGACGATCAGCAGGGTGTGGGCCAGCGCCAGGCCGACGGCGTACCGCCCGCCCCTCGCGTGCCAACGGGCCAGCTGGTCGGTACCGACGGTGTGGTCCAGCAGCGGCACCCGTGCCATCAGCGCGACCAGCACCGCACAGGCGTATCCGGCCAACAGCCCGGTGATCCGGCCGGCGCCGGTCACCCAGCCCGCCGGCCCGGTCACCGACGCGGTGTCCGCCCACCACAGGCCCAGGACACCGGCCGCGCCCGCCCAGACGGCGAGCTGCGCCAGCAGCGGGGCCACGACGGCCGGCGGGCGCCCGGGCCGGCGCTTCGGGGCGTCGGTGCGGGGAGGGGCGAGGACACTCATGGGGCTCCGTTTCCGAGGGGCCGCCAGCGTGTCAGCGGAACTTCTGAGGAACCTCTGAGCGGCGGCCCGGCCCCCGGATTCACAGGAAACTCAGAGGCCCTCGGACACCAGGTGCACAGCGGGGCGGGGGATGCTGGACGCACGATGACGAACCACCGCACCACCCCCGCCCGCCTCGACACCGCCGACGGCTCGCCGGTCCGGGTCCTGGTGATCGACGACGAACCGGACCTGACCGAGGTCCTCTCCGGCGCCCTGGCGGACGAGGGCTGGGAGGTCCGCACCGCGCCCGACGGCGGCACCGCGCTCGCCACCGCCCGGTCCTTCCGCCCGCACGCCGTCGTCCTCGACTGGATGCTGCCGGACACCGACGGCCTCCAACTCCTGCGCCTGCTGCGCCGGGAAGTGGAGACCGTCTGCGTGCTGTTCCTGACCGCCCGGGACTCCGTCGAGGACCGGATCGCCGGCATCACCGCCGGCGGCGACGACTACGTCACCAAGCCGTTCAGCCTGGAAGAGGTCATCGCCCGGCTGCGCGGACTGCTGCGCCGGGCCGGCATGGCCCGGGAGCCGGCCGGGGACCGGCTGGTCGTCGGGGACCTCGTCATGGACGAGGAGGCCCGGGAGGTGTTCCGCGGCGCCGACCTCGTCGAGCTGTCCCGCACCGAGTTCGAACTGCTCCGCTTCCTGATGCGCAACCCGCGGCGGGTGCTGTCCAAGGCCCAGATCCTCGACCGGGTCTGGTCCTACGACTTCGGCGGCCGGGCCCATGTCGTCGAGCTCTACATCAGCTACCTGCGGAAGAAGATCGACGCCGGCCGACCAGCCATGATCCACACCGTGCGCGGCGTCGGCTACGTCCTCAAGCCCGACCCCGCATGAGGGCGCCGCTCCCGCGCAGCCTGCGCGGCCAGCTCACCGCCGGGCTCGTCGCGCTCCTCGCGCTCGCCTGCGCCGCCGTCGGCGTCACCACCGTGCTCGCCCTGCGGGGGTTCCTCGTGGGGCGCCTGGACCAGCAACTGACCGCCTCCGCCGGCCGGTTCGCCGCCAGCCTGGAACACGAGGCGAAGCCCGACGCCGACAACCAGCCCGACACCCGGGGCCAGGCCAACGGCACCTTCGGGGCGCGGCTGCTGCGCGGCGCCCCCACGCAGGCCGCCGTCGTGCGGCAGACCAACGACGCCCGGGTGCCGCTCACCGCCCACGACCGCAGGGCCCTGGCCGCACTGCCGACCGACGGCACCGGGCGCACCGTCCGCCTCTCCGCGGTCGGCACCTACCGGCTCAACGCGGTGGCCGGGGACGACGGCGACATCCTGGTCACCGGGCTGCCGATGCACCCGGTGGAGGAGACCGTGCACCGGCTGGAAGCGGTGGAGGCGGCCGTCTTCGGCGGGGCACTCCTGGCCACGGGCGTGGTCGGGGCGCTGTGGGTGCGGCTGTCCCTGCGCCCACTGCGGCGGGTGACCGCCACCGCGGCCGGAGTGGCGGAACTGCCGCTCGCCAGTGGGGAGGTGGCCATGCCGGCGCCGGTGCCGGTCGTCGACCCGCGGACCGAGGTCGGCCGGGTCGGCACCGCCCTGAACCGGATGCTCGGCCACGTCGGCAACGCCCTGGAACGCCGCCAGGCCAGCGAGGAGCGGCTGCGCCAGTTCGCCGCCGACGCCAGCCACGAACTGCGCACCCCGGTGGCCAACGTCCGCGGCCACGCCGAACTCGCCCTCCGCCACCGCGGCCCGGTGCCCGGCGAGGTCCGGCACGCGCTGGAGCGCATCAACGCGGAATCGGAGCGGATGAGCCGCCTGGTCGACGACCTGCTGCTGCTCGCCCGGCTCGACGCCGGCCGCGCCCTGGAGCGGACGCCGGTCGACCTGACCCGCCTGGTCCTGGTCGCGACGGACGACGCCCGGGCGGCCGGCCCCGACCACCGCTGGCTGCTGGACCTGCCCGAGACGGCGGTGACGGTCATCGGCGACGAGCACCGGCTGCACCAGGTCCTCGGCAACCTCCTGGCCAACGCCCGGACCCACACCCCCGCCGGAACCGCCGTCACGGTACGCCTGCGGGCCGCCTCCGGGACCGTACGGCTGACCGTCGTCGACGACGGCCCGGGGGTCCCGGACGAGCTCCGGTCCGAGGTCTTCGGCCGGTTCGTCCGCGCCGACCACGGCCGCTCCCGCGCCGCCGGCGGCACCGGACTGGGCCTGGCCATCGTGCACGCGGTGGTCACCGCGCACCGCGGCACGGTCGAACTGGCCAGCCGACCCGGGCGGACGGCGTTCACGGTCACCCTGCCGGAGAGCTCCCCGACCGAGGGGCCGCAGGCGGCTCCGGCCGACGGATGACGGCCCCCGCAGACCCGGGGCATGCGGCCCCGACCCGGTGACCTTCGGCCCACTGGCCAGGCCGGACGCGGGCGCGCAGGCTCGATAGCGCGGGGCCGGTGCCCCGGTCCGCGGGGCGAGGGCGTCGCCCACCGTTCGCGTCGAGGGACAGCCATGGAGCCGGAGATCATCACCGTCGGGCTCGACGGCTCGGCCGAGAGCCTGGTCGCGGCCCGGTGGGCCGCCGACGAGGCCCACCGGCGGGGAGCCGTACTCCGGCTGTTGCACGCCTGGATCCTGCTGGCCGCCCAGGCACCGGACACCGCCCCCGAGCGGGACCAGAACGTCTACGCCCGCCGGGTCGTCCACGCCGCCACGGACGCGGTCCGGGCCCGCCACCCGCACCTGCGGATCATCGAGGACCTCGTCGGGGACGAGCCGGAGTCGGCGCTGCTGCGGGCCGCCGAGGAGTCCCGGCTGCTGGTCCTGGGCTCCCGGGCCCTGTCGGCCTGGAAGAGCTTCGTCCTCGGTGACATCAGCCTGAGCGTGGTGGCGCGGGCCGAGGGCCCGGTCGTCCTCGTCCGGGCCGATGCGCCGGGGATGCCGGACGGCCCGCGGACGCCGGGCGGGGAACCGCCGGACCCAGCGGAGACGGCGGTCGCCGGACCGCGGGTCGTGGTCGGGGTCAGCCTCGGCGGGCCGGCCCGCCGGCTGCTGGAGTTCGCCTTCGACGCCGCGGCCGGCCGCGGGGTCCTGCTCCAGGTGGTGCACGGCCGCCCGTTCCCGGTGCAGGTCTATACCCCCTGGGGCGTCGACCCGGACGCCGCGGCCGAGGTGACCACGGCCGCGGAGAACGAGTTGCGGGTCGCCCTCGACCCCTGGCGGGCGCGGTACCCCGACGTGCCGGTGCAGCGGACCCTGCTGTCGGACAGCCCGGCCCGGGCCGTCGTCGAGGCCGCGCACGGGGCGGGGCTCCTGGTGGTCGGCCGCCGGCGGCAGCGACGACGGCCCGCGCCCCGCATCGGCCCCGTCGCCCATGCCGCCGTCCACCATGTGACCTGCCCCGTTGCCGTCGTTCCGCACGACTAGCCGGGGCGCCGCTTCGTCGTCGCACCCGGATCCCGTGCGCCGTTCGGCGGCCCGACGCGGGATCATGAAGACAGGACTCCGGTCGAAACCGGCCGGGGCCGACCGAACCAGGCACATCCGGAGGTAGTGGCCCACCATGAGGCACCGCAGAGTGGCCGACCTGATGACCCCCAACGCCGTCACCGTCCAGCGCGGCACCCTCTTCCGGGAGATCGCGCGGCTGCTCGACGAGTACGACATCACCGCCGTACCGGTCGTCGACGACGACGGGCGGCCGGTGGGCGTGGTCTCCGAAGCCGACCTGCTGCGCAGGCAGCTCTCCAAGGCCGGCGCCGCCACCGCCGAGGCGATCATGACCAGCCCGGCCGTGGTGGCGCGGCCGGAGTGGAGCGTGGTCGAGGCGGCCCGGACGATGGAGCAGCGCAAGGTCAAGCGGCTCCCCGTCGTCGACGAGGGGGAGCGGCTGATCGGCGTGATCAGCCGCAGCGACCTCGTCCAGCTCTTCCTGCGCCGGGACCGGGCGATCCAGGAGGAGATCCTGGAGGAGGTGCTGACCCGCACGCTCGGCGTCTCACCGTCCGCGGTCACGGTCGACGTCGCCGACGGCACCGTGACCCTCACCGGCACCCTGGAGCGCAGGAGCCTGCTCCCGATCGCGGTCCGACTCTGCGAGAACGTGGACGGCGTCATCGAGGTGGTCGACCGGCTCACGTACGCGCGCGACGACG
Source organism: Streptomyces sp. NPDC090442 (assembly GCF_044769405.1). Lineage (NCBI taxonomy): Bacteria > Bacillati > Actinomycetota > Actinomycetes > Kitasatosporales > Streptomycetaceae > Streptomyces > Streptomyces sp. NPDC090442. Next base: position 12,847 of record NZ_JBIVXW010000057.1, read on the forward strand.
CCGCCGGGGACGGCGGCGCGCCCGACGCCACCCCCGCCCGACCCGGGCAGCCGGCCCCGGAACCGGGCTGATCGGCAGCGCCGGAGCGCGGTGCCCCGTACGGCCCACCGGGGCGGACAGCGGCCGGACGCCGGAGGTGTACTTGACCCACAGCGACCCGTACGGACAGCAAGGTCGGCCGCCGGCCGCCGCCGGCGGCCCGTAACGAGGGGAGCGGGCCCGTGTCGCCATCGGATGCCACGACCCTGCCGGCCCGGCCCGACCGGATCTTCGACCGCGCCGAAGAGTGGACGGACCTCGCGCGCTTCGTCTGCGACCCCCGCCCCGGGACCACCCTCGCGCTGGTCTCGGGGCAGCGCCGCCAGGGCAAGACCGTGCTGCTGGAGGCGCTCAGCCAGGCCACCGGCGGCTTCTACTTCGACGGGCAGGCGGCCGCCGAGGCGGAGTCCCTGCGGCGCCTGGCGGAGCGGTTCGCCGAGCACACCGGGGCCGACCGGCCGCCGCACTGGCACCACTGGGACGAGGCCGCCGAGGCACTGCTCGCGCTGGGCGACGAGCGCCCCACCGCGGTGATCATCGACGACTTCCCCGAACTCGTCGGACACAGCCCCGCGCTCTCCTCGCTCCTGCACGGCGCCTTCCTCCGCGTGCACCAGGAGCGCCCGCACAACCGCGCCCGCCTGATCCTCAGCGGCGCCAGCCCCGCCGTCATCCGCCGGCTGTTCGCCGGCCCCTCCTCGCTGCACGGCCTGGCCTCCCTGGAGGTGGCGGTGCGGCCGTTCGGCTTCCGCAAGGCGGCCCGCTTCTGGGGCATCCGGGCGCCCCGGCTCGCCGTGCAGGTGCACGCCGTCGTCGGCGGCACCCCCGCCTACCGCGGCGACCTGGTCTGCGACGACGCCCCCGCCGGCCCGGACGACTTCGACGCCTGGATCTGTCGGACCGTCCTCAACCCCCGGGTGCCGCTGTTCTGGGAGGCCCGCCACCTGCTGGAGCAGGAGGGCGACTACGCGGACCGCGCGCTGTGCCACTCCGTCCTGGTAGCCATCGCCGGCGGCCGTTCCACCCCCGGCGGGATCGCCGACCGCCTCGGCGCCTCGCTCCACGACGTCTCCCACGTCCTGGCCGCGATGCGCCACCACGGACTGCTGCACGACGAGGCGGACGCGTTCCGGCCCGGGCTGACCCGCTACCGCATCGCCGAACCGCTGCTCGCCTTCGAGCACGCCATCGCCTGGCCGCACCGCGCGGCGCTGGAGCAGGAGGAGACGGCCGAGGTGTGGCGCCGGATCCGCCCGGACTTCGACGCCACGGTGGCCGCCCCGCACTTCGCCCAGCTCTGCCGGGAGTGGGTCACCCGGTACGCCGCCTGGGACACCTTCGGCGGCGCGGTGCACACGGCCGTCCGCGGGACCGTCCCCGACCCGGAGGGGGACACCCGGCTCGACGCCGAGGTCGTCGTCCGGGGCACCGCCGACGGGCGGCCCGGCGCGCTGCTCTCGGTCGGGCTGGTCCGCTGGAACGAGGCCATGGACGTCCCGCACCTGGCCCGGCTGCGCCGGATCCTCGCCCTGGTCACCGCGGCCGGAGAGGACACCGGCCGGACCGTGCTCACCTGCTACAGCGGCGTCGGCTTCGGCCCGGAGCTGCGCGCCGCCGAGGCCAAGGGCGAGGTCCTGCTGGTCGGCGCGGACCGGCTCTACCACGGCGAGTGAGCTCGCATACCTGACGTACCGTCAGCGTCCCGGGGCCCGTCCGAGTCGCGCCGGCCCGCCGGTGGTGGCCAGCATGGAAACAGCAGGAGCGTTCAGTCGCCGTACGGGAGGTGACCCCCGATGAACCTGCCGAGCCGCCACCCATCCGGAAGCCTGTGGGAGCGCGGGACGGGCTGGCCCCGGCCGATGGCCGAGTTCCAGGAGCTCTTCGACCGGATGAACCACTTCCTGGAGTCCGCCGCGTTCACCTCGCCGCTGGCCGAGACGCCGGCCCTCGCCCCGCCGGCCGACCTGCACGAGACGGACGAGGCGTACGTCGTCGAGTGCGAGTTGCCCGGGATCAAGCGCGAGGACATCGACGTCGAGGTCGGCGAGCACGAGGTGAGCATCTCCGGGGAGCTCAGGGAGTCCGAGCAAGCCGGCGCGCTGCGCCACCGCGGCCGCCCCACCGGGAGGTTCGAGTACCGGGCACTGCTCCCGGTGGACGTGCGGTCCGACGACGTGACCGCCTCGCTCACGGACGGCATCCTCACCGTGACGATCCCGAAGGCGCAGGCCGCCAAGCCGCGCCACGTAGAGATCCAGGGCTGAACCGGGCCGGTGGCGCCGGGCCCTGCCGCCGCCGGCCGGTGCCGCGGATCGCACCGCGCCACCCGGCGCCCGGCCACCGTCCCCGTGCGGTGCGCGGCGACGCACGCACACTGGAAGGAGGCGCGGCGCACGACCGGAACGGCGTGCGCGGACAGTCACGGCAGCGCAGGGAAGGGTGAGCGGCGATGCAGGCGCACAAGGGAGACGTACTGCGCATCACCGGACGTGCGGTGGGCAGCCCGGAGCACCGGGCCACGGTGGTCGAGGTGCTCGGCCGCAACGGCGAACCCCCGTACCGGGTGCGCTACGAGGACGGCCACGAGACGGAGATCTTCCCCGGCCCGGGCTGCGTCACCGAAGGCACCGCCGGGGCGCACCCCGCGCGGACCGACGCGCCCCGGCACACGGTGTAGCCCCATGGGACGCCGAGCGGCGGCGCGCCGGCAGCGCGCGGGGGCCGCGGGAGTCGGACAGCCGAGGCGGGTCGGGAAGCCCGGCCGGGGCGGCGGGAACCCCGGCGGTCCCGGGAAGCCGGGACGCGTCGGTGCCCCTGACGCGGCCGACAACTCGCCCAACGGCACCGGGAGTTCCGGGAGCGCGTCGGGCGGCGTCGACCAGCCCCCGCGGGCCGATGAGCTGCCGGGCGGTCGGCTGCCGCCGCGCCAGGAGCCGAAGCCCAAGCGACCGGTGCGGACGATCCGGGTGCCCGGGCTCTTCGGCTGAGGCGGCGCCCCGCTCGCCGAAGTCGCCGGCCCGCACCGGGACGCGCAGCATGGGAAGCAGGCGCGCCCGCGCGCCCCGCGCGGCGGCCGACCACCCTCGTCTCGCGGAGGTGATGGCGATGAACATGCCCGCGCGACGCCGTCCCGGCGGCTTCCTGGAGCAGATCCTGCCGCAGTTGGGCTGGGGCGAGCCGTTCGCCTCGGAGTTCGACGACCTCTACCAGCGAATGGCCCGCCTGCTGGAGTCCCCCGGCGGCGCCACCGCGCCCAGCGGCCATACCCAGTGGGCGCCGCTCTCGGACATGTACGAGACCGACGGTGCCTACGTCGTCGAGGCCGAACTGCCCGGCGTGCGGCGCGAGGACGTCGACGTCGAGATCGGCGGCCGGGAACTGCGCGTCACCGGCGAGTACCAGGAGTGCGGGAGCGAGGGCGTGCTGCGCCGGACCACCCGCCGGACCGGCCGGTTCGAGTACCGGTCGGCGCTGCCCGTCGACGTCAGGACCGACGAGGTCACGGCGCATCTGACCGACGGGGTGCTGACCGTGACCGTCCCGAAGGCCGAGCCCGCGACCCCCCGCCGGATCGAGATCACGGACTGAGCCGGCGGTCGGCGCGCGGACGTCGCTCGCCGGCGCGTTCGGCGGCGACCAACTTGCCCATGTGGAAGGCGCGTTGGTGCTGTCGCGTGCTCGGCCGGGGCGGTTCGCCCGCCGCGTTCGACAGTCGTCCCCGTCCGTTTCCTCCCTGGGGCGCCACCGTCCCGATTGACATGCAGCCAAATGGCTGCCTATCTTTTTATGCAGCCAATCGGTTGCATAAAGGGGTGGGGCAGGAGAGATGCGGGCCATGGACGAGGTCTTCAAAGCGCTGGCCGACGCGGGGCGCCGCCGGCTGCTGGACAGCCTCAACGCCCGCAACGGGCAGACCCTGCGGGAGCTGTGCGCGGAACTGGAGATGACCCGGCAGTCGGTGAGCAAGCACCTGGCCGTGCTGGAGGCGGCCAACCTGATCACCACGCTGCGGCGCGGGCGGGAGAAGCTGCACTACCTCAACGCCGAGCCGATCAACGCCCTCGCCGACCGCTGGATCAGCCACTACGACCGCGACCGGGCACGCGCCCTTGCCGACCTCAAACACGCACTGGAGACGCCACCCATGGACAGCAACGCGTTCGTCTACACCACCTACGTCCGCACCACGCCGGAGCGGCTCTGGCAGGCCCTCACCGACCCGTCCTTCACCAGCCGCTACTGGGGCGTGGAGTTCGACACGGACTGGCGGGCCGGGTCGGCCATGACCTGGAACGAGGGCGGGGCCGCCACGGCCCACCCCGAGCAGGTCGTCCTGGAGTCCAGCCCGTACCGGAGGCTGTCCTACACCTGGCACACCTTCACGCCGGAGTGGGCCCGGCGCATGGGCGTCGCCGAGGACGTCCAGGCCGCGTTGGCGGCCGAGCCGCGCTCCAAGGTGACGTTCGAGATCGAGCCGCTCGGTGACATGGTGAAGCTCACCGTGGTCCATGACGGCTTCGCCCCCGACTCCACGGCCCGCGGCATGGTCCAGCACGGCTGGCCCGCCCTGCTGTCCAACCTCAAGACCCTGTTGGAGACGGGCGAACTGCTCCCGGAGCCCGAGCCGCAGGCCCGGTCCTGACCCACGGTCCCGGCGGGGCCTCGCCGAGCCGGGGGAGCGCCCTCAGGCCGTTGCCGACGCCCGCGCCGCGCACGTCGTGGCATCACCGGGAGCAGCGGACCCGCTCCCGATCCGGGCCCCCGCCCCGACGGCCCCCGCGCCGCCGGTGGCACCCCCGTCCCTCCCGTCGTCCCCGCCATCCGCCTCCGGCCGCATGACCTGGGCGCCCGCCAGCAGTTCCGCGATCAGCTCGTCGAGGTCCAGGCGGCGTTCCAGCGCATGCAGTTGGGGCAGCGCGGCCCGGGTGCTGACCTGGGGCGGGGCGAGCAGCCGGCAGCAGTCCTCGTCCGGGAGCACCGAGACGTCCGCGGTGCCGATGGCGCGGGCCTCGTCGATGATCTCCTGCTTCTCCCAGCCGACCAGCGGCCGGACGACGGGGAGCGCGGCGGCCTCGTCCACGGCCACGAGGTTCGCCAGCGTCTGGCTGGCCACCTGGCCCAGGCTGTCCCCGGTGACCAGCGCCTGCGCCCGGATCCGGGCCGCCAGCGCCGAGGCGGCCCGCACCATCAGCCGCCGCTGCGCGACGACCTGGAGCCGGCCCGCGCCGGCCACCGCCAACTGCCGCTGCGCCCGCCCGAGGGCGATGACGTACAGCCGGCCCGGCGGCTGGTAGCGGTTGAGCTCCCTGGCCAGCGCGTACGCCTTGTACGTCGAGGACGCGTTGGTGTACGGCGCGCCCGTGAAGTGGACGAAGTCGCAGGCCAGGCCGCGGCGCATGGCGCGATAGGCGGCCACCGGGGAGTCGTAGCCGCCCGACAGCAGCACCAGGGCACGCCCGCTGGCCCCGACCGGCAGCCCGCCCTGGCCCGGATACCGGACCCAGGACAGATAGGTCTCCTTGCGGTCGACCTCGACGGCCAGCCGGACGCCGGGGTGGGAGAGGTCCACCGGCAGTCCGTCCAGGGCCTCCTGGATCCGCGCCCCCAGGTGGGCCGCCAGCCGCGACGACGTCAGCGGGAACGCCTTGTCCCGGCGCTTGACCCGCACCGCGAAGCTGGCCACCGGCCGTTGGGCGGCCAGCTCGGCGAGCGTCCGTACCGCCGCCGCGGTGATGGCCTCCAGGGAGCTGTCGACCCGGATCGCCGGCTGGACGGAGTTGAAGCCGATCACCCGGCGGGCCCGTTCGACCAGCGCCTCCTGCGGCACCTGGCCGCCCAGCACGGTGACGTTCTGCGCGATCTTGATCCAGGTCGATCCGCCGACACCGCGCAGCGCCACCCGGAGGTTGTCGTGCAACCGCTCGGTGAACAGCCGGCGGTTGCGCCCCTTGAGGAAGATCTCGCCGTGCTTGAGCAGGACGCAGGAACGGTCCGGGGCGCGCGTCCCGGTGGTGGGGAGGGATGGTGCGCCGGACACGGCTCTCCTTCGGGTGGCGTCGTACGGCCCGGGGCGCGGGCCCGTTGGGCCCTCGTCCGATGCCCCGCCCATAGGACGGGGCGGACCGCCGCACTTCCAGAGTAGACACGCGAAGCGGCCCGCCCCCGGGAGCGAGGCGGGGGGATCCGCCGGTGCGCCGGGGCGGCCCGGGCGTGACGGCGGCCTCGGCTCAGCCCGTCGGTGCGGGCCGCAGGCGGCCGGCGAGCGCGCGGGCGGCGAGTTCGAAGCGGAGCGCGCACTCGTGCCGGCCCCAGCCCGGGCCGGTCGGGTCGACGACCGGTTCGAAGACCCGCTGGAGCAGCACCACCACGTCGTCGTGCACGCTCGCGAAGTGCGCGAGATTGCGCCGCCATTCGCCGTGCCGGGCCGCGGGGGGCGACTCCCGGTGCAGGTGGTAGACGGCCGGCTCGGTGGCGTAGCGGAGGCGCAGGCCGCGGCGGGTGAGCCGGTAGCCCAGCTCGGCGTCCTCCAACCCCCAGCCGACGAACGCCTCGTCGAAGCCGCCGGCCGCCACCAGATGGCCGCGCCGCACCGAGGCGTTGCACGCCCACACGTAGTGCCAGGCGGTCTCCAGCCCGGCCAGCTCGCAGTCGAACGCCTCCAGCACCGGCTCCCGTTCGTCGCCGCGCACCACCGGCGGCAGCGCCTCGAAGCTGAACTCGTACCGCAGTCGCTCGCGGTCGACCGGGCCGTCCCCCAACTGGAACCGCCGGCCGACGACCACCAGGTCGTCGCCCTCGGCATGGGCCCGGACGTGCTCGGCGAGGAACGTCGGCGCCACCACCTGGTCCGCGTCGAGCAGCACGACGAGGTCGCCCGTCGCGTGCGCCAGCCCGAGGTTGCGGGCCCGCGCCCGGCCGGACGCGGGCGAGCGCGGCTCGTAGACATAGCGGACGTCGAGGCCGGCCGGCAGCGCGGCCACCATCCGGTCCGTGCCGTCCGCGGAGCCGTCGTCCACCACGATCACCTCGGCCGAGTGCGCGGTGTCGAGCGATTGGCGGGCCAGGGCCAGCAGACACAACTCCAGCGCGTCCCGGGCGCGGTAGGCGGGGACGACGACGCTTATTCTCATGCGACGGTGATCCTCACGCTCCGATGGGCCTCGATCCTCGACGGGCGGCAGCCTGTTGAAGGACATGCGTGACCACTGCTCACCCGGAGCCGTGACGGTGCCCGCGGATCCCGAAGGACCCGGTGATCCCTTTCTGGCCTCCGGGTCGCGGGCGCGGAGCGGTGCCGGGTGACGCGGGAAGTCAATCACCGCGTCAAGACAAGGGTCAACTGCCCACTTTCGGGCCCGAATTCACCACCTTGACGGGAATGTTCCGGTGCAGTAGAGCGCCCACCCGGCGTTCCGTCGGCCGCGCACCACCCCCCGCGGCGGCAGAGTGGGGAATGCTGGGGCTGGTGCGCGGCTCTGGGGCGGGTGTGCGCGGGGCGGTCACCGGGTGTCGAACGTCCTTCTGGACGCGCCCTGTTCGCCCGGTGTCCGGCGGCCCGAACGGCGCATCGGAAACCGGTCCGAACACGGCCGAGACCCCGCCCCGAGGGTGGCGGCGGATTTCCCCTCCCGTGCCGCGTGCGCTAGAAGGGCCTGCCCGAGGGGCCGAGGTCGGACAGGTTCTAGCGGCGGCGCTCCACCCGTCCCTCGTCCCACACCGGCTCCGGCACCTCCCGGACCCGGCCGTCCTGCCCGAAGACCAGGAACCGGTCGAACGACCGGGCGAACCAGCGGTCGTGCGTGACCACCAGCGCCGTCCCCTCGTACGCCTCCAGTCCCTTCTGGAGCGCCTCGGCCGACTCCAGGTCCAGGTTGTCGGTCGGCTCGTCCAACAGGAGCGCGGTGGCGCCGCCGATCTCCAACAGCAGGATCTGGAAGCGGGCCTGCTGCCCGCCGGACAGCTTCTCGAACGGCTTGTCCCCGTGCTGGTCCAGCTCGTAGCGGCGCAGCGCGCTCATCGCCGGCCCCCGGCTCTTCGCCTGCTCGGTCCACAGGATGTCGACCAGCGTGCGCCCCATCAGCTCGGGGTGGGCATGGGTCTGCGCGAAGTGCCCCGGTGCCACCCGGGCGCCCAGCTTCCACCGCCCCGTGTGCGCCACGTCCTCGCCCGCCAGCAGCCGCAGGAAGTGCGACTTCCCCGACCCGTTGGAGCCCAGCACCGCGACCCGCTCGCCGTAGAAGACCTCCAGGTCGAACGGCTTCATCAGCCCGGTCAGTTCCAGCCGTTGGCAGGTGACCGCGCGCACCCCGGTGCGGCCGCCCTTGAGCCGCATGGTGATCTTCTGCGGCCGCGGCGGCTCCGGCGGCGGGCCGATCTCCTCGAACTTCTGGAGCCGGGTCTGCGCCGCGTGGTACCGCGACGCCATCTCGTCGCTGCGCGAGGCGTACTGCCGCATGTCGACGACGAGCCGCTTCAACTGGGCGTGCTTCTCGTCCCACCGCCGCCGCAGTTCCTCGAAGCGCTCGAACCGCTCCGCCCGCGCCGCGTGGTACGTCGCGAAGCCGCCGCCGTGCACCCACACGTCGCTGCCGGCCGGTCCGGGCTCCACGCTCACGATCCGCTGCGCGGACCGCGCCAGCAACTCCCGGTCGTGCGAGACGAACAGCACCGTCTTGCGGGTCTCCCGCAACTGCTCCTCAAGCCACTGCTTCCCCGGCACGTCCAGGTAGTTGTCCGGCTCGTCGAGCAACAGCACCCCGTCGGGCCCGCGCAGCAACGCCTCCAGCACCAGCCGCTTCTGCTCACCGCCGGACAGCGTCCGCACCGCCCGCCACTGCGCCTTCTCGTACGGGATGCCCAGCGCCGACGTGGTGCACATGTCCCACACCGTCTCGGCCTCGTAGCCGCGCGCCTCCGCCCAGTCGCTCAACGCCTGGGCGTAACGCATCTGGGCCGCCTCGTCGTCCCGCTCCATGAGGGCGAGTTCGGCCTCGTCGACGGCGTGCGCCGCCTGCCGGATCCGCTCCGGCGCGACCGCCACGAGCAGGTCGCGCACCGTCCGCTCGTCCCGCACCGAGCCGACGAACTGCGGCATCACCCCAAGGCCCCCGCTGACCGTCACCGACCCGCCGTGCGGTCTCAACTCGCCCGAGATCAGCCGCAACAGCGTGGTCTTGCCGGCGCCGTTCGCCCCGACGAGCGCGGCGACGGCCCCCTCGCCCACCCGGAAGGAGGCGTCATCGAGCAACACCCGCCCGTCCGGAAGGTAGTACTCCACGTGCGCGACTTCTACATGCCCCATGAATCGGCCCAAACTGAGGAATCGTTGTGAAAACTGCGGAACCCTGCACCGAGCGCCGCGCGACGGCCGGCGCTCCTTCCCCCGCACTCTTCCTGGTCCGGGGCCCGCCGGCCAATCGGTTTTCGCGCCGGCCACGCCTCTCGGCCAGCTCGGGGTGAACGAGAAAGGCGACCGGTCACCTTCCCTTGCCGTCGGCGTGGACGGGCTTCTGCCAGACGGACACGTGCCGTTGGCTCTCGCCGGTGAACGGCTCGCCCGCCCATCCGCCCCTCCGCTCGCGCAGCCGCAACCCGGCGAGCTGCGCCATCAGATCGAGCTCCGCCGGCCAGACGTACCGGAAGGGCGTCGAGGTGAAGCTGCCGCGGCCGTCGACCACGTCGACGTAGTGGGAGCTCATCGCCTGGGTCGCCACGTCGTAGACGTCGTACGCCCAGCGGGTCGGGCCGATCTGGAACGGGACGGCCTGCGCCCCGGGCGGCAGCTTGCGCAGCTCGGGGACCATCACCTCGACGACGAAGGTGCCACCCGGTTCGAGGTGGTCCGCGACGTTGCGGAAGCAGTCCACCTGCGCCTGTTGGGACGTCAGATTCATGAGCGTGTTGAAGACCAGATAGGCGACGGAGAAGCTCCCGGCCACCCGCGTCGTGGCGAAGTCGCCGAGGGTCACGCCGATGTCGTCGCCGCCCGGCTTGGCCCGCAGCCGGGCCACCATCGCCCGGGACAGGTCGATGCCGTGCACCGGGATCCCACGGCGGGCCAGCGGCAGCGCGATCCGCCCCGTGCCGACGCCCAGCTCCAACGCCCGGCCCCGACCGGCCAGTCGGGCCAGCAGCGTCACCGCCGGATCCACCGCCTCCGCCGCGAACATCTCCGCCTCATCCGCGTCGTACCTGGCCGCGACGTGCTCTCCGAAGTACCCGTCCTCGTCCACCATGCCCGGACCGTACTGCGCCGGCCGGGCCCACCGCTCGCCGTTTTCCGGTGGGTTCGGGCCGCCGGAGGGCCGGAGCCCGGCGTGGCGTACGCGCTGCCGGCGCGGTCCTCGGGCCCTCCCCGCTCAGCCCCAGACCATGGTGATCTCGTGGCCGATGTTGACGTAGCCGGCGCGCCGGAAGGCGGCCGCCATGGGGGAGTTGCCGAGGTCCGTGGACGCCCGGACACGGGGGACGTCCTGTGCGGCGAGGACGCGGGTGCCCTCGGCGAGCAGGTCGTCGACGTAGCCGTTGCCACGGTGCTCGGGCAGCACGGCGATATAGGCGACGCTGGCGTTGTAGCCGTTGTGGGAGGGGAGGACGAAGCCCACCGGAGCCCCGCCGGGAAGGGTCGCCACGCGCCACCAGTCCCTGGGGGAACGGTAGTTGGCGAGCTCCCCCTCGTAGTGTGCGACGGCCGCCGCGCGCGCGGACATCCGGGTCAGGTCGGCACGGCTGTGCGCGTCCAGGGTGCCGGCGAGCGCCTCGGTCATCAGGGTGAGCAACAGCTCCGGGTCCGGGGCCGGGGCGAAGGAGAGGCGCCCGGTCGGCGCGGGAACCGGCGTCCCGGGGCGCCACTCCAGGCGCAGCCGCTCGACGAACGGCCGGGCGCCGGCACGCTCCAGGACCGTCATCCGGTCCCGAACGGCCTGCCGGGCGGCCGGGGTGTCGCGCCAGTCGGGCGGGACGTAGCGGCCGTACTCGGGCGGGGTGGCGCCGCGCGGGAGAGTGGCGGCCATGGCGGTGCGCAACAGGCGGACGCCGACGTCCATCCGCTCGTGGTCCGGGAGTTCGTCGTCGAGGTCGAGGAGGTCCAGCAGGGCCGGGACGTCGTTTCCCGGTCGGCTCCACCAGGCGAGCCTGGCCAGCGGCCGGTCGCCGCGGAGCGCCAGCCACATCCACGCCGGCCGTCGGCGGCCCTGGGCGAGGTCGTCCGCCAGCTCGTCGTTGAGGAGGTAGGGCAGGCGGTTGAAGAGGTCGAGCTCGTGCGGTCCGGCGAGCGGCCGCAGCGTCAGTTCGGGTGTTTGCACGGTCCGGGGCACTCCCTGGAAGGTGCCCGTCCGCCCCGGAGTTCAGCTCTGGTCGGAACCCCGGGAGGGGACGAGCGGGATGGTCATGGCGGTCATCGACCCGTCCCTCCTCTCGTTGTGTCGTCGTGGCCCGGCGGCGCGTGGTGGCCGGGGCTCGGAAGGAGAGGAAACCCCACGGCGGAGAGCCGCGCAACTCCTTTTCGCGGCCGGGAGCTGGAGCGGCGGGGCGACCGGGGCGGCGCGGCGCGGCCCCGCGCCGCGTCCACCGTCACCGCACCGATCGCCCCGCGCACCGCGCGGACCGCCGTCCGTGGTCGCCCGGCGGCCCGGTCAGCCGGCCGGGACGACGTTGGTGGAGTCCAACGCGGGACGCAGCGCGCGGGCGAGCCGGACCGCGTCGCCGACCACCCAGAAGTGCACGAAGAACAGCCGGGGATCGTCGGTCAGCCCGTGGTTGTGGAGTTCCACCAGCTTGGCGCCGGCCCGTCGCAGCGCCCGGAGGACGGGCTGGACCTCGTCGGCGACCATGCAGCAGTCCGCGCTGATCGCGGCCCGCCCGTCGCCCAGCGGCTGGAAGTTGAGGGCGCTGGTCGAGCCCAGGCCCGGCGGGAGCACCATATGGCCGTCGGTGATCTTCTCGCGGCGGACGAAGATGCACTTGTAGATCCCGTCGTCCACGGAACCCTTGGCGCCCAGGGCGCGGTCGATCCCGGCGGTGTCCAGGTCGACCTCGCCGTCCGCCTCGGTGGTCGCCGGCGGAGGGGTCCCGGTGCCGGCGAACGCCGCGCGCAGCCCGCGCGCCAGCGCCAACGGGTGGTGGCCGTGCGCGTGCACATGGACCCACCAGACGTCGGGCTGCTGGGCCAGCAGGTGCTTGTGCAGGGCGGTCAGCCGGATCTGGTGATGCTGCAACGCGTCGACGAAGTCCTGCAGTTCGTCCTCGGTGACCACGATGTCGCCCATCAGCAGGGTGCTGCCGTCGGTGTACCGGACGAAGGAGCAGTGCGAGCCCAGGGCGAGGGCCGGCCTGACCCGGACGCGGTGGGAGACCACCCGGAGGTCCCGGCGGGGGAGCCCGATGTGGAACATCACGTTGCGCTTCACGTCGCCGCCGCGGCCCATCGCCTTGGCGACGGCCTTCCAGTCGTCGGGGGTGGTGTGGACGGGGGTGATCAGCTTCCGCTCGGGCGCCGCGGCCGACCCGGCGGGGCCGGCGGTGGGGCGGGCGCGGGCGGGGGTGGTCGCCGCGGCGAGTACGGGGGCGAGCGCCGCCGCGGCCAGCACGCGCCGCCGCGGGGACCCCACGCGCGGGTCGGTGGTCTGCTGCCGGTCTTCAGCCATTACCTGAGCACCTCCACGAGGACCTCCATGAGGAGAGGCAGCATGGCTGACCTGAGGCCCCGTCATCTCGTAACGAGGGGCCAAGTGGGCTAGGAGGTCCAGCGGGACGGGTGAGCGGGTGGGCGAAAAACGTGGGAACGACGCATGTCCGTTCCCGTGGTGGCGGGTCGGTCGGGGCGGCGCGGCTGCCGCCCGTCGGACGGTGGGCAACGCGACGCCGCGGACGCGCTGTTGAGCCACCGTCACCAATGGGCGCGGCGCGGGTCAGTCCCCGGCCTCGGCGAGTCGGCGGAGCACCGGCTCCACCTCGGCGAGCAGTCGGATCTCCTCCGGGCGGAGCACGCTCAGGCGGCGGGCGAGGACCTGGGCCTCGCCGCGGGCCACCTCCGCCAGCGCCGCCGAGCCCCGCTCGGTGAGCAGGACCCGGCTGGCGCGCCGGTCGTCGGGGTCCGCCTCCCGGCGCACCAGGCCGGCGGACTCCAGGCCGAGGACGGCCGCGGTGGCGGTGGGTTGGGAGCACGGCACCCACTGCGCGATCTCCCCGATCCGGGACGGTCCGCGCTGGGTCAACAGCGCCAGCACCGCGGTGTGCGTGAGCTGGATGCTGCCCGCCGTGGCGGACCTGCGCAGGCTCCGGGTGAGCCGGTGCAGCGAAACCACCAACTGCAGCGCCGCGTCGTCACCGATCGTCATCGCTCACCCATCGCCTGCCGTACCGGACTCAGGTCCGAGGCGGGGCCCGTCGGGGCCCCGCCGTGGATCAGGAGAGCGTAATGGTGGGGGAGTACATCTCCAACCAGAGGGCCAGGTCCAGGGTGCGTTCGAGGCCGCGCCGGGACGCCTGGGTGATCTGCGGCGCTTCGTGGTCCGCCGCGCGTTGGAGCCAGCCGCGGTCCACGATGTCGAAGATCTGGTGCGAGGGGCGCGCCAACAGGTCCTTGGCGTGCTGCTGGAGCGCGACCGCGTACTGCGGGTCCTGCGTGGACGGGTACGGGCTCTTCACCCGGTCGTACACCGAGCGCGGCAGCACGTCGGCGGTGGCCTCGCGCAGCAGGCTCTTCTCCCGGCCGTCGAAGGACTTCAGCGACCAGGGGGTGTTGTAGACGTACTCGACCAGGCGGTGGTCGCAGAACGGGACCCGTACCTCCAGCCCGACGGCCATGCTCGCCCGGTCCTTGCGGTCCAGCAGGATCCGCACGAAGCGGGTGAGGTGCAGATAGCAGATCTTCCGCATCCGGAACTCGAAGTCGCTCTCGCCGTCGAGCCGTTCGACGTCCTTGATGGCGCGGTCGTAGTTGTCCTGGACGTAGGAGGGCAGCTCCAGGGCGCTGTTGAGGTCGGAGTTGAGGATGTGGTCGTCGTCGCCGAAGTGCTGGATGAAGCCCACCAGCCAGGGGAAGGTGTTGGCCTTCCGGGCGTCCTCGTCGAAGAACTGCTTGTACCCGCCGAAGACCTCGTCGGCCGACTCGCCGGACAGCGCCACCGTCGAGTGCTGCCGGATCGACTTGAACAACAGGTACAGCGAGGAGTCCATGTCGCCCAGGCCCATGGGTATGTCGCGGGCCCGGATCATCTTGGCGCGGACGTCGAGGTCGGCCAGGGTGGCGGAGTCCAGCACGATGTCCTGGTGCTCGGTGCGGGCGAGCCGCGCCACGTCGTGCACGAAGGGGGTGTCGGGGGTGGCGCGGAGGTCGTCGGCGATGAAGTTCTCGGTCTGGCCGACGAAGTCGACGGCGAAGCTGCGCACCGTCTCGCCCGCCTCGGCGAGTTGACGGGCCGCCAGCGCGGTCATCGCCGAGGAGTCCAGCCCGCCCGACAGCAGGGTGCAGCGCGGCACGTCGGAGACCAACTGGCGGCGGACGATGTCGTCGAGCAGGGTCCGGACGTGGCCGATGGAGGTCTCGCGGTCGTCCTGGTGGGCCCGGGTCCGCAGCGCCCAGTAGGCGTGCCGGCGCAGCCCGTCGCGGTCGACGGTGACCACGGTGCCCGGCTCGACCTCCCGCATCCCCTCCCACACCGCGTGCCCCGGCGTCTTGACGAAGGCGAACATCTCGCGCAGTCCGTCCAGGCCGACCCGCCGGTCGGCGAGCGGGTTGGCCAGGATCGCCTTCGGCTCGGAGCCGAACAGCACGCCGTCGGCGGTGGGGTAGTAGTAGAACGGCTTGATGCCCATCCGGTCGCGGATCATCACCAGCCGCTGGCGCTGCTCGTCCCAGACCGCGAACGCGAACATCCCGTTGAGGCGTTCGGCGACCGCCTCGCCCCACTCCAGGTAGGCGTGCAGCACGACTTCGGTGTCGGAATCGGTGGTGAACCGGTGCCCCTTGTCGACCAGTTCGCTGCGCAGCTCGCCGAAGTTGTAGGTCTCACCGGAGTACACGAGGACGACCTTGGTGCCGTCGGCGCGCTCGGCGACCATCGGCTGCCGTCCGCCGGGCAGGTCGATGATGGCCAGGCGCCGGTGGCCCAGCGCCGCGGGGCCCTGTACCCAGGTGCCGCGGTCGTCGGGCCCGCGGCAGGCCATCGTCTCGGTCATCGCGTCCACGGTCGCCTGCTCGGCGCGCAGTTCGCGGTCGAAGGAAATCCAGCCGGTGATGCCGCACATGCCTTGTCCTCCTCCTCCGAGCCCTGGGGGCCGCCGGCGCCGCGGAACCGCGGGACGGGCCGCGGCGGACCGGGGGTCGGGAGGGGGCGGGCAACGCCGATGGACGGTCGCCCGACCCGTCTCGCCAGAGTCAGTTGTATCGAGCACCTATGTAACGAGGGTGTTCCTCGGAGGCCGGTCGCGTCAACCGGGGCGTCATGCGGGACGGGGCGCGCGGGGGCCCGCCGGGGCGCGCGTGAGGGCCCGGCGAACGGCCGGTGCGACGGCGTTGAGCTGCGGGTTCGGCGCGGGGGCGGGCGCCGGGCGGCGCCGGCGCGGGAGCGGGCGCCCTACGGGAACGCGGGAAAGTTTTACCGGGAAGTGACGGACGGGAGCGGCTTCGTGGCCCTGGGGAACGGCACCGGGCCGGCCGCGCGGCGATCCGCGCGGCCGGCCCGGTGGGGTCTTGTGCGTCAGACGCTCTTCTTCCGGCCCGCCCGCCCGGCGACCGGCACGTCCAGGGCGCGGGCGATACCCACCACGCCCTCGTCGAGGCGCTGGAGGTGCCGCAGCACCCGGAAGGTGACGGTGTGCGACGGCGGCACCGGCGAACCGTCCGCCTCCAGCAGCGAGGCGATGCTGGCGCCCGCCTCCACCTCGCCGTCGACGGGCTCGTCGTTCACCCGCGCGGCGATCAGCTCGATGTTGCGCGCGATCCGCCGGCCGGCGCGGGCGAGCCGGGGATCGGCCGCCACCGACCGGCTGGCCGGCAGGAGTTCGGCCGTCGCCGCCAGCGAACGCGCGTGGTAGGCGCAGGTCTCCAGCAGCGCCACCAGATAGCGCGCGGTCTGCCGGCGCACCCGCAGCGGGGTGATGGGGTGCACCAGCGGCTGGGTGGAGCCGCGCAGGTCGTTGAGGGCGGTGTCCAGATCGCGGGCCCGGGTCAGCAGGTCCTCCGCGGGGCCGCCGGAGAGCTGGGTCACCGCCGCCGACACCGCGTCCCGGAGCCGGTCCAGGACCGTGCCCAGGTGCTCGTCGGTGCGCCGGTCGGTGTGCACCGGGAGCACCAGCACCGCGGCGATGATGCCGCACGCCGCGCCCAGCGCGGTCTCCTCGATGCGCAGCACCAGCGTCGCGACGCTGTAGGTGTTGAGGAGGGTGTAGAGCAGGCCGAGCATCGCGGTGACGAAGAACGACATCAGCGCGTACGACAGCGGCGCGGTGAAGAACATCCCGAAGACGCAGAGCAGCACCAGCGCGAACGCCGTCCAGGTGTGGTTGCCCACCAGCCCGGCCAGCGCCACACCGGCGATCACGCCGAGGACCGTGCCCAGCAGCCGGCGGTAGCCCTTGACCAGGATCTCGCCCGTGGAGGCGGTGTTGAGGAACACCACCCAGCAGGTCAGGACCGCCCAGTACCAGCGCTGGGTGGACAGGAACTCCCCGCCGACGATAGCCAGTGCGGAGCCCGCCGCGACCTGGAACGCGGCCCGGGTGGTGGGGCGCTGGAGCCCGGTGCGCTCGTCCTCCTCGTCCTCCTCCGCGCCGACGATCGACAGGTCCTCGGCGTCGAGCTCCTCGCGCGAGCGGGCGGTCGCCGAGGTGTCGTCGGACTCGTCCTGCGGCCCGTCCAGCGCGATCCGCAGGCCCAGCACGGCGCGGGCGGCCTCGCCGAGCGCACGGAACGCGTCCTGCACCGCCGCGGAGCCGCGCGGCAGTTCGTCCTCGTCGCGGTAGCCGAGCAGCCGGTTGCGGACGTGGGCCAGCGCGGTGCCGCGGTCGCCGGGGGAGCGGTGGGCCACCAACAGCCCCAGCGCTTCGAGGTCCCGGCGCAGGGTGGGCACGGCGTCGCCCTCGGACCGCAGGGGTTTGGAGCCGGCCGGCACCGGGGCGTGCGGCAGGTGCAGGGTGAGGGTGTCGGTGCGTTCCGCGCTGCGGGCGTTGAGCAGCGTCATGCCCAGGCGTTCGGCGGCGATCTCGGCGTCCGCGATGCGGCGTTGGAGCAGCGCCGCGGTGGCCGCGTCCCGGGTGCCCTCCTCCAGGCGGCCCTGGATCATCAGCGCGGTCTCGTGCAGCCGGGCGGTGTGCCGCCGCAGGTCGTCCAGGACGCCGTCCAACTCCTCGGGGTCGGCGTCCACCAACTTCCGCTGGGTGGCGACCAACTGGGCCAGGCGGGCCCGGAACGCCTCCCGCAGGCGGCCCAGCGTGTGCTCGGGGGTGTCCCGGACGACCGCGAACCGGATCACCGTGCTGCACGCGAACGCGACCGCCAGGGTCAGATACAGCTCCGGCAGCATCGCCACCGTGGCGTGCACGAACAGCGAGATGAAGTAGACCTGAAAGCCGATCAGTCCCAGCGCCGTGCCGCGGTCGCCGAACCGGCGGGCGTAGGCGGCGCCGAAGATCAGCGCGATGAAGAACAGGTCACCGGTGACGACCTGGTTGTGCAGCAGCGCCCCCAGCGACACCGCGGCCAGCGCCGTCGGCAGCCCGAGGCCGAGGGTGACGGCCTGGCCGCGCACCTCCTTCTCCCGGATGGCGAAGGTGGCGACCATCGCCGTCATCGCGCCGGCGACCATCAGCGAGACGCTGGTGCCGAGCAGCGCGAGGGCGACGAGGGCCAGCACGATCGCCCCCACCGTCCGCAACCCCGCCATCAGCCGCAGCAGTCCCGGGTCGGACGCCGCGAAGCGGTCCCAGATGCCGGTACTGGTCCGTCGTATCGCTGCCTTCACGCTGCCGTACGCTCCCCATCCTTGGCATCGGCCGAGGTCACATGCCATCGGCCGGGCGCCCCCAGCATTGCACGAGGACCGGGAAAGCGGACGGGATCCGTCCCGTCAGGCGGCCTCGTAGGCGGCGCCGGCCACCGCGAGGTCCTCCCAGGCCATGCCGACGCTCTTGAAGAGGCGCGGGCGGGCCGGGTCCGCGGTGGCGGCTCCGGTGGCCAGACCGGCGAGCGTCAGCATCGACGCGGGCGCGAGCCGGCCGCTCTCCAACTCGGGGATCAGGTCGCCGGCCTCGCGGGCCGCGGCGGTCCGGGACTCGACCACGACCGTGCTGCCCAGGACGGTCGTGCCGTCCACCTCGCGGCTGCCGCGCTCGTGGGAGCCGACCGCGGTCACCGTGGCATGCGGCGGGAGCAGCGCGCCGTCGAACAGCGGGGTGCGGGCGGTGGTGCAGCAGGCGACGAGGTCGGCGGTGGCGACCGCGGTCGGGTCGCCGGCCTCGACGGTCAGGCCGGTGTCCCGGCGGACGTCGGCGACGAAGCGCTCGACGTTGGCGGGGGTGCGGCCCACGACGGTGACGCGGCGCAGCGGGCGCACCGCGCGGAACGCGTCGAGGTGGCCGCGGGCCTGCGGGCCGGTGCCGAACACCACCAGGTGGGCGGCGTCGGGGGCGGCGAGCAGATCGACGGCGAGGGCGGAGACCGCCGAGGTGCGCACGGTGGTCAGCGCGATCCCGTCGAGCAGGGCGACCGGGGAGAGGGTCGCGGCGTCGAAGAGGAGGTACTGGCCCTGGACGCGGGGGAGCCCGGCGGCCGGGTTGTCGGGGGCGACGGTGGCGACCTTGACGCCCGCGTACCGGCTGCGGTGCGCGGGCATCAGCAGCAACTGGCCGTGCTCGACGGGCACGATGGTGCGCGGCGGATCGGCCTCCGGGTCCGGGCCGTCGCGCAGCGCGGCGCGCAGCGCGTCGACGGCCGCGGCCATCGGGAGGGCGTGCAGCAGACGGGTCTCGTCGATGGTCCGCGGCAGGTGGGGGACCGGGGGTGTGGTGCTCATACCGCCGAGTCTGCCCCGGACCGGCGCCCGGATGCGTGATCCACCACGCACCGGGGGGAGGGTGCGGAGGGGAGGGGCGTCGATGTCCGGTCGGGTGCTCCTCCCCTCCGCGGCTCAGCAGGCGCCGAGGTCCTGCCAGACCCCGGAGCCGCCGGTGGAGGGCGCCTCGCCCTGCGTCCACCACCGGGCCTTCCAGGAGTGGCCGTTGAAGGAGACGGTGTCGCCGCCCACGTACACGCTGCCGGCGGCGTAGGGGCTCGCGGCGCAACCACCGCCCGGAGGCGTGGTGGGCGGCGCGGTGGTCGGCGGGGCGGTGGGCGGGGTGGCGCCGGCGAACTTCACCGAGAACTTGGTGAAGTCCCAGTCGCCCTGCGGGACGCTGCTACAGGTCCCCGACGTCCGGCCGTTGTTGTCCGGCGGGGTGCACTGCCGGTCCCGGTTGACCGACCAGTTGGTGAGCCGCGCCATGTGGTGGGAGGTGGCGAAGTCCAGCACGGTCTGGAAGTCGGCCTGGGTGAAGAACTCCCCGGTGTCACTGCGGCCGTTCATCTGGGAGATGCCCTCGTGGGCGTAGGCGGTGGCCTCGTCCCAGCCGAAGGTGGACCGCAGCACGGCGTTGAAGTTGGTGAGCGCGGAGGTCTGGGCGGCGGCGCCGTTGAAACCGCCGTCGAACGGCATGATGGAGAAGTTGTCCGGGGTGAAGGACTGGGACTTGGCCTCGTTCAGCATCTGCTTGCCGAACCAGCCGGTGCCGTCGGCGGTGCCGGCGGTGGTGACGGAGAGGTAGAGGCCGGGGTTCTTCTGCTGGAGGATCTTGGCGGCGCCGATCTCGTTGTGGATGGCCGCGGTGTTCTCGTACTCCGGCTCCTCCAGGTCGAAGTCGAGGGCCTTCAGGCCGTACTTGTCGATGACCTGTTGGTAGGCGGCGGCGGTGGCCTCGGGGGTGCCGCACGCCTGGCCCAGCTTGGTGCCGTTGTAGCCGCCGATGGAGGCGGAGACGTCGCCGCCCTTCGCGCGGATCGCGGAGATCACCTTGGTCACATCGGTGTCCGCGTCCACCGGGTGGAGGCCGTCCCAAGTCGGCGAGCAGCCGCCGCCGTTGGGCGCGAGGACGAAGGCGAGTTGGAACGCCTTGATGCCGGTGGCGTCCATCACCGCGCCGGCGTCCGGCGGGTCGTTGTCGAGCGGCATGAGGTACGGCGCCGCCGCGTACCAGTTGCCGCCCAGCGCCGTGGGGGCGGTCACCGGGGCCGGTGGGGCGGCGTGGTGACCGGTGGCGAGTGCCGTGCCGGCGGCGGCGAGCGCGAGCGCGGCCGCCGAGACGGCCGTGGCGAGGGTCCTGAGTTGACGAGGTGGCACATGCCCTCCAGCGAAGCCGACGGGGGGAATCCAGGGGGGTGGTCCAGACCAATCGACCACAGCGTGGACCCTCGCCGTGGGCACGTCAACACTTTGGACTGGGCCAATACGCGCGAGCGCCGCCCGAGGGGTCCCGGGCGGCGCGGAGGGCGAGCGGGCTCAGTCGGCCAGGTGGAAACCCGCACCGACGCCGCCGTGCGCGTTCAGCTCGTCGATGATGCTCAGGATCGGCGAACTGTGCTGCGCGCCCCAGGCGTTGCCGACCAGCGTCTGGCCGTTGACCACCGGCGAACCGGAGTCACCGCCGTTGGTCCAGATCAGGTGCGTGAACCAGATGCCGTGGGTGCCCAGCTTGATGCCGCAGGTCAGGCCGGTTCGGTGGCCCTCCTTGCACATCCGGGTCCCGTTGGCCGGCGGCGCGCCGATCGACTTGATGGTCACCCCGCCGACCGTGCTGGTGGGCTTGACCCGCTTCTCGTCCAGGCGGATCACCGTGTAGTCCAGGCCCTTGGGGCCGGTGCTGAGCAGGTTGTTGGGCGTGCTGACGTACGTCACCGTGCCGATCTGGCCGGTCTTCAGGTCGGGGGCGCTCTTCGTGAACGGGGCGGGCGCGGCCGCCGTTCCCGCGGGCGAGACGTCCAGGTAGACCGGCGCGCCGACCAGCTTGTTGCCCTTCTCGTCGATGAAGCAGTGGGCGTTGGTCAGGCCCACCAGATTGCCGGCCCGGTCCCGGCCGACCGCCGTGAGGGTGCAGACGTAGAGGCTCTTGTGCTGCTCAGGGTTGGGCAGCATCCGGAAGATGATGCCGCTGCCGCCGCCGACGGCCGTGCGGGTATCGGCGCTCGCGCTCGCGGCCGGTGCCGCAGAGAGGGACAGGCCCGCCAGCAGAACGGCGGCGCCCAGCGCGCGTAGGACCCGGAACATGCGATCACTCCCCGTGTGGTGGTGCTCAGTTGGTCGAAGGTCTGACCCGACCAGCTAAGCGCGGGCGGGGGGTTCGCGCGATGAATAATCCATTCTGGACTATGTGAAGTGCGTCACCTTGCAGGGAGGCGAACTCTCTTGTCGCTGGGCGGAGTTGGGGCGTCCGTCGGGTTGGAGTGGGTGGTGGTCGTGCGGGCGCATAGGGTGGCGTGTCGTGTCCCCCGTGTCGTACATGTCCCGCCTGCCCGCGCCGCTGCGCCGTGCCGTCGGTGTCCTGGCGCTCGCCGTCCTGCCGCTCGCCGGCTGCTCCCCGGCCGCTCCGACGGCGGCGGGGCACCCGTCCCCGACGGCGCACGCCCGGCACGGCGTCGAACTGCCCGCCGCGGGCGCCGCGTTCGACTACCAGATCGGCGGCCCGTACCGTCCGGCCGACGGCGTCCAGGTGGTCTCCCGCGACCGCACCGCCCGGCCCGAGCCCGGCCGCTACACCATCTGCTACGTCAACGCCTTCCAGGCGCAGCCCGGCACCGAGGCCCGGCGCTGGTGGCAGCGGCACCACCCCGACCTGCTGTTGCGCGACCGGGACGGCGACCCGGTCATCGACGAGGACTGGCACGAGCCGCTGCTCGACATCTCCACCGCCGCCAAGCGCACCGCCCTGCTCGGCGTCGTCGGACCCTGGATCGACGGCTGCGCCGCCGCCGGCTTCGACGCGGTCGAACCGGACAACCTCGACTCCTACGAGCGCTCCCAGGGCCTGCTCACCAAGGACCACGCGCGGGCCTTCGCCGCCCTGCTGACCCGACGGGCCCACGACCGGGGGCTGGCCGCCGCGCAGAAGAACACCGCCGACCTCCTGCCCGAAGCCCGCCGCGCCGGCTTCGACTTCGCTGTCACGGAGGAGTGCGCCCGCTACCGGGAGTGCCCCGCCTACGCCAAGACCTACGACGACCGGGTCTTCGACATCGAGTACCGCCGACCGGACCTCGCCACCGCCTGCCGCGCCTGGGGCGAGCGGCTCTCCTTCGTCCTGCGCGACCGCGACGTCGGCCGGCCCGGCGACGACGGCTACCTCCGCCGCACCTGCTGACCCACCGTCCGGACCCGCCGGGCCCCGCCCGCGCCGGCGCCGCTGACCGGCCCGAACATCACCTAGACTCGCGAAAATGGCCAAGTACTTCGACGTCCATCCGGACAACCCCCAGCGCCGCACCATCGGGACGGTCGCCGAAGCGATCCGTTCCGGCGCGCTCGTCGCCTACCCGACCGACTCCTGCTTCGCCCTCGGCTGCCAGCTCGGCAGCCGCGACGGCATCGACCGCATCCGGTCGATCCGCCACCTCGACGACCGCCACCACTTCACCCTGGTGTGCCAGAACTTCGCGCAGCTCGGACAGTTCGTGCAGATCGACAACGACGTCTTCCGCGCGATCAAGGCCGCGACCCCCGGCCGCTACACCTTCATCCTCCCCGCGACGAAGGAGGTCCCGCGTCAGCTCCTGCACCCGAAGAAGAAGACCGTCGGCGTCCGCATCCCGGACCACACCGTCGCCCAGGCGCTCCTCGCCGAGCTCGGCGAGCCGCTGCTCTCCAGCACCCTGCTGCTGCCCGACGAGGAGGAGCCGCTGACCCAGGGCTGGGAGATCAAGGAGCGCCTCGACCACGTCATCGACGCGGTGGTCGACTCCGGCGACTGCGGGACCGAGCCCACCACCGTCGTCGACTTCTCGGGCGGCACGGTGGAGGTCGTCCGGCGGGGCGCCGGCGACCCGGCCCGGTTCGAGTGAGGGGCGGCGCGACGATGGCACGCGTACGAGGCCGCGCGATAGCGGTGGCCGTTGCGCTGTTGACGGTCCAGGCCGGCGCGGTCGGGGCGGTGTTGGCCCAGGCGGGGCCGGCGGTGGCGAGCGCCCCCGCCGCGTCCCCGACGGCCGCGCTGCGGATCACCGAGGGCCAGGTCGGCGAGGTCGGGCCCGGCGGTACCCTCTTCTACCCCGCGGTGACCAGTTGTCTGACGGTCACCGTCCGGCTGGCGGACGGCGGGCTGGTCGGCGCGCACGCCAGCCTGTTCCAGGTGCCGGGCGAGTACCGGTCGGACCGGATCCTCGCCGCCGTCAAGCAGCGGATCGGCGCCAGGGCGGTGCGGGCCGTGGAGGTGCGGGGCGCGGTCGGTGCCTGGCATCCCAGCTACTTCAGCCGGGCGATCGAGAGCTACCCGGAGGGCGCGCAGGTGCCGGTGCCCACCAAGCCCGACCCGGACGGACTGGCCCAAGCGGTGGCGGACGGGCTCGGCCAGCCGCGCGCCGGGGTCACCGTCCAGGACCTCCCCGACGGCGACCAGACGGTGAAGTGAGCCACCCCGACCGGTCACTTCTTGAACGCGGTGGGGGTGTCCCGGTGCACCGCGCGAAAGCGCATAGTGGGATCAACTCCGTTTAACGGCAGGTACGTTGGCGGTGGCCCGGCGGTCGGTCGGCGAACTCCGGTAGGCCCTCTTGACGCACCCTTCACGAAGCTGAAGCATGCGACGGCGGGAGCGCGCTCCCTTCCCCCCACGGCTTCACTTCCTGAATCAGGAGGGTCATCCATGACCCCTGCCTCCGAGGAACCCCCCACCCCGCAACGGCAGGCCGTCGGCCGCCGGGCCCTCCTCGGTGCCGCCACCGCGGCCGCCGCGGCGCCCGCCCTGCTCGGCCCCCTCGGAACGGCCGCCGCCACACCGCCCCACCGGCCCCCGCACGCCCTGCCCGGCGGCGGCGACCTCGGCCCCAACGTCCTGGTCTTCGACCCCGCCACGCCAGGCATCCAGGCCAAGCTGGACGAGGTCTTCCAGCAGCAGGAGAAGGCCCAGTTCGACAAGGGGCGCTACGCCCTGCTGTTCAAGCCCGGCACCTACCACGGCCTCAACGCCCAACTCGGCTTCTACACCTCCATAGCCGGCCTGGGGCTGTCCCCCGACGACACCACCATCAACGGCGATGTCACCGTCGACGCCGGCTGGTTCAACGGCAACGCCACCCAGAACTTCTGGCGCTCCGCGGAGAACCTCGCCCTCGTCCCCGCCAACGGCACCAACCGCTGGGCCGTCGCCCAGGCCGCCCCGTTCCGCCGGATGCACGTCCGCGGCGGCCTCAACCTCGCGCCCGCCGGGGACGGTTGGGCCAGCGGCGGCTACCTCGCCGACTGCCGCATCGACGGCACCGTCGAGCCGCGTTCCCAACAGCAGTGGTACAGCCGCGACAGCGCCGTCGGCGGCTGGTCCAACGGCGTCTGGAACATGGTGTTCTCGGGCGTCGAGGGCGCCCCCGCGCAGACCTTCCCCCAACCCCCCTACACCGTCCTCGACACCACCCCCGCCTCCCGCGAGAAGCCCTTCCTCCACCTCCACGGCGACGAATACCGGGTCTTCCTACCGGAGTTGCGCACCGCCGCCCGCGGCGTCACCTGGGGCAACGGCACCCCGCGCGGCACCGCCCTGTCGCTGTCGCGGTTCTACGTCGCCAAGCCCGGGGTCACCGCCGCCACCCTCAACCAGGCGCTCGCCCAGGGACTCCACCTGCTGTTCACCCCCGGCATCTACCGCCTCGACCGGCCGATCCAGGTGACCGCGCCCAACACCGTGGTGCTGGGCCTCGGTTACGCCACCCTGATCCCCGACAACGGTGTCACCGCCCTGAAGACCGCCGACGTCGACGGCATCCGACTGGCCGGCCTGCTGATCGACGCCGGACCGGTCAACTCCGCCACCCTGTTGGAAATCGGCCCGCCCGGCGCCTTGGCCGACCACTCCGCCAACCCGACCACCGTCCAGGACGTCTTCGTCCGGATCGGCGGCGCCGGCCCCGGCAAGGCCACCACCAGCATGGTGATCAACAGTCGGCACACCCTCGTCGACCACACCTGGGTCTGGCGCGCCGACCACGGCGAGGGGGTGGGCTGGGAGACCAACCGCGCCGACTACGGCATCCGCGTCAACGGCGACGACGTCCTGGCCACCGGCCTGTTCGTGGAGCACTTCAACAAGTACGACGTGCAGTGGTACGGCCAACGGGGCCGCACCGTCTTCCTCCAGAACGAGAAGGCGTACGACGCCCCCAACCAGGCGGCCGTCCAGGACGGCGACGTCAAGGGCTACGCCGCCTACAAGGTCGCCGACTCGGTCACCACCCACGAGGCGTGGGGACTGGGCAGCTACTGCTACTACAACGTCGACCCCGGCATCGTCCAACACCACGGCTTCGCCGCCCCCGCCGCCCCCGGGGTGACGTTCCACGACCTGCTGGTGGTCTCGCTCGGCGGCAAGGGCCAGTACGAACGCGTCATCAACGACACCGGCGCCCCGACCTCGGGCAGCTCGACCGCCCCCTCGACCGTGGTCGCCTATCCCTGACGGGACAGCGGTGGCGGGCCGCGCGACACCCACTTTCTCGTCGGTACCCGGCCACCGACCCGGCACCGCGAGAAGCCGGTCACCGGCGGCCGCCGCGGGCGTCGGTGCCCCAGGCACCGAGGGGCGCCAGGGCCTCGGCGAGGTCGCGCCCGAAGTCGGTCAGGGAGCACTCGGCCGCGGTTGACGGGCACGGGCGGACCGGCGCGAGCACTCCCGTCGGTCCGCCCGCCAGGGCTCACCCCAACGCGTAGGCGAAGTCGTACGGGAACGACGGCTCGCCGGGGGAGCAGACGAAGCCGCCCGATCCGCTCAGCCCGGCCAACTCCCCGGTGGCCGAGCCCGGTACGACCGCGAAGGTGCAGCGCACCGTGCCGTCCGCGGCGAACTCGCCGCGCTCCTCCAGGACGAAGGCGCCCTGCCGCCCGTCGAGCCGACCGGTCAGCAGCTCCAGGCCGGTGAAGGTGCCGGTCTTGTCCGAGGTGTAGACGATGCTGTACTCGCAGGTCGTGCCGGCGGCCTCGATGCCGCCGGAGAAGGCGTTGGTGACGGAGGCGTGGGCGAGGCGCGGGCCCGGCCCCGCCGAACTCACCGGGCGTTCCTCCCAGTTGGCGTACGTGATGCGGCCGGTGGTCTGCGCGGGCATGGCTGGCTGTCCTCTCGTCGGGCCGCACGGCGGTTCCGCGTGCGGGATACCGCCAGCCTGCCGGCCGTACCTGACACCTCCTGTCAGGTACGCGGGACAATCGGGCGATGCGCGCCGACCGGCTCCTCGCCCTGCTCCTGCTGCTCCAGAACCGCGGACGGCTGACCGCCGCCCAACTCGCCGCGGAACTGGAGGTGTCGGTCCGCACCGTCTACCGGGACGTCGAGGCGCTCGGCGCGGCCGGCGTCCCGGTCCGCACCGACCGCGGCCCCGACGGCGGCTACCGCCTGATGGACGGCTACCGCACCCGCCTGACCGGGCTCACCGACGCCGAGGCGGGCGCGCTGTTCCTCGCCGGCGCGCCCGGACCGGCCGCCGATCTGGGGCTCGGCGCGGTGCTGGCGACCGCCCAGTTGAAGGTCCAGGCGGCGCTCCCGGCGGAACTCGCCGAGCGGACCCGCCGGATCCAGGACCGCTTCCACCTCGACGCGCCGGCCTGGTTCCGGGACGCCGACCCGGTCGCGCATCTGGCGCCGATCGCCCGGGCGGTGTGGGAACGACGGGTGCTGCGCACCCATTACCGGCGCTGGCGCGGCGAGGTCCACCGGGAGCTGCGCCCGCTCGGCATCGTCCTCAAGGGCGGCATCTGGTACCTGGTGGCCCTCGTGGACGAGGCGGTGCGGACGTACCGGATCGCGCGGTTCCTGGCGGTGGAGGTCACGGACCAGGCGTTCGCGCGGCCGACCGGCTTCGATCTGGCCGCGTACTGGGCGGAGTCCGCCCGCCGCCTGGAGGCCGCGCTGCACCGGGACGTGGCGCGGCTGCGGGTCTCGCCGCGGGCGCGGCGGCTGCTGCCCATGTACTTCGGCGCGGCCGGCCGGCGCGCCCTGGAGGACGCCGGGGAGCCGGACGCGGACGGCTGGATCCTGGTGGAACTGCCGGTCGAGGGGCCCGAAGTGGCCGTCGGCGACCTGCTCAGGTTGGGCGCGGAGGCGGAGGTGCTCGGCCCGCCCGCGCTCCGCCGGGCCGTCGCCGACGCGGTCGCCGTCCTGGCGGAGCGCTACGGGCCGGCGACCGCGCCCGGTGCGTGAGGGGCGGCCGCACCCGAGGCCCGCTCAGTACATCGCCGCCCGGGCCGCCGCGTACGCCTCGCGGATCCGGCGCCCCGGCGCGGCGTCGGCCGGGGCGGACACCTCGCGGGCCGCGGCGACCGGCCAGGGCGGCGGTTCGGCGGTGCCGGCCAGCGCCCAGGCGGCCTGGCGGGCGGCGCCCAGGGCCACGTACTCCTCGGGTTCGGGCACGGTCACCGGCATGCCGAAGATCCCGGCGGCGATCTCGCCGACCACCGGCGACCGGGCCGCCCCACCGATGATCAGGACCCGGCGGGCCTCGACGTCCTGGGCGCGCAGTTGGTCCAGCGCCTCGGCCATGTTGCCCAGCATCCCCTCGACGGCCGCGCGGGCGAGGTTCGGCGGGGTCGCGTTGTCGTGCCGCAGCCCCTGCAGGCTCCCGGCCGCCTCGGGCAGGTTGGGAGTGCGTTCGCCGCCGAAGTAGGGGAGCAGCACCAGCCCGCCGGAGCCCGGTTCGGCGGCCCGGGCCAGCCGGTCCAGGTCGTCGAGGCCGACGCCGAGCATCCGGGCCGTGGAGCCCAGCACCCGGGCGGCGTTGAGGGTGCACACCAGGGGCAGGAAGCGGCCGGTGGCGTCCGCGTAACCGGCGACGGCGCCGGTGGGGTCGGCGGTGGGCCGCGCGGAGCGGGCGAACGCGGTGCCGCTGGTGCCCAGGGAGATCACCACATCGCCCGGCCCGAGGCCCAGGCCCAGGGCGGCCCCCATGTTGTCGCCGGTCCCGGCCGCCACCAGGGCGCCGTGCGCGGTGCGGCCGGCCGCCTCGTACGGGCCCAGGACGCGCGGGAGTTGGGGCGTGCGGCCGCCGAGAGCGAGGGCGACAAGGTCGTGCCGGTAGGCGCCGTCGGCCGGGGACCAGTAGCCGGTGCCGGAGGCGTCGCCGCGGTCGGTGACCGGTTCGGCGCCGCTGCCGGGCCCGCCGCACAGCCGCCAGGTCAGCCAGTCGTGCGGCAGCAACACCCGCGCGGTGCGGTCCGCGTGCCGCGGTTCGTGCTCGGCCAGCCAGCGCAGCTTGGCGACCGTCAGCGCGGCGACCGGCACGGTGCCGACCGCCGCGGCCCACGCCTGCGGCCCGCCGAGCTCCGCGACGAGGTCCGCGGCCGCCCGTGCCGAGCGGGTGTCGTTCCACAGCAGCGCGTCGCGCACCGGCCGGCCGTCCTCGTCCAGGGCCACCAGCCCGTGCTGCTGGCCCGCCACGGCGACCGCGTCCACCTGCTCCAGCAGGCCCCCGCCCGCGGTCCGGAGCGCCCGCCACCACGCCTCGGGCGGGACCTCGGTGCCCTCGGGGTGGGCGGCGCGCCCCCGGTGGAGGACCTTCCCGGTGTCGGCGTCGCAGACGACGACCTTGCAGGACTGGGTGGAGGAGTCCACCCCGGCAACGGTGGGCATGACGGTGTCGCCTCCGGGCAACGGGACGGGGACGGAAGGGAGTTCAGCGCTGCGGGCGGAGCTGGATCTTGCGCCCGGAGCCGCTGCGGAAGGTCTCCAGGGCGGTGCCGAACTCGGCCAGGTCGTAGCTGTGGGTGAGCATCGTGTCGGCGTCGATGACGCCCTTCGCCATCAGGTCCACGGCCCGCCCGAAGCTGTGCAGCACGGCCATCGACCCGACGATGGTGATCTCGTCGTTGTAGACGTGGAACGGCGAGAAGGACGCGGTCGCGGCGGACGGCGCGACGCCGAACTGCTGGAAGGTTCCGCCGCGTCGGACCCGGCCGAGCCCGTCCTCGATGACCGGGATGGCGCCGGTGCAGTCGATGACGGTCTCCCAGCCCTGCGGACGGTCCAGTTCCGCGGCGCTGACCGCGGTGGCGTCGGCGCCCAGCCGCTCGGCGATCCGCAGCCGGTCGGTGTTGATGTCGACGACGGAGAGGGACGCCGCGCCGGCGGCCCGGGCGAGTTGGAGCATCATCAGGCCCATGGTGCCGGCCCCGTAGACGAGGTAGTGGTCGCCGAGCCGGCGCGGCAGCACGTCGAAGCCGCGCACCGCGCAGGACAGCGGCTCGATCAGGGTGCCCTGCGCGAGGTCGACGCCCTCCGGCAGCCGGTAGCAGTTGGCGGCCGGGACCTTGACGTACTCGGCCATCGCGCCGTCCACGGTGTCGCCGATCGCGCCCCAGTTCTCGCACAGGTTGCCGCGGCCGTTGGCACAGTAGTGACAGGCGCCGCAGAACAGCGACGGGTCGACGGCCACCCGCTCCCCGGTGCGCACTCCGGTCACCCCCGCCCCCAGCGCCACGACCTTGCCGGTGAACTCGTGGCCGGGCACGATCGGATACGGCGTGGGCGCGAACTCCCCCTCGACGATGTGCACATCGGTCCCGCAGATCCCGACCGCGGCGGGCGCGACGACGACCTCGCCCGGGCCCGGGGTCGGGTCGGGGACGGTGGTGACCTCGTAGTGCCCGGGGGTGTGGATGACGACGGCACGCATGGCAGGGGCCTTTCTCTGGGGAAGGTGGGGCCTGGGGCTCGACCGGGGCGGTGCCCGGCTCAGGCGTGGGGGGCGGGGGTCACCGTGCGGACCTCGACACCGAGGTCCCGGACGGCCCGGAGCTCGTCCGACGGGGTCGCGGTGTCCGTGACCATCAGGTCGTAGCCACCGGCGTCGCCGTACGGATGCGTCGCCGTGCGGCCGAACTTGCTGTGGTCGGCGGCGAGTACGGACCGGTCGGCGGCCCGGAGGTAGGCGTGCTTGGACTCGGCGTAGGCGCGCACCGGGTGGAACAGCCGGCCGCGGTGGATCGACGTGGCGGTGACGAAGGCGACGTCGGCGCGCAGGCCCTGGAGCTGGCGCCGGGCCTGCGGGCCGGCGCAGGACGCGAAGTCCTCGTAGTAGCGGTCGCCGACCACCGTGACCTCGACCGGAGTGCCGGCCAACAGGGCGGTGATCCGCAGCGAGTTGGTGATCACCCGGACCCCGTCGACGGTGGCGAGCCGGCGGGCCAGCGGGAAGAGCGTGGAGCCGCAGTCGAGCAACACCGTGTCGCCCGGCGACACCTCGGCCACCAGGGCGTCCGCCAGCGCGGCCTTCACGTCGGCGTTGGCGTGCTCCCGGAAGCGCAGCGCGCTCTCCATGGTGACGTCGGGGAAGGCGGTCGCCACCCCCCGGCCCTTCCGCAGCAGTTGCCGCTGGTGGAGGCTGTCCAGGTCGCGGTGCATGGTCATCAGGCTGACCCGCATCCGCTCGGCGAGCGCGGCGATGCGGATCTCGCCCTCCCGCGCCACCAGGCGCAGCACCGCCTGCCGACGCTCCTCCACCTCGGCCTCGGAGCCACGGCTCGTTCCCATCGCGGGCGCACCTCCTCTCCTCTCCCGGCGACCGTCGCGCGGTGCGCCCACCCTAGAACATCACACACTTTGTGTGAAGTCCCGGGGGGTCTGGGGCGGGGGCCCCGCGGCGTGGCGCGGTCGGGCGGGCCCGCGGAGCCGCTGTGATGGGTGCGGGCGTGGCCCGGCGGCGTGCGGAGCGACGCCGCTACCGAGCAAGGGAGTTGACGCATGACCGTCGCCGTCGTCCTCTACACCTCCGACCTACGACTGCACGACCATCCGCCGCTGCGCGCGGCCCTGCGGTCCGCCGACGCGGTGGTCCCGCTGTTCGTCCTCGACGAGGGCATCGCCGCGGCCGGGTTCGCCGCGCCCAACCGGCGGGCGTTCCTCGCCGACTGCCTGACGCAGCTCGACGCCGGGCTGCGCGACCGCGGCGGCCGCCTGGTGGTCCGGGCCGGGGACGTCGTCGACCAGGTGTGCCGGGTCGCCACCGAGGCGGACGCCGTCGAGGTGCACCTGGCGGCCGGCGTCAGCGGCTACGCCACGCGCCGCGAGGAGCGGCTGCGCCGCGCGCTGGCGGCCGAGGGGCGCCGGCTCTGCGCCCACGACGCGGTGCTCACCGCGATCCCGCCCGGCGCGCTCACCCCGGCGGCCTCGGACCACTTCGCGGTCTTCACGTCCTACTTCCGGCACTGGTCCCGGCAGCGGTTGCGCGACGTCCTGGCGGCGCCCCGCGCGGTGACGGTCCCCGCGCACCTCGGCTCCCGGGACATCCCGACGTCCCGAGGGGTGTCCGGGGTCTCGGCGGGGCTCGCGGCGGGCGGTGAGGCGGCGGGCCGGAAGCGGCTGACCGCCTGGCTGCGCAGCGGGGCGGCGGAGTACGCCGACCGCCACGACGACCTCGCCGGCGACGCCACCTCGCGGCTCTCCCCGCACCTGCACTTCGGCACCCTCTCGCCCGTCGAACTGGTCCACCGGGCACGCGACCGCGGCGGCCCCGGCGCCGAGGCGTTCGTCCGGCAGCTCGCCTGGCGGGACTTCCACCACCAGGTCCTGGCCGCCCGGCCCGACGCGTCCACCACCGACTACCGCACCCGGCACGACCACTGGCGCACCGCGCAATCGGCCGCCGACGACATCGCCGACTGGAAGGCCGGCCGCACCGGTTACCCGGTGGTCGACGCGGCCATGCGCCAACTGCGGTACGAGGGCTGGATGCACAACCGCGGCCGGCTGCTCACCGCCAGCTTCCTCACCAAGACCCTCTACGTGGACTGGCGGGTGGGCGCCCGGCACTTCCTGGACCTGCTGGTGGACGGCGACCTCGCCAACAACCAGCTCAACTGGCAGTGGGTGGCCGGCACCGGCACCGACACCCGACCCAACCGCGTGCTCAACCCGCTCCTCCAGGCCAAGCGGTACGACCCGGACGGCGCGTACGTCCGCCGCTGGGTGCCCGAGCTCGCCGGGCTCGCCGCGCCCGCCGTCCACGAGCCGTGGCGGCTGCCGGACGACGAGCGCGCCGGCTACGACTACCCCCCGCCCCTGGTCCAACTGGCCGACGGGCTGGCCAGGTTCAGGCGGGCCCGCGGTCGGGCCTGACGGTCGACGGCGTCAGGGCTGGTCGACCAGCCCCGTCCGCAGTTTGGCCAGGATCCGGGCGAGCAGGCGGGAGACGTGCATCTGGGAGACGCCGAGCTCCTGGCCGATCTCGGACTGGGTCTTCTCCTGGACGAACCGCAGGGCCAGGATCCGTCGGTCGCGGCGGTCCAGCTTCTGCACCAGGGGCGTCAACGCGTGCAGGTCCTCGGCGAGTTGGAGCCTCGGGTCCTCGTCGCCCAGGGCGTCGGCGAGGGAGTGGGTCGCCTCGTCCTCGGCCGGGTCGGTGGGCTGGTCCAGCGAGCCCGCGGTGTAGCCGTTGCCGGCGATCAGGCCGTCGATCACCTCCTCCTCGGAGCGCCCGAGGTGTTCGGCGAGCTCGGCGACGGTGGGGTCCCGGTCGAGGCGGGCGAACAGGCGCTCCTTGGCCTGCGCGATCTCGATCCGCAACTCCTGTAAACGGCGCGGCACATGGACCGCCCAGGTGGCGTCCCGGAAGAACCGCTTGATCTCGCCCACGATGTACGGCACCGCGAAGGTGGTGAACTCGACCTCACGGGACGGGTCGAAGCGGTCGATCGCCTTGATCAGCCCGATGGTGCCGACCTGGACGATGTCCTCCATCTCCCCGGGGTCCCCGCCGCGGTTGCGGAACCGCGCGGCGGAGTACCGGACCAGGGAGAGGTTCATCTCGACGAGGGTGTTGCGCACGTACTGGTACTCGTGGGTGCCCTCCTCCAGCTCCGCCATCCGCGCGAAGAACGGCCGGGACAGTGCCTTGGCGTCCCTCGGTGCGACCTTGGACGCGTCCGGGACGTGCGGCAGTCCGCCGGTACCGGAGCGGACGGTCCGGTGTCCCTGGAGGTGACCCTGGCCGTGTCGCGTTCCGGGGTGCGTGGTAACTGCCGTCGTCATAGGTGCCCTCCCATAATTTGGATCATGGTCCGGTATGGCGCGCCTGCCCTTCGTTCGCGAGTCAAAACGTCGGATCCGTCTTCGGATCCCTCTTGTGGAGTCATGGATCTTGACTTGGCGTCAACTGGTGTGGTGCGCGAAGACTTTCGGCCACCGGGTCGATCGACGGCCCCGCACCGGGTCAGGGTGCGGTGCGCCGGTCGAGCTGCTCCAGGACGTACGGCCACGCCTGCCGGTGCCGGTCGCGCGCCGCCTCGTCGGCGAAACCGGCGTGCGAGAGCCGCAGTCGGGTCCCGGTGCCCTCGGCGGCGAACTCGACGGTGACCACGGTCTCCGCGCCCCGCGTGCCGCCGTCGCCCGTGACCCAGGTGAGCTGCACCAGCCGGTCCGGATCGAGCCGCAGGAACCGGCCGTAGTGCGGGTGGCGGTTCCCCTCGTGTTCGGTCTCGAAGAAGAACGGCGTGTTCGCCCGGCCCGTCATCAACACCGAGCCGGGGGCCGCGAACCACCCGTCGAGCCGCTCGGTCCAGGCCCGGTAGAGCGCGGCGGGCGGCGCGCTCATCAGGCGGTCGACGGAGAGCCGGTGCGGACGGGCGGCGAGGTCGGGGAAGCGCAGGGGTTCGTCGGTCATGGGGGGAATGTAGTGGAAGAGGAGAGGGGATAAGGGGCGTTTTGTCTGAATGTGGGAGTCGGGGCCGGACCGGGGCGCCGGGCCCGTCGGTCCGCGAGGTGAACCGCGGGCTGACGAGTTGAACGGGCGGCCCGCGAACTGAACGTCCGTTGAACAGTCGGCGGCGGGCGGAGCCGTGCCGGCCGGACGGTCATCTGGCACACCGACCGGCGAGTTCCACCAGGGAGGACCGTCCATGGCCAGCACCACCTCAGCGAGGAGCGCACCCCCGGCGATAGCCGCGCCGACCGGGCCCGCGGGCGCCGGTCGGCTGCTGGCGCGGGCCAGGGCGGCGCGGCCGGCCCCGGAACCGCGGCCGGCGCACGCCCGGCCGGTGCTGCTCGCGATCCTCGTGGTGGCCGCGGTGCTGTTCGCCTGGGACATCCAACACAGCGCGTTCCACGCGTTCTACTCCGAGACCGCGCGCAGCATGTCGGAGAGCTGGTGGGGATTCCTCTTCGGCTCCTTCGACCCCGGCAACTCCGTCACCATCGACAAGCTGCCGGGCTTCCTGTGGCCGCAGGCGCTCTCCGTGCGGATCTTCGGCTTCCACCCCTGGGCGTTGACCCTCCCGCAGGTGATCGAGGGCGTGCTCAGCGTCGCGATCCTGTACCGCGCGGTGCGGCGCTGGGCGGGCGAGAACGCGGCGCTGCTGGCGGCGGGCGCCTTCGCGCTCACCCCGGCGGTCGCCGGCCTGTTCCGCACCGAGGTCGAGGACCCGGCGTTCACCCTCTGCGTCCTGCTGGCCGGCGAGGCCGCACTGCGCGCGGCCCGCGCGGCGCGGCTGCGCCCGCTGCTGGCGGCCGGTGCCTGGGTCGGCCTGGGTTTCCAGGCGAAGATGCTGGAGGCGTGGGCGGTGCTGCCGGCGCTCGGCCTGCTCTACCTGTTGTCCGCGCCGGCCACACTCAGGCGGCGGCTGGCGCACCTGTCCGCGGCGGGCGCGCTGTGCCTGGCGGCGTCCGCGTCATGGGTGTTGCTGGTGACGTTCACCCCCGCCCAGGACCGCCCGTTCGTCGACGGGACGACCAACAACTCGGCGGTCAGCCAGGTCGTCGGCTACAACTTCGTCAACCGCTTCTCCAACCTCCACGTCGACGCCGCGGACACCGGGAGCGTCGCGGTGTCGACCATGGCCGGCACCGCCCCGGCGCCACCGACCGGCCACACCCGGCCGACCGCCGCGCAGTGGGTCAAGATGTTCGCCCCATCGATCGTTTCGCAGATCGGCTGGCTCTACCCGACCGCGGCGCTCGCCACCGTGTGCGGGCTGGTGTGGCGGCGGGGCCGGCCGCGGACGGATCCGCTGCGGGCCGGCTTCGTGCTGTGGGGGGTGTGGCTGGTCACGTACTTCCTGGTGTTCAGCGCCGGGGCGATCGGTGGCCATACCTACTATCTGGGCGTGGTGGCCGTCCCGTTGGCGGCGCTGTTCGGCGCCGGGACGGTGCAGTTCTGGCGCGGCTGGCTGCGCGGCGGCCGGTCGCGGGCCTGGGCGTTGCCGACCGCCGTGGTGGGCACGGTGGCCTGGTCGGCGGCGATAGCGGAGCTGTTCCCGGACTTCCTGCCGTGGCTGGCGCCGGCGGCGGTCGCCCTGGCGGTGGTCGCGCTGGCGCTGCTGGCGCGGGGGCGCTCGGCCGCCCGCTCGCGGGGAGCCGTCGGCGGTGGACCGGTCACTGGCTCCGGGGCGGCCGTGGACTCCGGGTCCGTCGCCCGCGCCGGCGGCCGAACGGCCCGGCGACGGACCGCGCTTGTCGGTCTCGGTGCCGGGCTGGTGGCCATGCTCCTGCCGTCCGCCGCCTGGGCGTCGTCGGTCCTCGACCCGGCCTACGGCCACTCCGGCATGGGCTCCACCGGGCCCGTGGTCAACCGGCACCGCGCCGTCGCCCACCACCCGAAGCCGCCCGGGAAGGGCGGTCACACGGGCCACCAGGCCGCCGACCGGGCCTACGACGGGACGGCGCTCAGCCCCGCGCAGCGGCGGCTCCTCGACTACACCCGCGCCCACCGGGACGGCGCCGCCTTCCTGTTCGCCACGACCAGTTGGCGCACCGCCTCCCCGTACATCCTCCACGCCGGCGCCGCGGTGCTCCCCATGGGCGGCTTCACCGGCACCGCGCCCACGCCCACCGCCGCCGGCTTCCGGCACCTCGTCGCCACCGGGCAACTGCGGTACGTCGTCCTCGGCGGCCCGGCGACCGACCCGGGCCGCGCCATCGGCCCGTGGGTGCGCGGGCATTGCACCCCCGTCCCGGGGCAGGCGTACCGGCTCTACCGGTGCGCGCCGGAGTCCGCCGGGGCGGGACCGGGCGCGCGAGGCTGACCGGCCGGCCCGCGCCGTCCCGTATGAGGCAGGCTCAGACCGGCTCGTCCACCAGCGAGGCGGCATAGGCGGGTTGCTCGTCCAGCAGCAGGTGGCCGGCGTCCGGGAGGACCTCCAGGTCCGTGTCGAGGGCGCTGCGCACCGCCGGGCCGAGGCGGCGCGGCGGGAGGAAGGTGTCGTGCGCGCCGGTGACGACCCGGCGCGGCACCGGACGCGCGGGCAGGGTGGCCAGGCCCGGTGCCCCGCCGGAGCGGGTGTGGCGGGCGACCAGGGTCATCCACTCCACCAGTTCCGGGCGCGGGTGGTGGCCGGGCGCGTGCATGGTGCGCAGCAGCCGGTCACTGTGCCGGGGTGCGGGGCGGAAGAACCAGGCGGCCGAGGCGGCCAACACACCGGGCGTCAGGCGCAGTCGGGTCAGCCCACCGGGAGAGAGCAGCACGAGCTGGTCGACGGACCAGGAGGCGGCGGACAGCGCGATGGCGGCGCCGAAGGAGTGGCCCAGCACCGTCACCGGCCCGGCGGCGAGCTCGTCGAGCGTCTCGTCCAGCCAGGCGCCGTACCACGCCAACCGACCGCCGGCGAGCCCCCGTTCGCCCGTGCTCAGACCGGGCTGCCCCGGGACGTCGAGGAGGATGACCCGGTGGCCCGCCGACACCAGGGCCGTGGCCAGCGGCAGGCACGCGGCGGCGCAGAAGTTGGTGCCCGGCACGCACACCACCGTCGTGGCGCCGGAGCCGGCCGCCACCACGTGGGTCAGGGCTCCCTGGGCGGTGACGGTCGCCCGCTCGTGCGGCACCGGCCAGGCATCCAGTTGGTCCAGGCACCAGCGCCGGACGCGCTCCCGGCCCGATGCGCTGCGGTAGAGGGAGATCATCCGTCGAGTATCGCCCGCCGATCCGATCTTCCGCCGTCCCGCCGGGTCAGAGTTGCGTCAACGTCCGGGCCGCGCGAGGCGGTTCGCCCGGGCGGGCGGTGACGATGCTCGCAGGACCCGGAAGACGAGGTCCGCGCGCCGGCCGGTGACAGACCGCGGGGAGGCACTTCCCGCGGCGCCGCCCGGCGCGCTGTCGTACCGGAAGGGAGTGCGTCATGAAGTGGGGCAGCGAGGGGACCGCGGGGCCGGGGCGGCGGTGTCCCGGCCGGCTGAAGGTCTTTCTCGGGGCCGCCCCCGGGGTGGGCAAGACCTACCGGATGTTGGACGAGGGACGCCGGCGGACCGTGCGCGGCACGGACGTGGTGGTGGCCTTCGCCGAGTGCCACGGCCGGCCCGCCACCGAAGCGATGCTCCAGGGGCTGACCCTGCTGCCGCGGACGGTCCGCCGGCACCGCGGTGTGGAGTTCGCCGAACTCGACCTGGACCAGGTGCTCAGGCGGCGCCCCGAGGTGGTGCTGATCGACGAACTGGCCCACACCAACCCGCCCGGCTGCCGGAACACCAAGCGCTGGCAGGACATCGAGGAACTGCTCGGCGCCGGCATCGACGTGGTGGCCACCCTCAACATCCAACACCTGGAGTCGCTCACCGACGTCGTGGAGAAGATCACCGGAGTGCCGCAGTACGAGACCGTGCCCGACGAAGTGGTGCGCCGCGCCGACCAGATCGAGCTGGTCGACCTGCCGGCCGAGGGCCTGCGGCGCCGGATGGCGCACGGCAACATCTACCCGCCGGAGAAGGTCGACGCCGCGCTGTCGCACTACTTCCGGCTGGGGAACCTCAGCGCCCTGCGCGAGTTGGCGCTGCTGTGGGTCGCGGGCCGGGTGGACGAGGCGCTGCGCAAGTACCGCAGCGAGCACCGGATCGGGCCGGTGTGGGAGACCCGCGAGCGGGTGGTGGTGGCGCTCACCGGCGGGCCGGAGGGCACGACCCTGATCCGCCGCGCCGCCCGGATCGTGGACCGCTCCGCCGGCGACCTGCTGGCCGTCCACATCACCCGCAGCGACGGCCTGGCCGGCGCCTCGCCCGCCGCACTGGCCGGCCAACGACGGCTCACCGAGAGCCTGGGCGGCACCTACCACGCGGTGGTCGGCGACGACGTCCCGGCCGCGCTGCTGGACTTCGCCAGTGCCCAGAACGCCACCCAACTCGTCGTCGGTGCCAGCCGCCGCGGCCGGCTGCGGCGGCTGTTGGCCCCGCGCGGCGTGGGGGAGACCGTCGTCGAACGGTCCGGGGACATCGACGTCCACACCGTCAGCCACGAGTACGTCGGCCACGGCCGCACCTGGGTCATCCCCGGCAGCGGCCTGCCGCGCACCCGCCGGGCGGCCGGCCCGATCGTCGGACTCGTACTGCCCATCCTGCTGACGCTGGTGCTGCGCGGCGTCTCGGCCCCGCTGTCGCTCAACCTCACCAGCGAGGCGCTGCTGTTCCTGCTGACGGTGCTCGGCGTGGCCTGCATCGGCGGGGTGGTCTCCGCGCTGCTCGCCTCGGTGACGACGTCGCTGCTGCTGAACTACTACTTCATCCCGCCGATCGGCGAGTTCACCTTCGCCGAGGCCAACATCGTGGTCGCGCAGACCGCGTTCACCACCGTCGCGGTGACCGTCGCCGCCATCGTGGACCGTTCGCTGCGCCTGGGGCGGCGGGCGGCCCGGGCGACCGCCGAGGCCGAGACGCTGACCTCGTTGGCCGGCGGCATCCTACGCGGGGACCGGGCGGTGCCCGAGCTGTTGGAGCGCACCCGCGAGACCTTCGGCATGGACCGCATCGAACTGCGGCCGCGCGCCGACGCGTCGGAGCCGTGGCGGCCGGCGACGGGTGGGGACGGCGCCGGCGGGGGCGTCGGTGCGGTGGTGCATGCCGTGGGTGCCGCCGGCGACCCGGGTGTGGACCATCGGACCGAGGTCCCCATAGGGGACGACAGCGTGCTGGTGCTGATCGGGCGCCGCCTGCCGGCCTCCGAACACCGGGTGCTCACCGCCTTCGCCGCGCATCTGACCGCGGCCGTCGAGCGGGCCCGGCTCGCCGAGGCCGCCGCCGAGGTCGAACCGGTCAAGGCCGCCAACCGGATGCGCACCGCGCTGCTCGCCGCGGTGGGCCACGACCTGCGCACACCGCTGGCCGGAAGCTGGGCGGCGATCAGCTCGTTGCGCAGCCGCGAGGTGGACTTCTCGCCGGAGGACCGCGAGGAACTCCTCGCCACCGCCGAGGAATCCCTCGCCAAGCTCAGCCGCCTGGTCGACAACCTGCTGGACCTGAGCAGACTCCAGGCCGGGGCGCTGACCCTGCACCTGGAACCCGTCGCGTTCACCGAGGTGCTGCCCGTCGCGCTGGACACCCTGCCCGGATCGCCGCCGCAGGCGCCCGGGCGGGTGGTGTCCCACGGGCTGGAGCGCGCCCCCGATGTGCTGGCGGATCCGCCCCTGTTGGAGCGGGTCATCGCCAACCTGGTGTCCAACGCGGTCCGTCACTCGCCCGCCGGCCGGCCGGTCACGATCGGCGCCAGCGCGCTCGCCGGCCGCGTCGAGCTGCGCATCATCGACCGCGGGCCCGGCATCCAACTCGACGACCGGGAGCGGGCGTTCGAGCCGTTCCAGCGGCTCGGCGACACCGACAACACCACCGGCCTGGGGCTCGGCCTGGCGCTCTCCCGCGGCCTCACGGAGGCGATGGGCGGCACACTGACCCCGGAGGAGACCCCCGGCGGCGGGCTCACCATGG
Source organism: Streptomyces sp. NPDC090442 (assembly GCF_044769405.1). NCBI lineage: Bacteria > Bacillati > Actinomycetota > Actinomycetes > Kitasatosporales > Streptomycetaceae > Streptomyces > Streptomyces sp. NPDC090442. The sequence goes on from NZ_JBIVXW010000057.1 coordinate 52,771, forward strand.
TCGTCTCCCTGCCGGCGGCCCCGGAAGTGGACGTTCCGGAGGCGGGCGCGGGAGAAGCGGGTACGGGGGAGGCGGGCGTCGTCGAGGGGGCTGTCGTCGAGACCGGCGTCGCCGGTGCGGGCGTTCCGGTTCCGGCGGGCCCCGGGGCGACCGGGGCGGTGTCACCGCGATCGGTGCCACCGCCGTCGGTGGCGGCGGCACCCGTGGCGGGGGTGAACGGGGGCGAGGCGGGCGGCTGTTAGGCCGCGACCGCCTCCACTATCGAGGCGAAGGTGGGCGTCGGCAGGATCCGGGAGCGGCGCAGACCGGCCCGCGCGAAGAGGACGTCCAGCTCCTTCGGCCCGCGCGCCCGGCCCGTCACCAGCGTCATCATCGCCACGTCCAGGGTCTTGCCCGGGTGCGGGGCGTTGCCCGGCTCCGGCACCGAGTCGACGACCAGGACCCTGCCCTCGGGGGCCAGGCCGCGCCGGCAGGCGCTCAGGATGAGCACCGCCGCCGCGTCGTCCCAGTCGTGCAGCACGTGCTTGAGGACGTAGACGTCGCCGCCGTCCGGCACGGCCGTGAAGAAGTCGCCCGGTTCGGCGCGCCACCGCCCGGCCAATTCGACGCCCTCCAGGACGTGTTCGCGCAGCGCGGGGGCCTGGTCGAACAGCACCCCGGACAGGCCCGGGTGCCGCAGCAGGACGTGCCGCAGCAGCCCGCCCCGCCCGCCGCCGACATCGACCACGATGCCGTGCTCCGGGAACGGGTAGGCGCCCGCCACCAGGTCGTCGAGCGGCTCGGAGAAGGCGGCCATGCCGGTGTCGAAGAGCGCCCGGGTGGCGTCGTCTCCCTGGAGGTACTCGAAGAACGGGGCGCCGAAGACCTTCGGGAAGGCGGGCACGCCGGTCCGCACGGTCTCGTCGAGCGCCCCCGAAGAGCGCACGAAGATGTCGTCGGTGAGCATCAGCACCGCGTCGCGCAGCGAGCCGGGCACCCCGGTGCGCAGGAACTGCCCGGCCGGCGTGAGGTGGAAGGCCCCGTTGTCGTCCTCGCGGAAGACCCCACGGGTGGCGAGGTAACGCAGCGTGCGCCGGAGGGCGCCGGCGTCGGTGCCGGTGCGGCGGGCGAGTTCGCTGGCGGTGCGGGGGCCGCCCGCCACATGGTCGGCCAGGTGATGGAGGACGGCCGTCCGCAACGCCGCGGAGTACAAGTGCCCCAGCGACTGTTCGATCAGGTGGGCCGCCGCCGCGTGGGCCGCGACGTCGGACAGGTCGGGGTGGTCGATCGGGTTCTGGGTGTCCACCGTCAGCCTCCGGGCAGTTCAGTCAGCGGGTCGGACGGATGCCCCACCCACTCTTGCCACGCCGTCCCACCGCAGGCACCGCCCGTGAACGGATCTTCGCGTCGGCCTTCCGGCCTAGGGTTTCCCGACGCGCCGGCCCGGGCTCCGCGGCGGGAACCGTGTGCTCGGTCGGCGGCGGCGTCCAGGAGGCAGGACCGCCCCCGTCAGCAACGGGGATTCGAGAATGTCGCAGAGCGTGGCCGTCGGCAAGACCCGGTCGCGCCATGGGCGTTGGGGGCGGCCGGTCAATGACCGCGCGGTGCCCGGCCGGTCCGCCCGTTCACCCCTCGTAACCGCCCTCGCGCAGGGCCGCGTCGACGCGGGCGCGGTGCGCCGCCGCCCAGTCATCGAGGGACTCGCGGTCCTCCTTGGCCTGTTTCGCACGGGCCGCGCCCAGCACCTCGTCCTGTCGGTCCTTGGGCACCACGACGATGCCCTCCTCGTCCGCGACCACCACGTCCCCGGCGGAGACCGGCACGCCGCCGCACCGCACCGGGACGTTGAGCGGCTCAACGGCCTTCTTGCTGCCGGGTATCGGGATGACCCCGCGGGCGAAGACCGGGAAGCCGCTCGCGCGGACCTCGGCCAGGTCGCGGATGAGTCCGTCGGCCACGAAGGCGGCGATGCCCCGGCGTTGGGCGACGGCGCAGACGTTGCCGCCGGCCAGCGCGTAGTTGGGGTCGCCGGAGTCGACGACGATCACCGAGCCCGGTGCCGCGCGGTGGATCGCGGCGTGCAGCATGAGGTTGTCACCGGGCGGGCAGTGCACCGTGAACGCGGGCCCGGCGACCCGCGGGACCGACGGCCACAGGGGGCGGATGCCGACGTCCATCACCTGCGCGCGGCCCAGCACGTCCGCGAGGGTGGTCGGCGAGAACTCCCCGAAGGGGTGCGGTGCTTGGGCCGGGGAGCCGGTGGCGTCCGACATCTCTCCTCCTCCGATCGTCGAGCTGTGACGCACGCTAGCACCGGCCACTGACAGTGGGGGGTGGGGTGGTGAGCCGGGGGACGACGGACCGGAGGGGTAGGGGGCCGGTGACGCGGCTCCCTACCCCCGTCCCTGCCTCACCTGATTTCTGCCAGGAGGCCCCGTCCTTTATGACTCCGTTGGGGAGGGGAGGTTTCAATCCCCGTAGTCGTTCTGCGCCGCGAATCGGCCGGCCAGGGCGGTGAGCAGCTCGGGGGCGTCGTCGCGCGGCAGCACGGCCTCGATCAGTACCATCCGGTCCGGGGCGGCGGCGGCCAGGCGGAACGCGTCGAGCAGCTCCGCGGGGGTGGTGACCCGCCGGGTGACGCAGTGGTCACCGGCGCCGAACGCGGCCGGCAGGGCGGTGTAGTTCCAGGCGGCGATGTCGTTGTACGGAGCGGTGGCGCCGTGGATGGCGCGCTCGACGGTGTAGCCGTCGTTGTTGATGACCACGACCACCGGCGTCAGGCCGTAGCGGGCCATCGAACCCAGTTCCTGGGCGGTCAGTTGGAGTGAGCCGTCGCCGATGACGAGGACCGACCGCCGGTCGGGGGCGGCGAGTTGGGTGCCGAGGGTGGCCGGGAGGGTGTAGCCGATCGAGCCCCACATCGGCTGGCCGACGAACCGGGCGTCGCGCGGCAGCGGGAGCTCCTGGGCGCCGAAGAACGCGGTGCCCTGCTCGGCCACGAGCACGCCGCCGGCCGGCAGGAACTCCGCCACGGCGGCCCAGAGCGCGTCCTGGGTGAGCGGGCCGTCCGCGGGGTCGCGGTCCGGCCGCGCCGGGGTGGGCACGGGGGAGTCGCCGTAGCCCGCGGGCTCGGGCAGGTCCAGGCCGCGGACCAGTTCGGTGAGGGCCGCGAGCGCATCGGTCATCGTCACGCCGGCGAACTCCGCGCCGCCGACGGTGGCCCGGTCGGGCCGTAGCTCGATGGTGCGGCCGGTGGGGAAGTGGTGGCTGAAACCCCCGGTCACGGTGTCGGTGACCGGGGCGCCGGCCAGGACCAGGCAGTCGGCGTCCTCCACCGCCACCCGCGCCGGCTTGGCGCTGAACTCGCCGGTGTAGACGCCCGCGAAGCCCGGCGCGCCCTCGTCCACCAGGCCCTTGCCGGTGGAGTACACGGCGGCGCGCACCGGGGCGGCCGCCAGCAGGCCGGCGAGCGGCGCGCGCAGCCCGTGCCGGTCCGCCTCGTGGCCCGCGAGCACCGTCACGGTCCGGGCGTCGCCGAGCAGTCGCGCGGCGGCGTCGCGGAAGGCGCGCAGCAGCGCGGGGTCGGTCGGGGCGTCGGCGGGGGGCAGCGGCGCGGCGGGCTCGGGGACCTCGGCCAGCACCACGTCGGTGGGGAGGTTGAGGTGGACGGGCTTGCGGTGCCGGCGCAGGGCGGTCAGCACCCGGTCGATCTCGGCCGGGGCGTTCTGTGCGGTCAGCGTGGCGCGGGCCACGGTGACCTCCGCGAACATCCGGCCGAAGTGGTCGTACTCGCCGTCCATGAGGGTGTGGTGCACAGGCGTGCCGGCCGCCGCCACCGCGGTCGCGGGCATTCCCGTGATCGCCAGGACGGGGACGGACTCGGCGTAGGAGCCCGCTATCGCGTTGACGGCGGAGAGTTCGCCGACGCCGAAGGTGGTCACCACGGCGGCCGCGCCGCGGAGCCGGCCGTAGCCGTCGGCCGCGTAGCCGGCGTCGAGTTCGTTGCAGGTGCCGATCCACTCCAGCCCGGGGAAGTCGACGACCAGGTCCAGGAAGCCGAGGTTGTAGTCGCCCGGCACGCCGAAGACGTGCTCGATGTCCATCTCGCGCAGACGGCGGAGGAGGTATGCGCCAACGGTGATGTCCGACACCGCGGTCACCGGCCTTTCTTGCGTTCAGCGGTGCGCCGGGAGCGCCGATCGGGGCCCGGCCGCAACGCGACTCGAAAATAGGTCAAGGTCATTGACCTTAGTGGCGAGCGTAACGGGGTGCCGAGTAATATGTCAACATGCTTGACCCTTCTCGCCCGGACGCCTTCGACCGCGACTTCACGCTCTTCTACTTCGCCTACCGCGCCTTCACCGGCGCCGCCGACGAGGCCCTCGCCGAGCACGGCATGGGCCGCGCCCACCACCGCATCCTCACGTTCCTCGCCTACGCGCCCGGCATGAGCGTCGGCGAACTCTGCGACACCCTCGACCTCACCAAGCAGGCCATCAACGGCCCGCTCCGCCGGCTGATCGCCGAGGACCTGGTCCGCGTCGCCCCCGGCGCCAACGACCGCCGCCGCAAGGAACTCCACCTGACCGACCGCGGTGCCGCCCTCGAACGCACCCTGCACGCCCGGCAGCGCGACCTGTTCCACGCCGCCCTCCAACAGGCCGGACCGGGCGCCGCCGACGGCTGGCGCGCCGTCCTCGCCCCGCTGGCCGGCACCGACTGGTCGGCGTTCACCGCGGCGGTCGCGGAGCGCGAACGGGAGGCGCCGCGCGACGGGACGGGCGGCCGTCGGGCGCGCTGAGCCCCGCCAACCCCTCCGCCACGTCCCGGTCGAGCTCCGCCCGCAGCGGCGCGCACTCCCGCACCGGATCGGCCTTCGGGCAGGTCTGTAGGTGCTCCAACAGGCCCTGGGCGGCCCGGAGATGGGCGATCCGGTCCTCGATCGCCGCGATCGAGGCGGTCAACACCTCGCGCCCCGAGGGCCGGTCGTCGGTCGGACCGTCACTGGCCAGCGCCGCGGTGTCGGCCAGGCTCACCAGGCCCCGGTGGTGCAGCCGTTGGGCGAGGCGAGCCGGCGCAACTCCCCGCGGCCGTAGTACCGCACGTTCCCCCGCCGCCCGGCCGCCGACAGCACCCCCAACTCGTCGTAGTAGCGCGGCGACGGTGCCGCGGGCGAGCACCGGTCCGCGCACCCTGGGGCTGTTCCGGGCGGTGGGCCCGGGACCCGCGACGGAGCGCGAGGGGCGGGACGGGGGCGAGCCGGTGCGCTGGCTGTTCAAGGGCGGCGGACTGGGCACCACCAGGCACCACGGAGGGCCGCCGGCGCGGTACGCCGCCTGGTTGGCGCACTGCACGCCGGTGCCGGTGCGCCCCGACGGCTTCGTGGCCCGGCGCGGCACCGCCGGCGTCGACCGGTCGCTGCGCGCCGGCTGACCGGTGGCCCGTCCGGGGCGGCGCCCGGGGTGGGGCGGCACGGCTTCCCGCGCCGCCCGCCGGGTCAGCCGCGGTAGCCGACCAGCCCCATCATGCCGCTCTCACCGTGGTACGCGTTGTGGCAGTGCAGCAGCCACCGGCCCGGATTGTCCGCGTCGAAGTCGCAGGTGACCGTGGCGCCGGGGAGGACGATCACGGTGTCCTTCCGCGGGCCGGACGCGCCGAGTTGGGAGGTGTGCCCGTGCACGTGCATGGGGTGCCACATGTCGGTCGTGTTGCGGAACCGGAGGCGGACCCGCTGGCCGGACTCCACCGGGTAGGGGTGGGCGTCCGCGTGGTTCATGTCGAACGGCCGGCCGTCGAGCGCCCAGTCGTACTTCGCCATCGAGCCGGTCAGGTCGATGCGGTGGGTGACGTCGGGCTTGCGGGAGGTGAGCCGGACGTCGTCGGCCGCGCGCAGCGAAGTCGCGGTCGGTATCCGGCCGTTGAGCTCCTTGGGGCGGACGTCGGCGGAGGGGGCGTCGCCGGATCCGGTGCGCACCAGGGCCAGGCCGGCCGCGCCCTTGCCCTCGGCCACGGCGACCAGGGGGAAGACGCCGTCGTCGAGTGTGACCAGCGCGTCGTAGCGCTCGCCGGGGCCGAGCAACAGGGCGTCGGCCGGCTGGTGCACGACCGGGTATCCGTCGGTGTGGGTGACCGTCAGCCGGTGGCCGCCGAGCGCGACCCGGAACGCGGTGTCGCCCCCGGCGTTGATGATCCGCAGCCGCAGTTTCCGGCCGGGCTTGCCGCGGTACGTGGCCGGTGCGGCCGGGACCCGCCCGTTGACCAGATAGTGCGGGTACTTCACGTCGCCGGCGTCGCCGCCCAGCAGCTTGCTGGTCGCCCCCATGAGCATGAACGGGTCGTCCATGTCCATGCCGCCCGTGCCCGAGCCCTTGTCGCCCATGTCCATGCCGGGCATGCCGTCCATGCCGCCGTGCGCGCCCTTCCCGTCCCCGCCGCCGTGGCCCTCGTCGCCGTGCGACGGGGAGCCGCCCATGCCCCGGCGCAGGGTGGCGAGTGCCTGGTCCGGGGTGCCGGTGACGCCGTCGAGCCAGTCGTCGAGCACCACGACCCACTCGTCGTCGTAGCGCAGCGGCTCGTGCGGGTCCTCGACGATCAACGGGCCGTACAGGCCGCGGTCCAACTGGACGCCGACGTGCGGGTGGAACCAGTAGGTGCCCGGGGTGTCGGTGACGAACCGGTAGGTGAACGAGCCGCCGGGGGCCACCGCGCGCTGGGTGACCGGCGGCACGCCGTCCATGTCGTTGCGCAGTGCGAGGCCGTGCCAGTGGACCGAGGTGCTCGTCGGCAGGTGGTTGGCGAGGTCGGCGACCAGGGTGTCACCGGCGGTCAAGCGGATCTCCCTGCCGGGCAGTTGTCCGTCGAAGCTCCAGGTCCGGACCGTCTTGTCGGCGCCGAGGTCCACGGTGCCGGCGGTCGCGGTGAGCCGGACCCGGCGTTCCTTGCCGCCGGTGCACCGGCGCTTCTTCTCGGCCTCGGCCACCGCCGGCGCGGACGGGCTGAGCAGGGTGGGGCCGGCGGCCCGGGGGGCGTCGGAGCAGGCCGCGAGCAGGCCGGCGCCGGCCGCGCCCAGTCCGGTCAGCAGGACGGAGCGTCGGTTGAGCGTCTTCATGTGGAGGTGTCCTTACGCAGGGGTACGCGGCGCGGCGTGCGTGCCACAGGGCGCGACGCCCGTGCACCGCGGGGGAATTGGCCGTGGGGGAGGGCCGACGGCCTATCTGCGCAGGACGGAGAGGGATGCCGGGTCGGGCGGGGAGAGTCCGCTGGTCTGGTGGTGCCCGGGCGGCGCGCCGGTCGCGCGCTGGGGCGCGCGGGCGTGGCCGAGGAGCGGCGGCGGGGGGACGAACTGCTCGGACCGGACGTCGTAGGACGAGCAGTGGGCGCCGCCGTGGTCGGCGTGCTCGGACTGCGCGTGACTGATCCGGGGGTGACCGGGGTGCGTGTGGTCGGGTCCGGGGGCGGCGGAAGCGGGCCGGGGTACGGCGGCCGACGGCTGCGCCGCGGCCTGCCCCATGGCCGCGGGGTGGGACATGGCCGCCGCCCTCTGCGGGGCGGTGCCGGGCAGGCTGTGGTGCGAGGCCACGGCGACGACCAGCCACAGGAGGGTGAGCAGGACCGCCGGCCGGCGGTGGCCCGACGGGGCCCGGCGCGACCGCGCGGCGCGGCGTCGCGTCCCGCCCCGCGTCTTCCGTGGCAACGGCATGCTCACCTCGCTCCCCTCCCTTCCGCGGAGGTCGGCGCGGTGCTCCCGGCGCCTCCACGCGGTCCGACCATACCCCCTGGGGCTATGGGTGACGCCACCGGCCTCAGGTGCCCACCGCGTACCGTGCGGGCCTACGGCGAGGGCCGGTCGGCCGGTGCGCGCACGGTGGCGTGCGAGGACCTGGTGGCGGCGGGGTAGGGCGGAGACTCCCGCCGCGGGCGTCTGGATTCGGCCACTCTCCGCGGGCGGGCCGGGTGGGCCGCGGCGATCTGCCACGATGAGGCGGCCCGACGGCGATGACCGCGCGACATGAGGAGTGGGTGGCCCGGTGAGCACCACGTCCCTGAGTTCGGCCGTGATGACGCACCCGGTGCGCGAGGCCCAAGCGGCGGCGCTGGCCGCCCGGTTGGGCCTGGACGGACTGGCGCGCGACCCGGACCCGGACGGGCCGCCGTCGGCGCTGCGCACCGCGTTGGTGGCCTGGGCGGCCCGGGCGGCGGGCGCCGACCACCACCTGGTCGTCCAGGACGACGTCGCCGGGCCGCCGGAACTGCTGGCGCTGGTGGCCGGATCGGTGGCGCGGTTCCCGGACGAGGCGCTGATCTTCTACACCAACTGGCACGCCCGGAACGGCGCCGCGGCCCGCCTGGCGGCGCTGGCCGGCGCGGGCTGGGTGCGCGCGGTGCCGGAGGAGTTCGCGCCGACGCTGGCCATCTGCCTGCCGGTGGGCACGGCGGACGCGTTCCGGTCGTTCGCCGCGGAGACCGGCGAGCGCCACGACGACGAGGTGATGGCCGCGTTCCTGCGCACCACCGGGCGGTCCGCGCTGCTGGCGGTGCCGAGCGTGGTCGAGCACGTCGGCACGAGCAGCATCAACGGCCATGCGGCGCAGGGGATCCGGCTCGCGGTGTGCCCGGTCGGGGCCGCGGACGCCCGCCCGCTCCTGGAGCGCGGCTGGGTGCTGGAGGAACTGGACTGGCTGCCGTACATGCGGTACGGCGAGGGCTATCTGCGGCCGGTGGGACACGAGCGCGACGCCGATCCCCGCCGACACCCGCGGTGGACCGAGGCGCTGCCGGACACCGGCCTGACCGAGGGCCGGGTGCGGGACGTGGCGCGACGGCACCGGCCCGAGGACGCCGCGGCGGAGGTGGGCCGGCTGTTCGGCGCCGCCTTCGCGGACGAACTATGGATCCACTGCCTGCTGTTGGGCCGCCAGGCCGAGGACGCGGCCCGCCGGCACCAGGCACCGCCGCCGGGCTCCGGACCGGCCGCCGCGGCCCGGGTCCGGACCGCCGCGCTGTCCACGGTCGGCCCGGCCGGTCTCCCGCCCGAGCGCCGGCCCGAGGTGACCCCGGAGCACACCGCGCTGCTGACCGCGTACGCCGACAGCGCGGTGCGGCGGGGCGGCCTCCTGCTCGGCCCGGCCCCGCGGAACCGGGTCCGGACGGGCTAGGGCGCTTCTGACGGATCTCCGCGGCGTCGCGGCGTCTGGCACGCACTCCCCCACGCCTTAAGGGCGCGGGGGGACCCCCTGCGGC
>NZ_JBIVXW010000058.1:0-60044 GCF_044769405.1 Streptomyces sp. NPDC090442
GAGCCTGATGAGTCATCACAACCCAGACAACTCATAGAAACCACTCCATGTCCCCAACCGTGAGCAAGATCATCAATCGTGGGGCGACCCGTTACCGACTCCCTGGGCTCCCTGGACTGCCAGGCTTGTCTGGCCCTCGTCCGGCCAGGGCAGCCCCGCGGCGAAGTCGGGGACGGAGTCGGCGCCGGCCTGTTCCGCCTCCGCCCGGCTGCCCGTCATGAATCCGGGCAGGCCGCCGTTGACGGCCACGGCGATGACAACGGCCATGGCCAGCAGCGTGGGCATGATCCACAACAGCATGTGCCGCAGCCGACGGCCGGGCGGCGGGCGGAACGGCAGCGGACGCAGCGGCATGGGACGGCCTCCGGGGAAGGGAAGAGGAAGTGGGACGCCGTCCACTGTCGGTGGGGTGGGTTTCCGCGCTGCTGTAGGCGCGTATCAGCCGCCGCTGAGCCTGGTATCAATCGTGTATCCGTGCGCTTTTCCGTGGCGCCTTGCGGGCTGTGCAGCGAGAGGGGCCGCGTAGGCCACAACGTTCTGCTGTGACCGCTCCGGAAATCCTTGTTACCCGGGCCAGTTCGCCTTGTCGCAGAATCGAGGCGTCGGCCGCGGAAACCGGGTGTCATGCGCCCTGACCCGCCGACTGCTCGTTCCCCGACTCCCCCACCACGCAAGGAGGGTCGCTTTATGACGACCGTCGTTCCCCACGCCCCGGACGGGAGTCCGGAAGGAAAGCTGGCAGGAAAGGCCGTCTTCGTCGGCGGTGCCTCGCGCAATCTCGGTGCGTTGATCAGCCGCACGCTGGCCGATGCGGGTGCCCGTGTGGCGGTGCACTACAACAGCGACTCGTCCGCCGCCGACGCGCGGTCCGTGGTCGACGCGATCACGTCCAGGGGCGGTGAGGCGTTCCCGCTCCAGGCCGATCTGACCGAGCCTGATCAGGTCAAGCGGGCCTTCGACGAGGTGGCAGACCGCTTCGGCTCGCTGTACGCGAGCGTCAACACGGCCGGCATGGTCATCAAGAAGCCGCTCGTCGAGGTGACGCCGGCGGAGTACGACCGGATGTTCGCGGTGAACTCCAAGGCGGCGTTCTTCGTGATGCAGGAGGCCGCGAAGCGAGTAGCGGACGGTGGGAAGATCCTGTCCGTCGTCACGTCGTTGTTGGCCGGTTACACGGGCCTTTACTCGGTTTACGCCGGCAGTAAGGCGCCGGTGGAGGACTTCACCCGCGCACTGTCAAAGGAGTTGTTCGGCCGGAACGTCTCCGTCAACACCCTTGCGCCCGGGCCGATGGACACCGGGTTCTTCTATCCGGCCGAGACCGACGAATCCGTCGCCTATCTCAAGTCCCAGGCGATGAACGGCGAGTTGACCAAGATCGAGCACATCGCGCCGTGGGTGAAGTTCCTCCTCACCGACGGTTGGTGGGCCAACGGTCAGGTCTTCTTCCTCAACGGTGGTTTCACCACGCGCTGAGCGGGTGCCGCGCGACCGGTCACTTCCCCTCGTGGGCCCAGCGCCGGCAGTGGTCCAGCAGGCTGTCGAGCAGGGGTGGTTGGCGATGTCTGGGCCAGGCGATGGCGAGGCGGAAGGGTTCCGCGTCCGTGATCGGGACCCAGGACAGGCGGGGGAAGGCGAAGTACCGGGCGCTGGAGGCCGGTGCGATCCACACGCCCCGTCGTGCGGCGACGAGTTGGAGGCACTCCTCCGGTGTGCGGGCCTGCGGTCCGTACACGGCCGGCGAGCCGTCGGGACGCGGGTCGATGAACCAGCAGCGCACCACGTCGGGCGGCATGACGGCGTGGGGGCCGACGACCGGTTCCCCGGCCAGTTCGGCGAGCGTGACGTGGGCGCGGTCGGCGAGCGGATGGTCGGGCGGTAGTGCCACGACCCGTTGTTCGGTCAGGACCTCGGCGGCGGTGAAGCGGTCGTCGCCGATCGGCAGCCAGAGGAAGGCCGCATCGGCCCGGCCGCCCGCCAGTGCGTCGAGTTCCTCGTCCAGGGTCGACACCGAGACCATGTCGACCTCGACGTCGGGCGCCTCCTTCTTGAGTACCGCCACGACCTTGGGCATGAAGTGTGCGGTGCTCTGCGCCTTGAAGGCGACCCGCAGTCTGCCGGTCCGGCCGGCGCCGATCAGCCGGACCTCGGACAGCATGGTGTCGGCCTGGTCGAGCAACCGCGAGCCCCGCTTGACCAGTTCGCGTCCCGCGGCGGATGGTGTGACCCCGAGTGGGGTGCGCAGCAGCAGGGTCGTCCCGACCTGTTTTTCCAGTTGTTGGAGCTGGCCGCTCACCGCCTGTTGCGTCAGGTGCAGGCGGGCGGCGGCCCTGGTGATGCTGCCTTCTTCGACCACCGTCACCAGGGCCTGTACGAGCTTGAGGTTGAGGTCCACCGCGGCATTCTCCCCCGCCTCCTGCCCGCGGGCGTCAGCTCTCCGCGCTGACCGCCTTGTCGTACAGCGCCTTGATGTCGTCGTTGAAGTACGAGCTGTAGGAGGTGTCGTCGGTGCTGCCACCGGTCTGGTAGCCGCCGATGACGCCGATGACCTCGCCGGTGCGGGTGGTGCGGTCGAAGTTGGTGAGCCAGGGGCTGCCGCTGGTGCCGCCGCTGTATCCGGTGCAGTCCACCTTCATCTGATTGGTCTGGAACTCCACGGTCTTGTTGGCGCACGAGATGGGGGAATTGCCGCTGGCCGGGTAGCCGGTGATCTTCACGAACTTGTCGTAGCCGACGTTGTAGGCGAAGCGGTTGGCGCCCAACACGTCGGCGATCCGCTTGCCCTTGAGCTTGTCGACGATGACGAAGCCGACGTCGTAGGCGGGGTCGGACGACTGGGCCCAGTGGGGGTCGACGATCATCTTGCTGACCGTCCAGACCCCGTTGGGGTCCTTCCCGTCGCGGTATCCGGGGACGAAGGCCAGGTCGGACTGGTAGCTGCCGCCCTTGCCGGTGTGGATGCAGTGCGCGGCGGTGATGACGATGGTCTTCTTGGGGCTGTCCACGACGCTTCCGGTGCAGAAGTGGTCGCCGGTCCCGTTATGGCTGAACACCGCGCCGACGCGGGCGTTGACCGTCGTCGGGGGTGAGGTATGGGAGACGCCCCGCTGATGGTGGAACGCGTGGGCGCCGAGCATCCGGGCGATGGTCCACTCGTGGTGGTGCAGCGCCGAGGGCAGGGAGGCGGGAGGCGACGCGGAGGACGAGGCGGAGGATGCGGCAGACTCGGCCGCCACTTTGTCCCCAGCGCAGCCTGTGGCGGTGGCGAGTACGGCCAGGACGGTGGCCGTCACAGCGAACCTTTGGTTCATGGCGGGATCGTAGGGCACGGCCTGGGGTGGCGTGCCCTGGCGAAGGGCAGGTCGAGGTTGGGATCTCGCCAAATCGACACCAAGTGACGTGGAGTCGATATCAGGTGACGTGGAGTGATCAACTCGCCGGGTGTGGGCGGTTTTCGCCCGACCTGCGGTCGCGCGGTCCGGCCACCGGGCGAGGCTGCCGCGGCTGACCTTCCCCCCTTCAGGCCGCGTCCGGCGGTGCGGGGATTGCCTGGCGCCAGTCCGCTGGGTCGATGTCCGGGAGTTGGCGGCGAAGGCGTTCTGTCGTGGCCTGTGGGTGCGCGACGGTGACGGCGAGGAGGCTGAACGGTGCGGAGGCGGTCCGCAGTTCGACGCAGACGACCGGACTGCGCGGTCGGATGACGACGAAGTCCCGCCCGCCGGGGTGGTCCCGGACGCCCAGGCACAGCGTGTCGGGAATCCACAGGCCGCGCCGTCGCCGGCCGCGCAGGGCGCGCCACCAGTCGGGTTCGACCGCCACCCGGCGCACGGCCGTCAACGGCACGCGCACGGTGCCGTGGCGTCCGACCGCCTTTTCCCACCACGTCAGGCGGACGACGAGTTCCGCGCCGGAGATCTGCAGCCTGGCCATGGTCGTCATGAGCCTGCGCGGCGGCCCGGTGGGGTGTCCGGGGTGCGCAGGGCGAGGAGGGCCATGTCGTCGTGGCCGTCGCTGGGGTGGTGGTCGACCAGTGCCTGGACGAGGTCGTCCAGGGGTGCTTCGGCGTGTTCGGTGGCGAGTTGGAGGAGGGCGTTGAGGTCCTGGTTGATGTGGTGGGCGGGGTGTTCGATCAGTCCGTCGGTGAAGAAGACGACGGTGACGCGCGCGGGGAGGGGGTGGGTGTGGTCGGAGCGGGGGTGGGCGGGGTCGACGCCGAGGGGGATGCCTGGGTCGGCGTGCAGGTATGCGGCTCCGCCGTCGGGGGTGATCAGTAGGGGTGGGAGGTGGCCCGCGGTGGACCAGTGCAACTGCCAGTCGTCGCCGGCGGGTTCGATGCGGGCCAGGCAGGCGGTGGTGACCGGGGTGTCGGTGATGGCGTGGAGGGTGCGGTCGAGCCGGGTGAGGATGGCGCTCGGTGGGGTGCAGCGGTCGTACAGCAGGGCGCGCAGCATGTTGCGGGTGGCTGCCATGGCTGCCGCGGCGTGCAGGTCGTGGCCGACCACGTCGCCGATGACGATGCCGACGGCGCCGTCGGGGAGCCAGGCGGCGTCGTACCAGTCTCCGCCGAGGTGGGCGGGTGCGGCGGCGGGTCGGTAGACGGCCGCGGCAGTGAACGGCGTGAGGTCGGGCAGGGTGGGCAGCAGGAGGCGTTGGAACTGCTCGGCGCTGTCGCGGACCTGCTCGAACAGGCGGGCGTTGTCGATGGCGATGCCGGCGGCCCCGGCGAGCGCGACGACGACCTCCTGGTCGGCGCGGTCGAAGGGTTGGCCGTCGCGGCGTTCGGTCAGGTACAGGTCGCCGTAGATCCGGCCGCGTACGCTGACGGCGACGCCGAGCAGGGTGCTCATGTGCGGGTGGTGGGGCGGGAAGCCGACTGCGGTCGGGTGGGAGCCGATCTCGTCGACGCGAAGCGGTTCGGGGTGGCGGATGAGGTGGCCGAGCAGTCCGCGTCCGCGTGGGAACTCCAGACCGTCCAGGGCGGTGCGTTCCTCCTCCGACAGGCCGGCGACGACGAACTCCTCCAGGTACTCCCCGGACTCGTGCAGCACTCCGAGCGCCCCGTAGCGGGCGTCGACCAGGTCCATGGCGGTGGTGACGATCCGGTGCAGCACCGCCGGCAGTTCCAACTCCCGGCTGATGGCCAGTACCGCGTCCAGCAGTGCCTGGAGCTGCGCCTGGGAACGGCCGCCCTCGGCACCCTGCGGCTGCCGCAGATCGTCGGGGAGCTGCGGCTCCGGTCGCGGGAGCTGTTCGGGCGGCTGCATGATGCTCCGATCCACGACGGCGCCAGGGCCAGGGCCTCACGGGAGCGGAGGGCGGCACTGCTCGGCCTTCCGCTCCCTGCTCCCATGCTGCGCGGTGACGCACTCCGGGTCGAACCGGGGCGGGCACCCAACTCACCGTGGGTATCACACCGGTCCACGCAGTGCGATGTCGACTTTCCACGCGCGCGAAATAATGGGCGGTAGGGGCTCTGTAGGGAATGAGCTCCGCCCCTCACGGAGGGAGGAACGCCATGCTGAAGTACGCCAAGGACACGCCCGCAGGCATCGACGTGGTGCAGGCGATCGGCACGGTGTCGAAGGGTGACTACGAGGCGGTGGTGAAGCCGCTCGTCGATGAGGCCCGCAGGGAGGGGCGACGCCTGCGCGTGCTGTGCGAGATCGGGCCGGAGTTCCGTTCGTTCACACCGGGCGCCGGTTGGGAGGACCTCAAGGTCGCCCCGGCCGCGATGCGGTTGTGCGACGGCTGCGCGGTGGTCAGCGATGCGGGCTGGATTCGGGAGACGACGCGCCTGGCGCGCTTCCTGATGCCCTGCCCCGTGCATGTCTTCGGCATGCAGGAGCGCGAGGAGGCCGTGGCGTGGTTGGCGGCGCTGCCGGCCGGTTCAGGGGTGTCCCATCGGCTGCTGCCTGACACGGGCGTGCTCCTCGTCGAGGTCGAACGGCCGCTGCGTGGCCGGGACTTCGAGGCGCTGGCGGCGACCGCGGACGACTGGCTGCGGAGCCACGACACGTTGGCCGGGGTCGTGGTCCATGCGCGCGGGTTCCCCGGTTGGGAGAACCTCGCCAGCCTGTTCCGCCATGTGCGGTGCGTCCGCGGTCATCACCGGAAGGTCGAGCGGATCGCGCTGGCGGTGGACGGCCAGGTCGCCGCGTTGGCGCCCCGGCTTGCCAACCACCTCGTCCAGTCCGAGGTGCGCCGCTTCGCCTACGACGAACTCGACGACGCCCTCGCCTGGGCCGCCGGCTCCCCACGCCCCGACGTCGAACATGACGCCCCACAACCATGAGGGGGGCCAGCGACTCCACGCAGCCTGGCGGGCACCGTAGCGTTCCGCACACCGCGGACCTGCGGGTCGAGGCGTGGGGTCCGACCCGTGAGGTATGCCTGGCCCAGGCGGTGCGGGGAGTCTGTGAGTCCTTCCTGGACCTGGCGGGCGCGAAGCCCGCGCCGGGCCCAGCGAGGGTCCGTCATCGAGAGGTGACGATGCTGGCAGACACGGACGAGGACCTGCTGGTGACCCTGTTGGAAGAGGTCGTCTACTGGCTCGACACGCAGAACGAGGCGCCGGTCGAGGTGGAGCTGACGCCGGTCCGCGGTGGTCTGCGCGCCCTCCTCTCGATGACAGACATCGGGTCGCTCCCGGTGATCGGGGCCGCACCGAAAGCGGTCACCCTGCACGGGTTGGCGTGCGGGGGCGGGCCGGACGGATGGTGCTGCTCGGTCACGCTCGACGTGTGACCGAGCAGCGACTTCTCGTGTACTCCGGCCCTGCCTGCGGGCGGAGGCCGCTCGTTCCTGACGTCCGCTGCTCCTCGCCTTCTGGCACTCGGTCGGGGAACGCACACCGCTTCAACTGTGGCGGCCTTGCCGGCTCAGTGCCCGTTCAGGGAGTCGGCGTCACAGGCGCTGCGAAGTAACCATGGTCGGATAGTTGGGCCGTCGAGCGAAGCCGCGCACCATCACTGGAACCGGGCCTGCTCCCGGGTTCCGGGTAGGGCGTCACGCTCATTCCAGACCCACTCGGGCGGCTGCCTCGGACCAGGCGCGCTCGCGGCCGGCGTCGCGGCTCGGTTCGATGCGTCGCAGTTGTTGGGTCTCCGCGACCAGGCGTCGCATGTCGGCGAGGTCTCCGACCAGGCCCTGGGCGCGCGCCTGGATCAGGACGTTCCCCAGGGCGGTGGCCTCGGTAGGGCCGGCCAGCACGGGTAGGCCGGTGGCGTCGGCGGTCAGTTGGCACAGCAGTTCGTTGTGTGCGCCGCCGCCGACCAGGTGCACGACGTCCACGTTCCGTCCGGCCAGCGCTGCCGCCTGACGGAGTGTGGTGCGATGTGCCAACGCCAGGCTCTCCATGATGCACCGCACCACGGCACCCGGGTCGGCTGGTGGCCTCTGCCCCGTACGGACGCAGAAGTCGGCGATCCGGGTGGGGATGTCGCCGGGTGTGCGGAACTCCGGCGCGTCCGGGTCGATGAGCGCGGCGAAGGGTTCGGCGCGGGCCGCTTCGGTCAGCAGGGCAGGCAGATCGGCGGGGATGTCGTTGGCCGCCCAGTGCCGCTGGCTCTCGCTGAGCAGCCACAGGCCCATCACGTTGCGCAGATACCGCACGGTCCCGTCGACGCCGCGCTCGTTGGTGAAGTTGGCCGCGCGCGATGCCTCCGTCAGCACCGGGGTGTCCAGTTCCAGGCCGACCAGTGACCATGTGCCGCAGGAGATGTAGGCGGCGGTCTGGCCGCTCAACGGAACGGCGGCGACGGCCGAGGCGGTGTCGTGCGAGGCGACCGCGGTGACGGGGGTGCCCGTGGGCAGACCGGTCGCGGAGGCGGGGTGCGGCAGGAGCGTTCCGGCCGGGTCGCCTGGTTGCCGCAGTGGTGGCAACAGGCTGGCATCGACGCCCAGTCTGTCCAGCACGTCCGTGGACCAGGCGCCGGTGCGGGCGTCGAACAGGCCGGTGGTGGAGGCGTTGGTGACTTCGGCTCCGATGCTGCCGGTCAGCCAGTGGGTCAGCAGATCCGGGATGAGCAGCAGGGTGTGCGCCGCGTCGAGCTGTGGTGTGCCGGACGCTGCTGCCAGCTGGTAGACGGTGTTGAACGGCAGGTGCTGTAGGCCGGTGGTGGCGTAGAGCTCCTGCGGGGGAAGGTCCTGCCTCACCCGCTCCGCCACACCGTCGGTGCGTGTGTCGCGGTAGTGGAACGGGTTGCCGAGCAGGGCCCCGCTGGCATCGAGCAGGCCGTAGTCCAGGGCCCAACTGTCGATCCCGATCGAGGCGAGGTCGGCTGCGCGGCCGGCGTCGCGCAGTCCGTCCAGCACGCCGCAGTAGAGGGCGAGGATGTCCCAGTGCAGGCCGCTCGGCAGCCGGATCGGGGTGTTGGCGAAGCGGTACACCTCGCTCGTGTCGAGCGTGTCACGCCCGACACGAGCCAGGACGACCCGGCCGCTGGTGGCACCGAGGTCCGCGGCGGCGAAGACGGTGGGTGTGGTGGACATGGCGCTGAGAACCTCGTGTGGCGGTGTGAACGGGGGTGGCTCATGGCCGGGCTGACGTGTCGTCAGCGCAGGAACGCCGCAGCGACGCCGGCGTCGACCGGGATGTGCAGACCCGTGGTGTGGGTCAGGTCGCCGCCGGTCAGGGCGAAGACCGCGTTGGCGACGTGTTCCGGCAGCACCTCGCGCTTGAGCAGGGTGCGTCGGGCGTAGAAGGCGCCGAGCTCCGACTCCTCGATGCCGTAGGTCGTGGCGCGCTGTGCGCCCCAGCCGCCCGCGAAGATCCCGGAACCGCGCACCACGCCGTCGGGGTTGACGCCGTTGACGCGGATGCCGTGCTCACCCAACTCCGCTGCCAGTAGCCGTACTTGGTGCGCCTGGTCCGCCTTGGTCGCGGAGTAGGCGATGTTGTTCGGGCCGGCGAAGACGCTGTTCTTGGAGGCGATGTAGACGATGTCGCCGCCCATTGCCTGTTCGGTCATGACGCGGGCCGCCTCGCGGGAGACCAGGAAGCTTCCCTTGGCCATCACGTCGTGTTGCAGGTCCCAGTCGGCCTCGGTGGTCTCCAGCAGTGGCTTGGAGATCGACAGCCCGGCGTTGTTGACCACCAGGTCGACCCCGCCGAATGCCCGCACGGCCTCCCGGAAGGCGGCGGCCACGGACTCGGCGTCGCTGACATCGGCGGCCACACCGAACGCGACGTCGGACGAGCCGATTTCGTCGGCCGCTTCAACGGACTTGAGCGGGTCGATGTCGGCGACGACGACGCAGGCGCCCTCGGCGGCCAGTCGGTGGGCGATGGCCTTCCCGATGCCGCCCGCCGCGCCGGTGACCAGTGCGATCCGCCCGGCCAGTGGCCTGGGCTTGGGCATCCGCTGCAGTTTGGCCTCCTCCAGCGCCCAGTACTCGATGCGGAACTTCTCCGCCTCGTCGATCGGCGCATAGCTGGACACGGCCTCGGCGCCGTGCATCACGTTGATGGCGTTGACGTAGAACTCACCGGCCACCCTGGCGGTCTGCTTGTTCCGGCCGAAGCTGAACATGCCCACTCCGGGTACCAGCACGATCGCCGGGTCCGCGCCGCGCATCGGCGGACTGTCCTGGGTGGCGTGCCGGTCGTAGTAGGCCGCGTACTCCGCGCGATAGTCCTGGTGCAGTTCCCTGAGCCGGGCGATGACCTGCTCGACCGGTGCGCTCGCGGGCAGATCGACCACCAGGGGGCGGACCTTGGTGCGCAGGAAATGGTCGGGGCAGGAGGTGCCGAGCGCGGCCAGCCGGGGATGTTCGGTCGACGCGAGGAAGTCGAGGACGACGTTGGAGTCGGTGAAGTGCCCGATCTGTGGCTCGTCGGTCGAGGCCAGTCCGCGGATCACCGGAGCGAGGGCGGCCGCCTTGAGCCGCCGCTCGCTCTCGGGGAGTGCCTCGTAGCCGGAGAGCACCGGGCCGAACGGCTCTGACGTGCCGCGCTCGGCGAGGAACCGCTCCGCCTTGTGGATGATCTCCAGCGAGTTGGCCTCGCACTGCTCGCTCGTCTTGCCCCAGGCGGTGATGCCGTGTCCGCCCAGGATGCAGCCGATGGCTTGCGGGTTCTTCTCTGCGATCTCGGCGATGTCCAGGCCGAGTTGGAAGCCGGGTCGCCGCCAGGGCACCCAGACGACGCGATCGCCGAAGCACTCGCGGGTGAGCGCCTCGCCGTCGGCGGCGGTCGCCAGCGCGATGCCGGAGTCGGGGTGCAGGTGGTCGACGTGCGCGGTACGCACCAGTGCGTGCATGGCGGTGTCGATGGACGGCGCGGCGCCGCCACGGCCGTGCAGGCAGTAGTCGAAGGCGGCGACCATCTCGTCCTCGCGCTCGACGCCTGGGTAGACGTCGACCAGCGAGCGCAGTCGGTCCAGTCGCAGTACGGCCAGGCCGCTCTCCGTCAGCGTGCCGAGGTCGCCGCCGGAGCCCTTGACCCACATCAGCTCCATCGGCTGACCGGTGACCGGGTCGACCTCCTGTCCCTTGGCTGAGGTGTTGCCGCCGGCGTAGTTGGTGTTACGAGGGTCGGAGCCGAGCCGGTTGCCGCGGCTCAGCAGTTCCTCGACCACGGGGTTGGTCATCAGCACTTCGTCCTTCCGGTAGTCCGGGAGTGCAGGACTTTCGGTGCTGAAAGCCCTGGAGGGGCGGGCTACCTGTGCCGGTAGCCCTGGTCGTGGCGTGGGGGTCAGGCGTCCCAGCCGGCCTGTGCGCCACCGACGCGTTCGGCGGCGATCTTCTCGGCGTAGCCGGAGGCCGCATACGCCGCGTACGGGTCGTCGGGCAGGCCCATGCCGGCGCGCAGTTCGGCGAGCAGGGGGCGGACGTCCGTGTTGTAGGCGTCCATCAGGACGGCGTTCGCACCGAGCACGTCTCCGGCCTGCTGCGCGGCTGACAAGGCGTCACGGTCGACCAACAGGGCCTTGGCGGTGGCCTCTTGGATGTTCATCACGGACCGGATCTGTCCCGGGATCTTCGGTTCGATGTTGTGGCACTGGTCCAGCATGAAGTTGACGCCCGAGTCCGGCCGCAGTGCGTCGGCCCGCACGATCTCGAACATGATCCGGAACAGCTGGAACGGGTCGGCGGCTCCGACGATCAGGTCGTCGTCGGCGTAGAAGCGCGAGTTGAAGTCGAAGGCGCCGAGTTTCCCTATGCGCAGCAGTTGGGCGACGATGAACTCGATGTTGGTCCCGGGTGCGTGGTGTCCCGTGTCGAGCACCACGGTGGCCTGGTCGCCCAGCGCCAAGCAGTGCAGCAGCGAAGTGCCCCAGTCGGGGATGTCGGTGGCGTAGAAGGCCGGCTCGAAGAACTTGTACTCAAGGATGATCCGCTGGTCGGGATCGAGGCCCGCGTACACCTGCTGCAGTGACTCCGCCAGGCGCTCCTGGCGGTCGCGGATGTCGTCCTGGCCCGGGTAGTTCAAGCCGTCGGGCAGCCAGATCTTGAGGTCCTTGGAGCCGGTGGCCCGCATCACGTCGATGCATCGCAGATGGTGTGCGACCGCCTTGCGCCGTACGTCCGGATCCCGGTTGGTGAGCGACCCGAGCTTGTAGTCCTCGTCCTGGAACAGGTTGGAGTTGACCGCTCCCAGGCTCACCCCCTCGTCGGCCGCGTGCGCGGCCAGCTTGCCGAAGTCGTCGACCATGTCCCACGGGATGTGCAGGGAGACCCGGGGAGCGACACCGGTGAGGCGGTGGACCTGAGCCGCGTCGCTCACCTTCTCGAAGGGGTTCCGTGGGACTCCCGGCTGGGGGAAGACCTTGAACCTGGTACCCGAGTTACCGAAGGCCCAGCTGGGCAGCTCGATCGACTGTTCCGACAGTGCGGCCAGGACCGAAGGTGGCGCCATCGATGATCACCTCAAGAGGAAGGGCGGGTTTGCGGGACGAATATTTGAAACGTATCAAAGCCGCCTTTCGACTGACAGTCAATGGGTCGGATCGATGTCAGGCGCACAGTCGGACGGCAGGGTCACAGCCTCTCGAATTGGAAAGAAATGCTCCTGACCAGGGATTTCTTCTCTATCTAAGATCCATTACCGCAGCGCCCTACCAGAAAAAGCCGAGCAACCCTTGCCTGTTCCGCTCCTCACATGGCACAGTCCGGGCAAGTCGCATTGAAACGCTTCATTGAGCTTGGAGAGGCGTACGGCGGCGCCATCCCCATCAAGGAGGTGCCTGATGAGCGAGCGTGTCTGTTTCCTCATGCACCTTCGGCCTGAACGCGTCGAGGAGTACCTCGAAGCTCACCGCGAGGTGTGGCCGGAGATGCTGGAAGCCCTGTCCCGTCACGGGTGGCGGGACTACTCCCTCTTCGTACGGCCTGAGGACGGTCTGGTGGTGGGCGTCGTCACGAGTGACGACTTCGCCGCCTCACTCGCAGGCATGGACGCCGAGGACGTCAACGAGCGGTGGCAGGCCCAGATGTCGCGCTTCTTCACCGCGGCCGACGATCGTCGGCCGGATCAGGGCCTGGAACGGCTCTCGCAGTACTTCCACTTGGCCTGACACCCACGGCCGCCTCGCCCCACGTCCGCCGCACCGGTCAGGGGCCCGATGACATCGTCAGGAGGCACGGATATGACGGCGTTACCTCCCCGCTCCCTGCCTTCGCCGACCCCGTCGGGCCACGCACGGGCACGCATCGCCGTGCCGTCGCGTGGGCCCGGTGCCCGGCAGGCACGGTGCCGAGTCCTTCTGCCGACGCCGAAGCGCTCGCGCACACGCATCGCGTAGCCCGGCGCCACCGCGATGCGCGTCGCCCTCAAGGAACAAGGACATGGTCCGCCGCACCCGCGGCGCATCAAGACACCCGGGAGACGTGCCCACACCACAGCCGCGCATGTGCGGCTCCGCCGGTGTCCGCGCCGGCATCCGAATCCCCCGCGAGGCCGCCCGACCGCCCCGACGAAGTAGGACCCATGACTGAACCAGGACGCATCACCGAGGACAGGCGCACGCTGATCAACGCGCTGCCGCCGATCAAGCCGCGCCGCCGGACCCGCATCGGCCTGGTGGCCGGCGGACTCGGCACCTACTGGCCGCAGTTCCCCGATCTCCTCCCGCAGCTGCGGGAGTCCACCCGCTATGTGACGGAGCGGTTCAACGCTTTGGACGCCGATGTGACCGACGTCGGATTCATCTCCGACGCCCAGGAGGCCGCCACGGCCGCGGAAAGGCTTCGGGCGGCCGATCCCGACCTGATCGTCGTCTTCTTGACGACCTATGCCACCGCTTCCATGGTCCTTCCCGTCGCCCAGCGCTCCGGCGCCCCGGTGCTCGTCATCGACCTGCAGCCCACGGAGGCGATGGACCACGACACCGTCGACACGGGCCAGTGGCTCGCCTACTGCGGCCAGTGCGCGGTGCCCGAGGTGGGCAGTACCTTCCGTCGCGCGGGCATCGAGTTCCGCTCGGTCTCCGGCCATCTCAAGGACGAGCGGGCGTGGGCACGGATCAACCGGTGGATCGCCGCCGCGCACGTCCGGGCGACCCTGCGTCACGCCCGGCACGGGCTGATGGGCCACCTCTACCCGGGAATGCTCGACGTTTCCACCGACCTGACCCTTGTCTCCAGTCAATTCGGCTCTCATGTCGAGGTGTTGGAGTTCGACGATCTGCGCGTGCGCGTGCAGGCCGTCACGGAGGCCGAGGTGGCCGAGCGCATCGACCTGGCGCGGCAGGTCTTCTCGTTCGCCGAGTCGGTGAACAGTGACGACCTGGCGTGGGGAGCCAAGGTCTCGGTCGCCCTGGACCGGCTCGTGGCGGACTTCGAACTCGACTCGATGGCCTACTACCACCGTGGCCTCGAAGGGGAGATCCACGAGCGTCTCGGCGCCGGGATGATCCTCGGCTGTTCCCTCCTCACGGCCCGTGGCGTCCCGATGGCCGGCGAGTTCGAGCTGCGCAACAGCATCGCGATGCTGATCGCCGAGCGCCTCGGCGCCGGGGGCTCCTTCACGGAGATCCAGGCGCTCAACTTCACCGACGACGTGGTGGAGATGGGCCACGACGGGCCGGCGCACCTCGCGTTGAGCGCCCAGGCCCCGCTGCTGCGCGGGCTGGGCGTCTACCACGGCAAGCGGGGCTTCGGCGTCTCCGTGGAATTCGACGTCGAGCCTGGTCCGGTGACCACCTTCGGCATCGGGCAGGAACGCGACGGGTCCTACACCTTCATCGCCTCGGAGGGCCAGGTCGTCCCCGGACCACTGCTACGGATCGGCAACACCACCTCGCGGGTGGACTTCGGATGCGATCCCGGTGAGTGGGTCGACGCCTGGAGTGCGAGCGGCATCGGCCATCACTGGGCGCTGTCGACCGGTCACCGCGTCGAGGAGTACCGCGCCGCGGCCAACCTGCTGGGCGTCGGCTTCCGCGAAGTGCGGGTCTGAACGCCTCGGGGGCTGCCCCGCAGCTCCCCATGTCCGTTCATGTCCGTTCGGACGTAAGCTCACCATCACTCCCTCCCCTCAAGCCGCGCCCGAGAAAGGCCGTACCTATGCGAATAGGGAGCAAAGAGACAACCGGCTGGAAAGCGACCATATCGGTCGCGATGTCCAACTACATCGAGGCGGGCTCGATCATCGCGATCGCCACCAGCCTCACCTTGTGGCAGCAGCGATTCGGCGTCGACGACTTCGCCATCGGCCTCCTGGCCGCCATCAGCGCGAATGCGTTCGGCTCCGCGATCGGCGCCGCGATCGGCGGCCCTCTCTGCGACCGCTTCGGGCGCAAGTTCATCTACACCTACGACCTGATGCTGTACATGGTCGGTGTGCTCCTGGCCGCCTTCGCCGTGAGCTACGGGATGCTGCTGGTGGCGTTCGTCCTGACCGGCATCGCGGTCGGCGCGGGCGTGCCCGCCTCGTGGACGTACATCGCCGAGGAAGCGCCGGCGAAACAACGGGCCAGGCATGTGGGGACCGCGCAGCTCGCCTGGTCCATGGGGCCGGTCCTGGGCTTCGCCTTGGCCATCGTGCTGGCACCCCTGGGCCTGCTGGGCAGCCGGATCATCTTCCTCCACCTGTTCGTGGTCGCATTCGTCGTCTGGTACATCCGCCAGGGCCTGCAGGAGTCGGCGATGTGGAAACAGAGCCGGGACACCGTGGCGACCGGGCAGCGCCGCGGGCTGCGCGAGCTGCTCTCGCGACGTCCCAATGTCAAGGCACTGCTGTTCCTGTTCGGTGTCTACGGCTTCTGGGGCGTGGTCGCGGGCCAGATGGGGATCTTCATGCCCCGCGTCTACGAGACGGCCGGAGTGACGAGCGCGACCCAGCAGAACCTCCTGCAGGTGTTGCTGTGGACCTTCACGGTGCTGGCGACCTACTTCGGCTTCATGCGGCTCGGCGATCGCGTCAGTCGCCGCCTGCTCTACATCGTGGGCGCGGCGCTCGGGATCTTCGCCTGGATCCTGTTGGTGTTCGTCAACGCCACGCTGCCGGTACTGCTGCTGTTCGCCCTGGCCTGGGGCATCTCCGCAGGCATCGGAGCGCAGGCGTTCTACTCCCTGTGGACCAGCGAGCTGTTCGCCACGCCTTACCGGGCGAGCGCACAAGGAGTGCTGTTCTTCGCCGCGCGGGTGGCGGTGGGGCTGCTCAGCTACTTCTTCCCCACCATGCTCGCCACACAGGGAGTGCCCGCCGTCGGAACGGTCATGATCGTCCTGCTCGCCGTGGCGCTGCTGGTCGGTGCGATCTGGACTCCCCGTACGCAAGGCAAGACGCTGGAGGAGATCGAGATCGAGCGGTACGGCGAGGTGCTTCCGGTGAACCAGGCCCAGCGCCCCGCTACTTCGGCCACCACCTGAACCCAACGGTGCCTGCGGTGGGTACGCCGGCAAGATCGCCGTCGGCGTGCCCACGGGTACAGTGTCACACTGGCGTCTGGCTCTCGCTGGGTCGGTACGGACACTTCGGGAGGGTCTATGGCCAGCATCAAGGACGTCGCGCGTCTTGCCGGCGTCTCGGTGGGGACCGTCAGCAATGTCCTCAATCGCCCGGAGCAGGTCAGCCCGGAGCGGCGTGCGCTGGTGGAGCGGGCCATCGCGGAGCTGAGCTTCGTTCGAAACGAACCTGCCCGGCAGTTGCGGGCGGGCGTCAGCCGGACGATCGCAGTCGTCGTCCTGGACATCGCCAACCCGTTCTTCACCGACCTCGTCAAGGGGGCGGAGGAGGCCGCCGAACAGCACGACGCCCAGGTCATCGTCTGCAACAGCAACGGGGATCCGGAGCGGGAGGCGCGGCACCTCCGGCTGATGGAACAGCAGCGGGTGCTGGGGATACTTCTGTCGCCGGTGAACGAGGACCTCAGCACTCAGCTCCTCGCCACCCAACGACGTCAGGCGCCGGTCGTCTTCGTTGACCGGGTCACCACGGCGCCCCCCTACGCGTCCGTCGCCGTCAACGACATCCACGGCGGGAGCCTGGTCGGCGAGCTCCTTGCCGCCACGGGCCACGAGCGGGTCGCCTTCCTCGGTGGCCCCCTGTCGTTGCGGCAGGTCAACGACCGTCTGTACGGCCTACGGTCAGCCGGTCGCGGCCTTCGGGTGGACGTCCACGAGACCTCGGACATGTCGACCCGAGGTGGTGCGGAAGGACTCGCGCGCGTCCTCGCGGGACCGCCGGACAGCCGTCCCACGGCGCTGTTCTGCGCGAACGACCTGCTGGCCATCGGCGCTATCAACGAGTGCGTGCACCGCGGGATCGCAGTGCCTGACGAGTTGTCCGTCGTGGGGTACGACGACATCTCCTTCGCGTCGACCGCGAGCGTCCCGCTGACCACCGTTGCCCAGCCCCGCCAGCAACTGGGCCGCACCGCCGTCGAGTTGCTGCTCGGCATGGCGGGCGACGAACCGTCCGCCGAGCTTCCCCAACACATCGTCTTCGAGCCCGAATTGGTGATCCGCTCCTCCACCCGCGCGGCCCCTCAATAAGCCCCGCTCCGGATCGCCATATCGCGCCAGCCCCGCGGCGCCGCCGATCACGGCAACACCAGGGCGCGCATCGCGTCATGATCAACGGACGGATGCGTCTCCGCGGCGAGGTGTGATCGCGTAGATCGCCTGGCACCACATGGGTTCAACTATCGCTGGTGAGTTGGGAGTTGGTCGAGCCGTGCCTTCTGGTGCAGCTCGTTCTCCGAGTTCCGACTGACGCCGACCCGATAGTGCGACAGGATGTCCGCTTGCCGTACCGACGAGCGAAGGGCAGTCCGCATGCCGCACCCCGCACCGCAGCCGGCTCCCGAGCCGACCGACCCGCTCACCGCCGAACTGGTGGTGGACGTTGCCGCCGCCGTGGCACCGGCCATCTCGCCGGACGGCCGCCTGGTCGCCTACGCAGTGGTCGCGAACGGCGGAAGGGACGGGCGTCCGCACGGGTCGATCCGGGTCACCGCAGCCGACGGCAGTACACCCCCGCGCAGGCTGACCGACGGCACGGCCCGCGACCTCGCCCCGAAGTGGGCGCCGGACTCGGCCACTGTCTTCTTCACCTCCGACCGCGAGGAGCAGGGCACCGCCCAACTCCAACGGATCCGCCTGGATGGCAGCGTGGACACCGCCGAGGCCGAGACGTTGACCAGTTGGCGCGGCGGCATCTCCGACCACTGCCCGCTCTTCGACGGCCGCACCGTCGCCCTGCTCGCCCAGGACGAACCCACCGCCGAGGACGAACGCCGGGAAGCCGAGCGCGACGACGCCAGGATCTGGGGCCAGCACCTTCCCGCCACCCGCCTGCACCTGCTCGACCTGGAGACCGGCGTCCTCCGCACCGTGGACGGCCTCGGTGGCCGGCATGTGGTCGAGCTGGCCCAGCGTCCACGGGGTGGTCCGCTGGCGGTGCTGAGCTGGTCCACCCCCGAACTCGACCCCGGCGTCACGACGGTGGAACTGCACGTGGTCGACCCGAACACGGCAGCCGTCCACGACCTGGGCCCGGTCGGGATCGAGGCTCAATCCCCGGCCTGGTGGAACCACAACGGTGTCTGGCATCTGGCCCACCTGGCAGTGACCCCCGGTCACCTGGTCGGCGAGCTCGCCGTGATGGACACGGTCCCG
This sequence comes from Streptomyces sp. NPDC090442, assembly GCF_044769405.1. NCBI lineage: Bacteria > Bacillati > Actinomycetota > Actinomycetes > Kitasatosporales > Streptomycetaceae > Streptomyces > Streptomyces sp. NPDC090442. The sequence goes on from NZ_JBIVXW010000058.1 coordinate 18,064, forward strand.
CCGGCGACCGGCCCGGCCGTCGAACACCGCAACCTCACCGTCGGCATGTCCGTCAGCCCGACCGAGCTGGTGCAGGTCGCGGACGGGCCGCCGCTTGCGCTGTTCGCCGACGGGTTGGACACCGCACTGTACCAACTCCACCCCGATTCATGGCAGTTCCATCACTTGTCCTCCGCCCCCGGCATGCTCGCCGGACTCACCGCGAGTCGATTCGGGGAAACCGTCGCCCTGCTGGCGAGCACGGCGTACGAGCCCAAGAACGTCCATGCGGGCCCCACCGGCGGACCACTGGCCAGGCTCAGCGACACCAGCCCGGAACTGCGCAGGATCCGCTGGGGTGTCCAGGAGCGCCTCAGCTACCAGGCATCCGACGGAACCCAGTTGGACGGCCTACTGATCCTGCCTGCCGGGCGGACTCGGGACAACGGTCCGTTTCCGCTCGTCACCATCGTCCATGGTGGCCCCTACTTCCGCTACGCCGACGAGTTCACCCTCAACGCGATCGATTGCGGCCAGTGGCTGGCGACCGCCGGGTACGCGGTCTTCCTGCCCAACCCCCGAGGCGGCTCGGGGCACGGCCACGCGTTCGCCGCCGAGGTCGTGGGCGCGGTCGGCGGCGACGAGTGGACCGACATTCTCAGCGGAATCGACCTGCTGGTGGCACAGGGAGTCGCCGACCCCGAGCGTCTGGGAATCTCCGGATGGAGCCACGGGGGCTACCTGGCTGCCTGGGCGATAGGCCACACGGACCGGTTCAAGGCCGCCGTGATGGGTGCGGGCATCAGTGACTGGGGCATGCAGGCCGGGACTGGCGACTGGGGCATCGTCGACGCGGCGCTCGGCGGCAGCACCGGATGGGAGGGCCCGGGACCGCACGTCCACGACCGGCACAGTCCGATCTCCTACGCCTCCAGGATCCGCACCCCGGTGCTGATCCTGCACGGCGAAGAGGACACCAACGTCCCGCTCGGCCAGGCGATCCACTTCCATCGCGCCCTGCGCCACTTCGGGGTCGAGCACGAGTTCGTCGTCTATCCCCGCGAAGGCCATGGGCTCGACGAGCGCGCCCACCAACTCGACGCCCTTCGACGAGTCCGCGCCTGGTACGACCGCTGGCTAGAGGCCCGAGCCGAGGCGCGTGGCAGACCGTCAACTTATGCCTGAGCGGCGCTCGTTCATCGCCTCAGCCCTTGACGACGCCCAACGGGACCAGTCGGGCTACCAGTCGGGCCAGCCCGGCGCCCTCGGTGGCGGTGGCGACCGCGTCGACGTCCTTGTAGGCGGCGGGGGCCTCCTCGGCGAGGCCGCGCCACGACGAGGGCCGGACCGCGATGCCGCGCGATTCCAGGACGCTGCGCAAGTGCTCTCCGTGGACCTCGCGTAGCGCCCGGTGCCGGCTCCAGACCCGTCCCGCGCCGTGGCAGGCGGAGAAGAACGCGTCGTTGTCGGGCGTGCCGACCATGACGTACGAGGCGGTGCCCATGGTGCCGGGTACGAGAACGGGCTGGCCGGCCTCGGCGAGTTCCCCCGACAGGCTGGGGTGGCCGGCAGGCAAAGCCAGGGTGGCCCCCTTGCGGTGGACGCACAGCCGTCGCGGCTCACCGTCCACGGCATGGGTCTCGACCTTGGCCATGTTGTGGGAGACGTCGTACACCAGGTCCACGTCGACGCCGGTGGTTGTGGCGAAGGCCCGGCGTGCGGCCTGGGTGAGCAGTTGCCGGTTGGCGCGGCCGTAGTTGGCTGCGGCGGCCATCGCCCCGAGGTAGTTGCGGCCGGATCGCGAGACGACGGGTGCGCAGGCCAGTTGGCGGTCGGGGATCTTGATGCCGTACGCGCGCAGTGACTGTTCCATGACCCGGACGTGATCGGTGCACACCTGGTGGCCCAGGCCGCGGGAGCCGCAGTGGATCATGACGCAGACCTGGCCGACCCGTAGGCCGAAGGCGGCCGCGGCGCTTGCGTCGTATACCCGGTCCACTGCCTGGACTTCGAGGAAGTGGTTCCCCGAGCCCAGGCTGCCGACCTGTTGCAGTCCGCGCTCGATGGCGCGTTGGCCGACGTGGTTAGGGTCTGCGTCCGTCAGCGCCCCGTGGTCCTCGCAGCGCTCCAGGTCGCGCGGGACGCCGTGGCCGTTTTCGACCGCGTATCGGGCGCCGCCGACGAGCAGCTTCTCCATCTGTGCGCGTCCGGACATCTTCCACAGTCCGCCGCGCCCCGCGCCGCGCGGAACGGTGTCCCCGAGGATGTCCATCAGCGCCTTCAAGTGGGGTGCCAGGTCGGGCCGTTCCATGTCCGCGGCCAGCAGTCGGACGCCGCAGGAGATGTCGAACCCCACCCCGCCCGGCGAGACGACGCCGCCGGCGTCGACGTCCGTGGCGGCGACCCCGCCGATGGGAAAGCCGTACCCCCAGTGCACGTCGGGCATGGCGTACGAGGCGCGGACGATCCCGGGCAGCGTCGCCACGTTCACCACCTGCTCCAGGGCCCGGTCCCCTACGGCCTGCGGCAGCAGCTCACGGCTGGCGAAGACGACACCGGGCACGCGCATGGCGCCCTCCCGCTCGATGCGGTACCGGAACGGGGTCTCCTCCCGCACCGTGACGTCCATGTCCGTCCGCCGCCTTGCCTGTCTGCCGGTTGGATCAGGGCACTCCCCTTGCTCTCCTTCGCTCCCCCGCTCCCATCGTCATCCCCACGGTCATCCCGTGCTCGGCGGGGCGCCGCCTGCGCCTGGGAAGGGCGCAAACGCACGGATCCAAACCGGTTGCCCCGATGATCTTCGCTGCGTAATCTCCCCGGAGATCGGAGAGAGCGGACAACCGTTCGTACTGCCCCTCGGCCGCATGCGTCGTCGATGCGGCCGAGACTTCAGAGAGTGAGTGAACAGATGCAGCCGACGTTCGTACTGGTTCACGGGGCCTTCGCGAACTCCTTCTCCTTCGCGCCGCTCCAGGCCGAACTCGGCCTTCTCGGGCACCGTTCGGTCGCCATCGACCTGCCCGGCCACGGTTTCCAGGCAACCTACTCGCGCGCGTACCAGGCACCGCAGGATCTCGAAGCGCTCGCCACTGCCCCCGGCTCGATCAAGGGCGTCACGCTGGCCGACAACGCCAGGCACCTCATCGGCATCCTGGAACGGGCCAAGGAGAACGGCCCGGTGATCCTCGTCTCGCACAGTCGCGGCGGCATCACGGCCACCGCCGCGGCCAACGCGCGCCCGGACCTGATCGACCGCCTCGTCTACGTCTCGGCCTGGTGTCCGGTCGATCTCGACGTCAACGACTACTACGCCGAGCCGGAGATGGCCACATACGACGGCGTCCCGCTCGCGCCGTCGATGGTCGGGAATCCGGCCGAACTCGGCCTGCTGCGCTTCAACTTCCGCACCGCCGATCCGGAAGCCCTCGCGGCGTTCAAGGCGGCCTTCTTCGCCGACGGCACCGACGAGGAGTTCCTGACCTTCCTCAACACCTTCCAGCCCGACGAGAACCTCGACGGCGGTACCTCCAGCGACCGCGCACAGGCCGCGACCTGGGGCCGCGTCCCGAAGACCTATGTCCGTCTGACCGATGACGCAAGCCTGACGCTCGCGCTCCAGGACCGGCTGATCCGCGAGGGCAACGCGCTGACGCCGGACAACCCGTACGACGTCCGCACCCTGGCCGGCAGCCACCTGAAGTGGTTGGTCGACCCGGCCCCGGCGGCCCGCGTCCTGGGCGAACTCGCCGCCCTCACGGCCGAGTCGGTCTGACAGTCAGTGTGGCCGGGCGGGGGCCGCGTCGGCGGCGACAGCGCGGGCTTCCCGCCCCGTGGGGGCGGCGGCGGTGGGCTTGACCACCGTGATCGGTGACGTGTGACCTCGCGGTCGGGCGAGGAACGCGGCGGCGAGGCGGAGGCAGCGGATGTTGCCGAACCTACCGGCGCTACCGGCCGCCCTCTTCTCCACGGGGAAGGGCACCCCGGCAGTCAGGGCACTGATCACACCCCTGATCGTCCGGCATTGAGGTCATCGGGTGACCTATTGGGTCTTTAGCGTCGAAGCCATGACAGATGGCAAGACTCCGCAAGACCACACCCACGTATCGATCGGCCAGGCACCACCCGACCGCAGGCAGTCACCACGGGACCAAGCAGATCCGCTCCGCTGGCTGGCGCTGGTCGTCCTCCTCGTCGCGACCTTCATGGACGCGGTGGACGTGACCGTGGTCAATATCGCCGTGCCCCACATCCAACAGGACACCGGGGCGTCGACCGCCCAGATCCAGTGGCTGGTCGGCGGGTACGCCCTGGCCTTCGCGTTGGGTCTGATCACCGGCGGACGCCTGGGTGACCTCTACGGCCGCAAGCGGGTCTTCCTCATCGGGGTCGCCGGGTTCACCCTCACCTCGCTGGTGTGTGGTGTTGCCGGCTCCCCCGAGCTGCTGCTGGTCGGCCGGATCGTGCAGGGCGCGGCGGCCGCGCTGATGGTGCCTCAGGTGCTGTCGATCATCCATGTCAGTTTCGCCAGGCAGGAGCGCGGCAAGGTCTTCGGGATCTTCGGGGCAGTCAGCTCGCTGGGCGTGCTGGCGGGGCCGTTGGTGGGTGCGCTGCTGGTCGAGGGCGATGTGTTCGGGCTGGGCTGGCGGCCGATCTTCCTGGTCAACCTGCCGCTGGGCGTGCTGGGCCTGATCGCCGGCACACTGCTGGTCCGTGAGTCCAAGGCCGAGCGGGCGGCCGGCCTCGATGTGGGCGGCATGCTGCTGTCCACGTGCGGACTGCTGTTCCTGGTCCTGCCGTTGATCCAGGGCCGCGAGCTGGGTTGGCCAGTGTGGACGTACGTGATGCTGGCGGCCTCGGTGCCGGTGTTGGTGCTGTTCGTCGCGTACGAGCGCCGAGTGGTCGCCCGCGGCGGCTCCCCCTTGGTCGTGCTCTCGCTGTTCACCCGCAGGAGCTTCACCGGCGGCCTGGGCGTACAGCTACTGTTCGGGCTGGCCTCGGGGATGCTCTTCCTCGCCTGGACGCTGTACCTCCAACTGGGGCTGGGTTACTCGCCGTTGAAGGCGGGCCTGTCCGGACTGCCGCTCTCCCTGCTGCTGATAGCCGGCGCCGGCCTCTCGATGCAGGTATTGGTGCCGCGCTTCGGCCGTCGAGTGCTCCAGGCCGGTGCGCTGATCGCCGCGGCCGGGATGGTCCTGTTCACGTGGCTGACCGGCCACTACGGCGCGGACATCGCACTGTGGCAGACAATGTTGCCGCTGGTGCCGATGGGCATCGGCATGGGCCTGATCGTCGCGCCGCTGGCGGACATCGTCCTCTCCGAGGTGCCGCACCAGCACGCCGGTTCCGCCTCCGGCCTGAACAACACCACCACCCAGCTCGGCCAGGCAGTCGGCACCGCACTCTCCTCGGTGATCTTCTTCAACCGTCTGACCGGCGACGGCGACCCGGCCGCCCAGGCGGCGAGGATGCCGGACGCCTTCGCGCACACCCTGCCCTACGTCGCCGGCGCCTTCCTCGCCGCCTTCGCGCTGTTGTACGCGGTACCGCGCACGGCCGGAGCGGGGAACAGGGACGGGGAGGACGGCGACGACACCCCGGCCGAGGAGGCAGTCACCGAGCCGGACCGGTACGTCGCGTCCACCCAGTGACGGGGGACCGGTCGCGACGGAGATAGCGCGATACCGCGTAACGGCGGTGCGATGACGGCGCGAACGATCCCTGTCGTTGGGCCTGTTGGGACATTCGCCGACCTATTGGACTTCTCGTCTCACGGGGTCGGGGTCCGGCAGGGCAGTGTCCGCCGGGGCGGCCCCGTGGGACCGATCAATCACCCACCGCATGCGACGACCGGCGGCGTACAGGCATGCGACCGCATCTACCGCCTGTCGAAGAGCGACCCGTTGAAGAGGAAGAGGAGGAGCCGTCATGGGCTTCATGGACCCGGGAAACGTCGTCTGGTTCGAGATCGGCACCGCTGACGGTCCTGCCGTGCAGGACTTCTACCGATCGCTGCTCGGCTGGGAGTTCGCCGTCGATGCGGACTCGTCGGTGGGCGGGGTCCGGTACACGCGGATCATGGCGCCGGGCATGCCGTTCCCGATGGGGGCGATCTACGAGAACGCCGACCACCCGGAGGAGGCGATGAACGTCTCGATCGTCTCGTCGGACGTGGTCGCCGATCAGGAACGGCTGGCGAAGCTGGGCGCCCGGGTGATCGTCCCGGCCGCGCAGGTGGCCGATGTGACTGTCTTCGCCCGCTTGGCGGACCCTCGGGGCAATGTGTTCTCGCTGTTCCAGAACAACCAAACTCCCGCGCGGCTGAAGGAGTTCGCCGACCAGGGGCAGGAGCAGATGGGGGAGATGCTGGGCGGACCGGTGCCGGGCTCCTATGCCTGGTTCGAGGTCGGCACCACCGACGCCGAGGCGACGCAGGACTTCTACGGCCGGGCGTTCGACTGGCGGTTCGCGTTCGACGACACCGCCGGGGGCAAGCGGTACTACAACGTCTTCACCGGCAACCAGTGGCCGTCGGGCGGCATGTACGACCTTGGTGCGGACGGCGTCGACTACCTGATGCCCGACTTCCTGGTGACCGATGTCCCCTCCGTCACCGCCAAGGCCGTCGAGCTGGGCGCCACCGTCGAGTTCGGCCCGGACACCAACCCCGACGGGCTGGTCTACTCCCGCATCATCGACCCGCGCGGCAACCGCTTCGGCCTGTTCTCCGCGCCCGTCGACGGACAGCACGCCTGACGGTCTCCCAAACGCCCGCGGGTCGGCACCTGCGCGTGGGCCGCGGTGCGGGCATCCCTGCCCGCGGACCCGGGCCATCTGACCGCGCACACGAGGCACAGGAAGCACACGAAGAGGAGAGTGGGGAACGACATGAAGATCGCGTTGCTGGGCACCGGGTTCGGGCAGGCACACGCCGCCGCGTACGCCAGGCACCCAGATATCGAGGTGGTGATGTTCGGCCGGAATCCGGACAAGACCGCCGAGGCCGCCGGGAAGTTCGGGTTCGCCGCGTGTACCGATACGGGCCGGGCGTTCGAGGGCGACTTCGATCTGGTCGATGTCTGTCTGCCGGTGCCGCTGCACGCCGAGTACGTGCTGCGGGCGCTGGACGCCGACAGTCACGCACTGGTCGAGTTGCCGCTCGCGGGCACCATGGACGACGCCCGGCGCGTGGTCGAGGCCGCCGAACGCAGCGACCGGCAGGTGTTCGTGGACATGTTCGAGCGGTTCGTCCCGGCCAACCAGGCCCTGTTCGACGCGGTCCGTGAAGGCACCTACGGCCGCCTGGAGCAACTGACCCTCTGGAACTGGACCGCGCACCTGTGGCCCGGCGTCTCACTGGGGCTCGGGACACTTCCGTTGGAGGCCATGCACAGCGACATGGACATCGTCACGCGCACCCTCGGTCGGCCCCGCAGTATCGATGTCGCCACGGTGGCTCGCGACGCCGACAGCGCCGCGATCGAGGCGACCCTGCACTTCGACGGCGCGTTCGCCCGTGACTCGGTCTCCTCGCTGATGCCCATGGGGTGGGGCGCCCGCGGCGGCTACACCGCCATGTTCAGCGACGGGGTGGTGGACGCGGCCTCGTCGATGGGCTTCGACGGCAAGCCGACCGGCACCGTCACCGCCTACACCGTCGGTGGCGCAGACGAGTTGAGCCTGCCTCCCGCCGACCCGTACACCGCGATGATCGACCACGTCCTGGCCTGCCTCCGCGATGAGGACGACAACGCCATCGCGCCGGCAAGCGCGCTGGACGCCCTCCAACTCACCCTCGACGTCGACCGCCTGGTCAACGGCGATACCGCCTGACGCGCCGCACGGCCGCTCGTTCAGTCGCCGCCCCGTGCCTGGTCTTGGAGCGCGTGCAGGGCGCGCTCCGCGATCCGTTGCAGATGCGGGGCGATCTCGGGCGGGCCGATGAGGGTGTAGTCCAGGCGTAGGGCGGCGATGCGGAAGGCCAGGTACTCGGGGGAATCGACGGCCGTGCGCAGTCGGCACCGGTGCTCGTCGAGCCGTTCGAGGACTCCGAGGGAGGCGGGCACGCCCTCGGTGGCGCGCTCGAAGGGTGCGTGGACGATCAGCTCCGCGCGGCAGTTGCCCGGGCCGGCGGCCAGGGTGTCGGCCACGTATGTGGCGGCGTCCTGGCCGTCGGGCAGGTCGCGTTCGGGGACGCGGGCGCCGGTGCGGTGCAGCGCGTCGATCCGGTCGACGCGGAAGGTGCGCCAAGCGGCGCGGTCCACGTCGTACGCGACGAGGTACCAGCGTCGGCCGGCGGCCACCAGTCGCTTGGGCTCGGCCAGTCGTCGCGTCGGCGCCCCGCGCGCCGGGGCGTAGCCGAAGCGGATCTTCTCGTGGGCCACGCAGGCGGCGGCGAGGGCCGCCAACAGCTCGGTGTCGGGCCCTTGGACGGGTTGTGGCAGGAAGGTGGCGGCCTCGGCGAGGTGGGCCACCCGGCGCCGCAGGCGGGAGGGCAGCACCTGCTCCAACTTGGCCAGGGCGCGGAGCGAGGCGTCCTCGATGCCGCTGACCGCGGCGACCGCAGCCGCGCGCAGTCCGATGGCGATGGCCACGGCCTCGTCGTCGTCGAGGAGCAGGGGTGGCATCGCGGTGCCCGCGCTGAGCCGGTAGCCGCCGATGTTGCCCTGGGTGGCCTGGACGGGATAGCCCAGCTCCCGCAGGTGCTCGATGTCGCGGCGGATGGTGCGGGCGGTGACTCCCAACCGCTCGGCCAGTTCCGCACCCGTCCATTCGCGCGGGCGCTGCAGCAGCGAGAGCAGCCTCAGCAGACGGGCAGCGGGGTCTCTCGCTTCTCGGGTCACTCCAGGATCGGCTGTCATGCCGTCCATCTTCACCAACCGCGAGGACATTGCCTGTCCTATTTGGGCTTCTCCTGGAAGTACACGGCTGCTCGGTCCCATCGTCGGCCGTGCAATCGTGGGGTGCTCAGGTTCTCGCGCCCGGGCAGATGACTGCCGGACCGCACGGTCGGATGGCCGTCCTGCCTGGTCCAGGGACGACGCACCTCACGCAGCGGGTGTCAGTCGAACAAGTCCGGTGCGTCGTCGGTGATCTGCTCCCACATCGGTTGGGCCTGGAACCAGCCCGCGAGCGGGGTGCCGAGTTGGTCGCGGGTCCTCAGGGCCGTTTCGTGGTCGATGTGCAGTGGTTTTCCGGCGGCCATCGCCAGGAGTTGGGCCTGGCAGGAGCGTTCCATGGTGACGAACCACCAGACGGCCTCGGCGACGGTGCGGCCGACGGTGAGCAGTCCGTGGTTGGCGAGGATGGCGGCCTTGTGCGGGCCGAGGGCGGCCCCGATGCGTCGGCCCTCTTCCATCTCGTCGGCGACGCCCCGGTAGTCGGTGTAGAGGGCGTGGTCCTCGTAGAAGGCGCAGGCGTCCTGGGTGATGGGGGCGAGGGGGATGCCGAGGCTGGCGAACGCCTTGCCGTGCAGCGAGTGGGCGTGGGCGGCGGCCTGGACGTCGGGGCGGGCGGCGTGGACCTGGGAGTGGATGACGAACGCGGCCTTGTTCACCGGCCGTTCGCCGTGCCGGACGTTGCCTTCGTGGTCGACCAGGATCAGGTCCGAGACCTTGATCCGGTGGAAGCTCATGCCGAACGGGTTGACCCAGAAGCAGTCCGGGTGCTCGGGGTCGCGCACGGTGATGTGCCCGGCGACGCCTTCGGAGAACCCGAACTTCCCGAACAGGCGGAATCCGGCGGCGAGTTGCTCCTTGCGGTACTGCCGTTCGGCCTCGATGGAGTCGAAGACGGGAGGGGTGGGCAGGCCGGTTCCACCAGGGGCGGGGCCGACCAGGCGGGTGGGGCCGGAAGCGCCTGCGGTGGTGGGGGTGGTCGTGGACGCGGTCATGAAGTCCTCCAGAGGTGAGGGGAGTTCGACGACGAGCAAGAAGATACCTGCATGTATCAGATGCATCAATGCATCGGATGCGCTGTTGTATGGTCAGCCGGGTCACCGTGCCCGCTCACCGGAACACCGAACAGGCAGCAGAACGCGCAGCGGAACGGCGGTGAACGAACGAGCGGACGAGCAGCAGACCGCAGCGCACCATGAAGACGGCGGCGAAGCGGAGAAGTGGAGAGAGGGTCGCGATGCCCAAGGGAGTCACCAAGCGCCGGCCGCAGACCCGGGCCGCGCTGCTGCGGGCCGCGTTGGAGGTCTTCGCCGAACAGGGCTTCCATGCCGCCACCATCGAGCAGATCTGCGCCCACGCCGGCTACACCCGGGGCGCGTTCTACTCCAACTTCGACAGCAAGGAAGAGCTGTTCTTCGCGCTGTTCGACGAGCACAGCGACCGTCTCGCCGCGCGGCTGAGGACACTGGTCGCCCAGATGGGCACCGGCGAGCCCACGGTGGAACGCTTCGCACAGATCGTGGCCCGTGACGAGCTCGAAGCCGAGGAGCGTGCCTGGTATCTGGTGACCACCGAGTTCACCCTGCACGCCATCCGGACGCCCGAGGCGGCACGGAAGTTGGCCGAGCACGACGCCCGGGCCCGCGCCGCCGTCGCCGAGGCCGTCACCGAACTCGCCACTCGTCTCGGACGCCAACTCACCGTCGACATCGACGGGTTCGTCCGCCTCCTCGTGGCACTCCGGGAAGGCGGACAGGCCCAGAGCTACGTCGAACCCGAGGTCTACCCGCCAGGCGAACTGGAACGACGCTTCCTCCCCGCTCTCCTTTCCACCTTCAGCGACCCCGTCATGTCGCCCTCGGCAGAGAGCTGACGCGTCAGGCCGGTGACCTCCTCGTCCCGGCCCTGTCCGGTCCCGTCCCGGCGAGGAACGGGATCCGGCCAGCCGCACTCTCTTTCTCCAGGACGGTGTTGATCAGCCAAGGGTCAGGCGGAACTGCTGGGCGGGGTTGTTCTCGTCGCAGGGCTGCTGGCGCATCGGGGCGGCTTCGGTCTGGGGTGAGCCGTCGGCGGTGAGGCACTTGCCGGCGAAGGTGACGAACTGGGCGGTGCCCGGGCGGGTGTCCAACTGTCGTGGGGTGAACTTCTGGGCAGGAGTGCCGTTACAGCCGTACTGCTGGATGCGCGTGCCGTCAGCACTGCTGCGGTTCTGGACGTCCATGCACTTGTTGGCGAAGGTGCGGATCTCCAACACGTCGTCGTTCACATAGCGCAGGGAGAACTTCTGCGCCGGGGTGGAGTTGCAGGTGTACTGCTGGACAGTTGCGCCGTTGGCGCTGCTCATGCCCTCCACGTCCACGCACTTGCCGCCGGTCGCCGTGATCGTCCAGGTCAAACCGCCGGCTGCCTGGGCGTTGGGCGTGAACAGCACCGTCCCCGCGGTGAGGGCGGCTGCGGCGAGAGCTGTGGCGGCAATTCGACGGAGCATCGTAACTCTCCCTGAGAGTAGGCGACTTCATGAGTTCTGGTTGATCCATCACTGCGTTCTCATCGTGGCGAGCTTGCGCAGCGCGCAAAGTCACCCGAGGGGATGTCGCTGGGAGCGCGTGGAGCATTGGTCGGGCGCTCGTGCAGGGCCGTGCGGGTTCGTCCGTGATGCGAGTGGCTGGTGTGCCGACCCCAATCCGACGAATACAGCCCGATCTGTCGCGTAAGGAGGGGACTCGGGGCAGTTGGGACAGCACGCGGCGGCGCCGTGCTCGGCGCAACGTGAAGATCCGTAAGCTACGACCTCGCGGTCTGCCATCGGTGTGCGGGGAGGGGCAAACGTGAGCACTGACAGGGGTGGGAGGGCCCGCTGGCGGGCCTGGTGGCGCCGTTGGCGCTCGGTGGCCTGGGGCGGGGTGGTTTTGGTGGCCGTCCTGGGTGTCGTGCTGCTGGTGTTGGGGCCGGTCTCCTGGCTGGTGGCGGGCGACACGGTGCGCTCGCTGCACGGCAAGGAGCGGGCCGACGCGGTGAACACGGTCCGGCAGACCGTGCTCGCCGGGGCGACGGGGGCGACCGTCTTCGCCGGCCTCGTCTACACGGCGCGCACCTACCTGCTCTCCCGGCGCGGCCAGGTAACCGAGCGCTTCCGTACGGCCGTTCAGCATCTGGCCTCGGAAACGGTGGAGCTGCGGTTGGGCGGGGTGTACGGCCTGGAACACGTGCTGTCGGAGTCGTCGCAGGAGCACGCGGCCGTCGTCAGCGTCCTGGCCGCGTTCATACGGAACCGCACGCAGCCCGAGCCGGCACCCACACGAGACCTCAGACCGCCGGAGGAACGGAACGCCGACCGACCGCTGCCCGTGTGGGGAACGCAGCCACCGCCCGACGTCCAGGCAGCGATCGATGTGCTCGCGCGCCGCCCGGAGCGGCATGAGCCGCGCAGAGTCGACCTCCGCGACGCCGTGCTGTGCGGACTCCTCCTGCGCGCCTTCGAGTTCGACGGCGCACCGCGCCTGGACCGGGCCTTCCTCACCTACGCCGACCTGCGCCGTGCCGACCTGCGTGGCGCCCGACTCCACGGCGCGATCCTCAACTTCGCCGACCTCAGGCACGCCATGCTCCGCGGCGCCCGCCTCGACGGCGCCGCACTCCACCAGGCAGACCTGCGCGGCGCGGGGCTCGAAGAGGCGGTTCTGCGGGGAGCCGACCTCACCGGGGCCGATCTCCGTGACTGCACCGGCCTCACCGAGCCACAACTCGCCGACGCCCTCATCGACGAGTCCACCCAACTACCGCCCGCACTGGCCGATTTCGCCGCCGGGCGACTCCGGGACGGCGATGCTCCGGAGCCGCCCTGATCAGCGGCCGGTGCGGAGTAGGCTCACGCAGCAGTACGCCGACGCATCACGCCCAGATCGCCTGCGCCAACGCGGCCCCGAGGAAGGCCGCGCCCAGGCCGGCGGTCAGGCTCCCCACCACGTCGGCCACCGCGAAGAGCCGCGCGCCGTCCTGCGACAGGCGCAACGTCTCGTACGACAAGGTGGAGTAGGTCGTCGGCGCGCCGCACAACCCGGTACCGATGAGCAACTGCACCTGAGTCGTCCCCGCGCCGGCCGCCACCGCACCGGTGACGAGCCCCAGGATCAGACTGCCGACGACGTTGCGTCGAGAACGTCGTGAAGCCGCCCAGGACACCCGTACCGAAGAACGGCCGCGCCAACCGGTGCACGGACCAGGCATCGGTGATGGCGACCATGAAGACGCCGATCACCGTGCATCCCAACACGTTGATCACCAGGGTCGTCCAGGGGAAGGCGCCGGCGGCCGGCACAAGGACATCCCGTAGCGGGTGGCGGCGCCCAGTCCCCCACCGACCGCGACCGCGCAGACAACCGGCAACTGCCCGGCGCGAGCGCCGCGGGACGGACGCCTCGCGTCGCCGGTCGAATCATCCACGTCGGGACCGGTATCGGGGTCGGCGGACTCGGGGGCTGCCGTCGGGGCCGCACCTGCCTGAGGTGTCTCCACGTGCCACGTCTTCTACTTGCCAGGCGCCCCGAAATGGGCGCGCTCCGCTCGCTGCAAGTAGGGACTGTTGGCGGCGCCGATGCCGCGGTTCGGGTACGGCGAGCCCCACCGCCGTGCGGCTACGAGATCAAGGAGGAGAGCTGTTGCCGCGGGAGCAGGGGTAACGCCTGTTGGAGGGGCGTCGACACGGATGCCCGGCCTTGGGCTCGCCCCTGGTCGGAACGGAAGCCCGGGCCGCTGTCGGTCGGGTCGCGGAATCAGTACACGATGGACACGATCTGGCAGGCGGCTTCGGCCAGTTGGTGGTCTCCGTCCACGTGGGCGCGGGCCAGTGCGGTGGCGGGCTCGATCCCGCGGGTGCACAGTCGCCAGGCGGTCTCCGCGTCCAGGGTGACGCGGGCGGCAGGCGATCCGGCGTCAGGCTCGGCCAGGGACCAGCGGCCTGGGGTGGCGAGGGCGATGGCGGTCCAAGTGCCGCCGGCCGGGCCCGGGATGTGGATCTGGATCTGGGTGTCGGCGGCGGCGTGGGTTTCGCGCAGGGTGTGGGGCAGGGCCCGCAGGAAGGTGTCCAGGACCACGGACAGCGTGCCTGGGGCGGGGTCGGTTGCCTGGCCGGTGGCGTGGCGGATCTGTTGGCGGTGGGTCCAGAACTCGGTCAGTTCGCGGGCGCAGTCGAGCCACATGGGAGCGGGATCGACGCCGGCCCAGGAGACTCCCAGCGACGGTTGGTCGAGGTCGGCGGCCTCGAAGAGGCGCGTGACCTGGGCGCCGAAGAGGTCCAGGGCATCGGTGAGCGCGGCGGGGCTGACCCGGCGGTGGGCGTCGACCCACTCCTGGTTGATGCGGTGGATGAACGCCTCCAGCGTCTCCCCTGGCGCGAGGGCGGGTCCGGTCTGGTGACCGTCACGGTCGCGGCTCAGGCGCCCGTAGCAGTCGCCGAGGAGGTGTGCGGCCACGTCGCGCACGTCCCAGCCGGGCACGGCTTCCCTGCGCCAGTCGGCCGGCTCCAGTCCGCGCAGGGTGGCCATCAACGCCGCGTGCTCCCGGGCGAACAGCGGGCGGGCGTCGATGCGGCTGCCGAGCCAGGAGTGGTTGGGAAGGTCGTCGGGCGGAGGGTTCATGGCCTCAGCCTGCCAACCGTCTGGCCCGGCCCGCCAACGAATAAGCCGCCTGTGGAAGCGGCCGGGCCGGGGGTCGTTCCTCCTCAGACACTGACCGTCTCCCGCACCGCCGCGAGGAATTCCGTCGTGTGCGGGTGCGTGGGCTGCGCCGGGTGCGCCACGTAGACCGTGGCGGCCGGGGCGTCGGTGACCGGGACGTAGGCCACGCCCGGGTGCTGGTGGCTCTCCCGCGTGCCGGCCGCCGCGATGCCGACGGTCTCACCGGCGGCGATGGTGGTCAGCCAGGCATCGACGTTGTCGACCACCCGCACGCTCTCCGGGCGCCGTTCCCTGGGCCACAGTTCGACGCTCGCGGCGCCGGCCTCGGGGCAGGCGACGAGCGACTCGTCGGCGAGTTCGGCGAGGGTGAGGCCGGGGCGGCCGGCCAGGGCGTGGTCGTCGGGCAGGGCGGCGACACGCTCCTCCAGGTAGAGGGCTTCGGCGCGCAGCCGGGCGTCGACGGGCCGGGTGCGGAGGACGGCGACGTCGGTCTCGCCGGTGGCCAGGCCGGCGGTGCGGCTGTCCACGCGTCGCAGTTCGAGGGTGACGTGTGGGTGGGTGCGCCGCCAGGAGCGCAGGAGCGGCACGGTGAGTTCGCCGAGGACCGCGCAGGTGTAGCCGACGCGCAGCGGCCGAGTGACTGCGGTGGTCTCGGCGAGGGCTGCGTCGACATGGGCGAGGATGGCCTGCCCGTGCTCCCGGAGGGTCCGTCCGGCGGGGGTGAGGGTCAGATGGCGGGACGACCGGTCCACGAGACGGACACCGAGGTGTTCTTCGAGCGCCGCGAGGGTGCGGGAGAGGGCGGGTTGGGTGAGGCGCAGCCGGGCCGCCGCGGCGGTGATGGTGCCCTCCTCGGCTATGGCGACCAGGGCCTTCAGATGGCGCAGCTCCACATCCATGCCTAGGAAGCATAGTTCCTGACCGGAGGGCATTTTCGGGGGCATGCCAAGGAGCCGTAGCGTCGGCGACATGTCCGGGTTCTCTGGAGTTCCTGACCTCCGGAGCTGCGGTTCTCCAGTTCTCTAGCTCTCCGGTTTCTTCCGGGGAGAGGGTGGTCGTGATGAAGGTTGTTGTGGTGGGTGCGTTCGGCACGCTGGGCGGTGCGGTGCGTGCGGAGTTGGTCGGCCGTGGTCATGAGGTGGTCGCGGTGGGGCGCAGCCGTGGCGACGAGCTGTGCGACATCGCCGATCCGGCGGCCGTGGGGAGGCTCTACGAGCAGGTGACCGGCATCGACGCGGTGGTGTGTGCCGCGGGTGACGCGGTGTTCGCCCCGTTCAGCGAGCTGACCGCCGACGACATGGTGGCCACGCTGCGCGGCAAGGCGCTGAGCCAGATCGAGTTGGTGCGGCAGGGCGTGCGGCACGTGGCACCGCAGGGGTCGTTCACCTTGGTCACGGGAGTGCTGACACAGCAGCCCATCGCGGGCGGCGCCGCGGCCTCGGCGGCGAACGGTGCGGTCGAGGCGTTCGTCCGTGCGGCGGCCATCGAGATCGCGCCACAACGCGTGAACGCGGTGAGCCCGACGCTGCTCACCGAATCGACGGAGTCCTACGGGCCGTTCTTCCCGGGATTCGAGCCGGTCCCGGCGGCCAAGGTCGCCCGGGCATACGTCCGTTCCGTCGAGGGCCGGGAGACGGGGCGGGTGTTGAGCGTGGGCTAGCCGAGCAGGCAGCGGCGAAGGCGGGACGGGGAGCCTATTCCAGCCACATATCCGACTACAGGGGAGATACAGACATAAGGTCTTCGGTGCGCACTGAGCGTGCGTCCATACCGCTTCTCTCTCCTTTCGTCAGGATGTGTCCCTCTGTGATACGTGTCCGAGCC
Source organism: Streptomyces sp. NPDC090442 (assembly GCF_044769405.1). NCBI lineage: Bacteria > Bacillati > Actinomycetota > Actinomycetes > Kitasatosporales > Streptomycetaceae > Streptomyces > Streptomyces sp. NPDC090442. The sequence goes on from NZ_JBIVXW010000058.1 coordinate 34,436, forward strand.
CGCCGCCGCGCCTCTCTGTCCGCCGCAGCAGTTGCGGCCACGGCGTTGCTCGTCCTCACCGGTTGCCAGCCCAGTGCCAGCGGCGGGGACAAGGCGGATCCGTCGCCCTCCACTTCGCTCTTGCCCTCGGCGTCGGTCTCCGAGCCGGCCTCGGAGTCGCCCTCCCCCTCCCCCAGTCCTTCGACCGTGCCTCCGTCACCGTCAGCCACGCCCGCGCCCCCGACACCCGCAGCAGTGACGAACTCCCCTGAGGGGAAGGGGAGTTACGGCCACGGATCGGGCTCCGGCTCCTCGTCCCATTCGGGATCGCGGTCCGGCGGCGGATCGTCGTCCTCGTCCGGTTCCGCTGGGGACGCCTCGGACACCGCCGGCGTCATCCTCTCCCCGTCCGGGAACCACTACCAGCGCGGCCAGTTCTGCAAGAAGGCCCACCTGGGTCTCACCACGCGGGATGCGCACGGCAATCGGTTGCACTGCGCGATGCAGAGCGGCCGACCGCACTGGCAGTGAGCACGTCCAACGGGTAGACCTGGACTGCCGTACGGGGAGGCAATCGCGGCATCCTGAGGGGATCCGCGTACCGCGACGGGTTCGGTGCGCGGCGAGTCACGCTTCCTGGCGTCCGAGGTGGCGCGGTGAGGTGTGGGCGCCAGGCAGGAAGGCGGACACCCCCTTCCCTCTCGCCGGGCGCGATCCTGTGCGCGGCAGTCGAAGGCCAGTCACCCTACGGCGAGTTCAGTCGCGTCGTGGGGTGACCGGCTCGGGCCCCGGAGGCGCAGGTGGAACCGCCGCATGGGGACGGCCCACCCTCCGAAACTCCCACGCCCGGCCCCACACGACCGCGCGCATCTCCTCCGCTTCAGCGATGGAGGCGCCGGGGTTCAGCAACCACCCGACAACTGGGGCTAGTTGGGCAGGCAAGGCCGCAGACGCGGAGAGCCGCCATCAGTGACCACGCCACTCCCGTCAGTCGCGCGCGACAACCCGGCCCCCGACGCAACCTCCGGCGTCACGCCGCCACCTTCCGCATCGCTCCGCCCCATCCCATTTCGCAGGGCCCTGCGACGTCTTTGAGCCCACGCGCCTCGAACTCGGCGTTTCGGCCACCCCGCCACCCCACGAGGACCCCGGCGCCGCAAGGGGCCGTGGCCCGTGCATACGCCTACTTTCGCGCTGTCTTGCGGGTTGCGCCCCGTCTCAAATACGTGAGTTCGATTCCGTTGCCGTGTCGTTGACCATCACGTCATCGACCAACCCACAGCCCTTACGCAACAGACCAGGTGACGCCCCAACTGCCAGCTCACACACGCGCATTCACCCCTCAGGAGGCAGACGTGAAGCCCGTTCCCGGAACCCCGTGTACGCCGTCCGGTATCGAACGCTCCCAGCCCGCCGCGGCCGGCCATGCCCCAGGTAGCGTCGAGTTCTCGTCCACCGCGCACGCGAAAGCGTGGTGGACGGCATGAGTCAGATCGACGACGCCGAGGTGCCCACGCAGCGAACCGCCCCGTTGACGTTGCCGTTGCCGTCGTCCTCCGTGACCGCCACGCCCCAGGACGGCGACCTGGTGGACGAGATGGAGGAGGCGTACTGGTCCGTCTACGACGGTGCGGCGGCCCAGGCCACGGTGCGGCAGATGCTCTCGCGGCTGCCGCGGATCATGCGGCAGATCGGCCAACTCGCCTGGCACGCCGACCGGCGAGCGACCCTGGCGCTGATCGGTTGTGAGCTCGCCTCGGCCGCGATGACCGCCTTCGGTCTCATCGCCTCCGTCTCGGTCCTCCGGCAGCTCTTCGCCCAGGGGCCGACGCCGGACCGGGTGTGGGCGGCCGTGCCGCAACTGCTCGCCGTCGTGGCCTGCCTCTCGGCCCGTGGGCTGCTGGAGGCCGGCGTCTCCGCGGCCCAGGCCCGGGTGACACCCAAGATCCGCACGGCGTTGGAGACCGAGTTCCTCGCGTCGACGGCACACGTGCGGTTGGAGGTCGTGGACGACCCGGACTGGCACGACGAGGCGTACCGCGCCAATGACCGAGGGCTGTTCTACGCCCGCCAAATCGTCGGCCAGGTCGTCGACTTGGCCTCCGCCATGCTCGGGTTGATGGGCACCGCGGGCGTGCTGAGCGTGCTCCATCCCGCGCTGCTTCCGCTGCTGATGTTGTCCGTCGTGCCGGTCGGCGCGGCCGCGATCCACAGTGCGCGGGCCCGCTTCCATTCCTACAAGCGGTACAACGCCCTTCAGCGGCGGGTGCGGGTGTTCTCCTGGCTGCTGTTGGAGCCGGATGCCGCGGCCGAGCTGCGCTCGAACACCGCCCAGCGCGCCCTCTTGGACGAGCACCACCGCCTGGTGTCCAAGATCGCCGAGGAGGACACCCAGCTCGGGATGCGCTCCGCCGCCCTCGCCCTGGCCGGCCGAACCGCCGGGGGCCTGGCGCTGGGCGTCACGTACACCGCCCTGGGTGCCATGCTGATCGCCGGATGGCTGCCGCTGGCGGCCGGCGCCGGCGCGGTCCTGGCCATCCAGACCAGTCAGAGCTCCCTCAAGCGGCTGGTCAACGTGGCTCACCTGGTGTACGAGCACGCCATGTGGGTCGACGATCTGCTGGCGTTTCAACAGCGGTGCAGGCAACTTACGTTTCGGAGCGCGGAGTTGGCGGCTCCGCCGACCGTGAGGACGATCACGCTGCGCGACGTCACGTACGCCTACCCAGGCAAGGACACCCCCGCCCTGGACCGTGTCTCCCTGACGCTCACCGCGGGGGAAGCCGTCGCCTTCGTCGGACTCAACGGGTCGGGCAAGTCCACCTGCGCCCGGGTCCTCGCCGGCCTCTACGACGCGCAGGGCGGCACCGTGTGTTGGGACGGTGTGAACGTCCAGGAGATGGACGCGCAGTCTGTGCACGCCCAGGTTGCCTGCGTCCTCCAGGACCCGGTTCGCTTCCCCTTCAGCGCCCTGTCCAACTTCACCGTTTCCACCGGGACCCTCACCTCGGCTGATCCGCAGCGCGCCCTCGACGCCGCGCGGGCCTCCTGCGCCGAGCAGGTCATCGCCGGGCTGCCGCACCAATGGGGAACGCTGCTGTCGAAGCGGTTCCGCGGCGGCCGGCAACTGTCAGCCGGCCAATGGGCGAAGATCGCGGTCGGCCGTGGCCTGTACAAGAAGGCGCCCGTCCTCCTGCTGGACGAGCCGACCGCAAGCATGGACCCGCCGTCCGAACACGGCATCTACGAGGCGGTCCTGCGCAGCGACCTGCGACAGGACCGGATCACCGTACTGATCTCCCACCGGCTGGCGTCGGTCGTGGACTGCGACCGCATCTACGTCTTCGACGACGGCCGGATCGTGGAATCGGGCACGCACGACCAACTCATGGCCCTGCGCGGCGACTACGCCGCGATGTTCACCCTCCAAGCCTCCGGCTACCAGGCTGCAACCAGCACCGACGACAAGGAGGTTCGCCCATGACCGGGACGGCGACACCTGCTGATGGCGCATCCCCCCGATCGCCGGGCGCAGTCAACTCCTCAGCATTCGTCGTCAATTCATCCGGTAGGCACCTGTTGAACCTGTCCGCCGCAATTCCTGACATCCGGAATTCTGTGGAGGTTCTGCGCGCAACTGGTCTGAACCTTCGCCACACTACCCAGTTCAGCAAGTATTTGCGCTCGCCGAATCGACTGAAACTCGTGTGACGCACGTGACGCACGAACACAGGTAAGCGTAAATGCACGGTTCTCGGTGCCCGCAAGCCGCGAAGGGTATTTCCGGAAGTCACCCTCTAACAAGGCGTGTTGGAGGGTGACAGGGCTATGCTCTAAGTTCCTCACACGCAACCAGAACCGACGGAGTAACGTCTTTCAAGTAGCGTCACGTGCCTCGTTGATCAAAATCGTCCGGGCTCGGCAGACCCGGCACGGGTCACGCGATCTGAGCAGTATGCCGAGCTACCGGAAAAGAGAAACGTGTCGTAATTGCACACCCGAACAACGAACGGGGGCTGGCTCATGAGCATCAGGTGCGGCAGGCCAAGGATGAGGATCATCCTTGCGGCCGCCACGGCTACGGCAACAGCAAGCGGGTTGGTGGGCATTATCGGAGCCGGATCAGCTGCCGCGCAACCGCTTTCACGCACATTCGACTACACATGCGCGGCTGGCCTGCTTGGCAATCAGCCGTTCACGGTGGAGATCGACTCGGACGTCCCGCATTCGGTCGCGGTCGGCGCACCCCGCAAGACCATCGCCGTCAACGCGGTGGCGACGGTGAGCGCGGGCTTCACCGGGTGGCTCGCCAATGCCGGCATGAAGACCCTCGGGGGCACTGTGGACGCAACGACCCATGTGGCCGCGCCGCAGGACGACTTCGACGTCGCGGTCCCCTTCCACATCGCCACGACCAACGTCCCGGCATCCGGTGCGTTCACAGTCCGGGCAACCGCCAGCGTGACCACGCGCACCTTCAACCATCCGGGCAAGGGGACGGTCACCGCCAGCGGCGTCACCCTTCACCTCCTCGCGAAGAACGCGGCCGGAAACGTGAAGCTATGGGGCGCCGCGCAGTGCAGCCTGAACGCCGGCCAAAGCAATTTCGTGGCGTCCTTCGACGTCACGAAGCCGACTCCGGCACCGTCCGCCCCTCCGAGCTCTTCGACCGGATCGGGCGCCTCCGCCGCTTCGAGGCCGACAACCGGACCGGTGGGCGCTGCCGTTCCCAAGCCGACGCTGCCAGCGGGCACCGGCCCCACACCCCACAGCCCGCCCGCACCCGACAACCCGAGCCCTCACACTTCCAGCGCTTCCAACGCCCCAACGGTGACGAGCCCCAGCCACGCGACGCCGAGGTCGACCACACCCGCGGTCGTCGCCAGGACCTCGACCGGTGAGCAGCACACCAGGGACCTCATCTTGCTGGCCGCGGGCGTGCTCGTCGCATGCGCCGCCTGCTTCGGTCTCGGCGTGCTGCTCAAGAACCGCCGCCGCGCCAGTGGCGACGGAGCGGCTCAGCGGCCCATCGACCCGAAGCAGGGCTTGCTCGTCGCAGGCGTCAAGGACGGCAGCACCGACGTCAGTTACCCGAGGAAGGACCTGAACGCTGTTCCGCCTCAGCGTCGAGGCTACGAGGGTAGGGCGGCATCACACGGCACCACGGCCAGGAGGGCGGCCGAGGGCCGCAATCTTCTGATGGGGCGCCACGTTCCACACCAGGCCGGCCATCAGGGCGTCGGAGCACGAGCCTGCGGTGGCACCAACCTGAACAGCCACATCCCGGGCTCGCGGCAAGGTGAGGACGTCGGCGTCGTGACCGACGAGCGGCCCGGTACCGAATCCGTTCGGCAGGGGTAGGGAACGAACGACCACCGTCTGTGTAACGGAGGCTCAAGCAGGGCGGCAGGCATCCAGCCACGGGTGCCTGCCTACTGGGGCGGGGACGGTCACACGGAAAGCCGGCCCTCCGCTATCCGCGCGAGAGAAGAGGTCTCTGGTGGCTGAGATCGACACTTTGCTTGGCCGGATCTTGCCCGCAGTTGAAGCGGCAGCGGGTGCGTACGGTGTCGGCATGCTGGCCAGGGCCGAGAGCGAGGCGACCAGAGCGACGGTGCGGTCGGAACAGCGGCCACTCGCCCCAACCCTGCACCGTGGCACCGACGCACACAGCGTCTCCGCCTCCGCAACGGGCAATGCCGGGATCATCGCCATCGACGATGGCGCGACGCACGGCCTGTACCGGTGAGCGTCTCGCGGGATCCGCGGGAGTCGGGGCTCACCGCGGCCCATGTTGCTGACCAGTTGGGCGACAAAAGGTCGATCACGGTGAGCAACGTTTTGGGGATTGTCAGTATCGGCGACAACAACCTCAATCTGTTCCTCAACCAAGCGGTGTCCGCGGAGGGTGCACTGGCCGAGAAGGCCGACGTGCTCGCGAGCGTTGTCCGTGCGCGCCTGCAGCATGAGGTGGAACAACTGGGGCTAACCGATCGGGATTTGCCTGTCTACTGGCGACCGGTACTGGAGGAGACGCCCGACCACAAGGGCATCCAGAACGCCCAGGTCGAGGAATCTCCCACTCCCCCGCTATCCCCCACCGGTCAAGGGGACGAGATCACTGCCGCCCTTGAACAGGCGAAGTCCCACTGGCTGATGGTGCTGGGGCGGGCGGGCTCAGGGAAGAGCGCCCTGGCCCTACGTTTCGCCCTGGCCCGTCTCAAAGCACGTCCTGCCACTCATGATTCACCGGTACCGGTCATCTTCAGTCTCGGATCATGGAATCCCGAAACTGCCTCGCTGCGGAAGTGGTTGATCGGCCAATTGGAGCGGGATCACAACTTTCTCGCCGCGGCAAGCCCCAGCGGTAAGACGTGGGCCGCCGCGCTGGTGGGGGCCGACTACGTGCTACCGATCCTGGACGGGTTCGACGAGATCGCCATCGGCTTGCGCAAGAGCGCGCTGAGAGAACTCAACAAATGTGGCTTGCCGCTGCTTGTCACCAGCCGCTACACCGAGTTCAAATCCGCCAGGGAAGAAACCCACGTCGAGCCCTCCGCCACCGCTATTGAATTGATCGACCTCGACCTGGACGACTCCATCAAGTATCTCCAGGAGGCCACCGGCACAACTCTCCCCGCCAGTACGACCGTCACCCCCCGGTCCGGATGGACTTACGTCCTGACTGAGTTGCGCTACCGCCGCCACACACCACACGTCGCCAATCTCGCCGCCGTGCTGACTACCCCCTTGATGGTCACACTCGCCCGATTCGTCTACGAATCCGAACTAGACCCGTCGGACCTGCTGAAGGCCGACAGGTTCGGCACCCGAGAGGCCCTTGAGAATCACCTCTTGGATGCCTTCGTCACTACCGCCTACGAGCGCTTTCTCAGCGACGAGAGCGACAAGCCAGAAGCACCAGAACACCGGAGCCGGAACACCGAGCGAGCCCGGCGCTGGCTCGGCTACCTCGCCGCGCATCTGACGGAACTCAAAACGCCCGACATCGAATGGTGGCGGCTGGGGACCACCGTGAGGCTGCGCTGGCTCATGCTGCGGGTCGGGGTCACCCTCTTCGCCGCGTCCGGGCTCGTGGCCGGGCTCGTTTACGGGTTCGAGGGCTGGCTCGTGTACGGCCCCACGTACGGGCTCACATCAGCAGGCGTCACCGGCCCGCTGGACGGACTCGGACTGGGTCTGACCTTCGGGCTCATGCACGGGTTCGTCACGAGGATGAAGGTCGGCGGCCCGATGTTCAAACCGTCGCTCATGAGAATCAGTCTTCGGGGCCGGACGAGGGACGAAGCCAAGACACGACTGCGGAAGAGCTTCTGCCCCAGAGTCATGGGCGGGCTCGCCGGAGGTCTCCTGTTCGGAGTCGTGTGGGCGCTCGGAAGCGCGGCCCTTTCGGCCGTCCTGGGTTATCCCGCGCTCATGATCGCGCTGGCCACGGGGCAACTGCTCGCGGCCGGGATCGGCCTGGGACTCGCGATGGGGCTCATCGCCGCGCTCGGGGCCGGGTTCGAGACCGCCATCCCAATCGACGAACGCGCCCTGCCATCGGACCTGTTGAACACGAACCGCGCCACCGTACTCAAGCAGCTGCTCACCATCGGGCTGGTGGTCGGGGCCGGGTACGGAATCGCTTTCGGGCTCGTGACCAATGCCCTGGCCGGACTCGGGGCCGGGCTGGCGGCCGGATGCGTGATCGCGCTCGGGGTCGGCACCATGACCGCCTGGGGGCGGTGGGTAGTCCTGGCTCGCATCTGGCTACCCCTGGGGGGATGGTTGCCGAGAGACATTGACGCGTTCCTGCAGGACGCCTACCAGCGAGGCATCCTGCGCCGAAGCGGCGCGGTCTACCAGTTCCGCCACGCCCTGCTCCAGGAACACCTGCGCGAGACCGCCGACACCCCGCCCGAGCGGGTCCTTCACCGCACCAGCAACCTGGACCGCCTGTTCAACGTGGCCGACACCGACGGCGACGGCTACGTCGACAGGGCCGACTACGAGCGGATCGCCCATCGCTACTGCACCACCTACGAACTCGCCACGGACACCCCCGAGGCGAAGGCTCTGGCGTCCTTCTACCGGGAGTACTGGGCCGGTCTGCAGCGTCACGCGAAGACCGACGGCCGACTGTCCCGCAAACAGCACCGCACCGCCGCCGACGCCGCTCCTGCAGACCCGGCTCTGCAGGAGCCGGTTTCGGCCTTCGGAGCAGCCGTGTTCAAGGTCATCGACGCGGACCACGACGGCTACATCGGAGAGCAGGAGCTGACGCGGTACCTCGCGATGTGGAACCTCGCCAGAGACGCCACCCGCGTGCTGGGCCAACTGGACACCGACGGCGACGGCCGCCTCAGCAAGGACGACCTGACCCGCGCGATCAACACGTACTTCTACTCCCCCGACCGGGGTGGCACGGGGAGCGTGTTCTTCGGCGTCGCGTAGCTATGGCCCTGGTCCACTGCCGCCCGGCTACCGGCCACCTCGCGCCCCACCCGGAAGTGCGCCCGGTGATCGCAGAGAGAACGTCGAACTCTTTCTTGTGCACCCAACAGAGCCGGAGTTGGGCAGTTGCTGGGAGCGGATCTGGTAGGAGTCCGGGATGGAATCGGGGCGTCAGCCCGCCCGGAGGAGGTCGAGCACGGCGCGCTGATAGACGGCGTACACCGTGGGGAGTTCCGTGAGGCGGGCCCGCTCGTCGATGCCGTGCAGGCCCTCGTACGGCACGCCGAAGCCAGCCGTAGCCGCGATTCCCTCCCCGGCCAGCAGGTTGCCGATGTTCGACGGTCCCGCGGTCTTCGCCCGTACCGTCAGGCCCGCCTCGGCCGCGGCGTTGAGCAAGGCCGCGGCGGGTTGTTCGTCCTCGCGGAGGCGGAAGGGTGGCCAGGCGGCGACGGGTGTGACCTCGGTGGGTGCCGGGGCGGGCAGCTCCGCATCCAGCTCAGCGACGGCCTTGCGGAGCAGCGTCTCCGCGTCCTGGGCGTCGAACGTCGGGGTGGTGCGCACGTCGATGTGCAGGTCGCACCGGTCGGGGGCGACCGAGAAGCCCTGGCCACCGTGGCAGGAGGTCACCGACAGCTTCGGCGGCAGCGGGAACCCCGAGGCCCCGTCGACTGCGGGCAGATCGGCCGCGTCGAGAAGGCGTACGAGGTGCGCGGCCCGGGAGACCGCGCCGACCACGGTCTTGCTGGAGCCGGAGTGCCCGGAGAGGGCGTGCACGGTGATGGTGGCCCGCCACAGGCCCGGCCGCCGACGACGACCTGGTCCATGCCCGGGTATCCGATCATCACCCCTGCGGGCCGGGCGGCGTCCGGGTCGGTGAGGTAGGCGCGGGCGCCGCCGAAGCCGCCGGTGTGCTCGTCGACGTCCAGCAGCACGGCGAGCCCGCCGTGCAGGTCCGCAGCGCGGGGCAGCAGGTCGGCGGCGATGTGGCAGAACATCGCCGCGGCGAGCTTGGAGTCCGCCGAGCCGCGGCCCAGCAGCCAGCCGTCGGTGACGTCTCCGCTGGCCGGCGGGAACGACCAGGCGGCCTCGTCCCCGTACGGGGCGGTGTCCACACAGGCATCCAGCGTCCACCAAGGACCTGGCTGTCCGCCGGGGACCTCCGCCAGCAGCCCCACCAACTCCCCGGCGTCGTCGTGCAGTCGACGGTGCGGAAGGCCACGGGAGGCGAGCCAGTTCTCCAGCACGCCCAGGACGGGCTCGTAGTCATCGATGCCGCCCCTGCTCGGCCGCCGGACGAGCTCCTGCGCGAGCTCCACCACGGACGCCGTACGGGCCGCGGCCTGCGACTCGTTCTCGATCATGTTCCTCCCTCGCCCCTCGGTTGTGCCGCATCGGCAGCGCGCGGACGTTCTCGATCCTCTCCACCGGCCGCGCCGAGGCGCACGTCTCCCGCCCATGGTGAACCAGCCCGACGCCCGACGGCCGCATCACGACTGAGTGAGACACCGCTGTCGAATCCCCCAGCCCCGTGGGACGACGGCGACGGCACGGCCGCCGCGGTCTCGGAGGCGACGTATTTCTTGTGCCCCCAACAGCCGCCCCTCATCATGTGGTTCGTCCAGACCAACCGAGCGCAGCGCCGGAGGCGGAGGCATCCATGCCGAACATGTCGCACATGCCGCACATTCCGAACGGCAAGGGGACGTCGAGTAGTTGGGGGGCGGGCCGACTCTCGGGCCGTCGCGTTCTGCTGTTCGTGGCATCGTCCGCGCTGGTGGTCGCCGCGCTCGCCGTTGCCCCCGCACAAGCGGCGGCTTCCCCCGACCCCGTCATCTTCGTGCACGGTCGAAACGCCGACGCGGAGGTCTGGAACACCATGCGGGCGGACTTCGCTCGGAACGGGTATCCAGAAGACCGGCTGTTCGCCTGGTCGTATGACACCTCGAAATCGACGAACGAGGTGCTGAGCGGCCAACTCCAAAGCTATGTCCACACGGTGCTGGAGCGGACTGGTGCCACGAAGGTGGATCTCGTCGCCCACAGTCTGGGCAGCCTTCCGACCCGTTGGTACGTCAAGTTCGGTGACGGGCGGGACAGGGTGGCGCACTGGGCCTCCCTGGCCGGCCCCAACCACGGCACCGATCTTGCCTGGCTGTGCGCGGCGTGGGACCAGGGCTGCCGGGACATGTCCCCCGGTTCGTATGTCGTCACGCACCTCAACTCCGGTACCGCGACGCCCGGTCCGGTGAAGTACGCGACGTGGTGGTCACCGTGCGACGAGCAGATCACACCACACAGCAGCACAGCACTCGACGGCGCCCTCAACACCCGCACCGCCTGTCTGAAACACAACGACTTCCTCGGGGATGCCACGGTGTCCCAGCAGGTGCGCGCCTTCCTCAGCGGCGACGGTGACGGCGTGAACGGTGCGGACCGGGTGAGCCGGGTGGGCTGACTACGTCGTCAGGACGATCTTGCCCGTGGCGTGGCGGGTCTCGCCCAGTTCGTGGGCCCGGCACGCCTCCGTCAGCGGGAACACCGCCGCGATCTCGACGCGGAGTTGGCCGCTCTCGACGAGGGCGGCGATCTCCCGCAGCCCTGTGTGGTCGGGCTCGGCGAACAGGAAGGTGGCGTGGACCCCGGCCGCGCGGGCCTGTTCGGCGGGGAAGGTGTCGTCCGGGGGAACAATGGTGACCAGCGTCCCGCCTGGGCGCAGCGTTCGGAGGGAGCGCTCCCAGTAGGGGCCGCCCACCGCGTCGAGCACGGCGTCGACGTCGCGGACGGTCTCGGCGAAGTCCTCGCGGGTGTAGTCGATGAGTTCGTCCGCTCCCAGGCGGCGCAGGAATGCGTGCTTGCCCCGGCTGGCCGTACCGATCACGTGGGCGCCCCGTGCCTTGGCGATCTGTACGGCGAGGTGGCCAACCCCGCCCGCGGCCGCGTGGATCAGGACCCGCTTGCCGGGGCCGACGTCCGCGGTGTCCACCAGTGCCTGCCAGGCAGTCAGTGCCGCGAGGGGGATCGCCGCGGCCTGGACGTGGTCCACGTTGGCCGGGCGGCGGGCGAAGTGCCGGGCCGGGGCGGCGATGTAGTCGGCGTAGGTGCCGGCCAGTTGGGGGCAGCGTGGCATGCCGAACACCTCGTCGCCGGGCCGGAAGAGGGTGACGCCGGGGCCGACCGCCTCCACCACGCCGGAGACGTCGAAACCGAGGGCGAAGGGTGGCTTGGACCCGCTGTGGAAGGTGCCGCACCCTTTGGTCTTCCAGGCGGTCGGGTTGACGCCTGCTGCACGTACCTGCACCAGGATCTCGGTGGCCGCCGGTTCCGGCCGCATGGTGCCGACGACCCTGAGGGCCTCCGGGCCGCCGGCACGGTTCTGGACGACGGCCCGCATCATGAAGCGGTCGGTGCGAGTAGGGTGCGTGATCTGCAACATGGTTGGTTGTCTTTCGTGTTCGGCCTTCGGGTTGGGTTTGTACATGTGGGTCGGTGGTGTCTGGTGGCGCTGGCCCAGTTTGACCTATGGTCAAGTTCCGACGTAGTGACCTGATGGTCAGGGTCTGAAAGAATCGGGCCATGCATCGTGTCGGCGTACTGGCCCTGGACGGCGTGCTCCCGTTCGAACTCGCCATCACCTCCCGGATCTTCGGTGCCGCCCGCGGCGCGGCGGGCGAGCGCCTGTATTCGGTGACGACGTGCAGCCTGGACGGCGGTCCCGTACGCACCGACGCGGACTACGAGTTGACCGTGAGCCACGATGCCTCCGTGCTGTCCGCTGTGGACACCGTCGTCGTTGCGCCCACGCACCGGCTCGGCCCGGTCAAGGAGGACGGGAGACTGCCGGATGCCTTGCAGGAGGCCCTCGCCGCCGTACCGTTCGGCACTCGCATCGTGGCGATCTGCACCAGCACCTACGTCCTGGCCGCGGCCGGCCTGCTGGACGGTCGCCCGGCCACCACGCACTGGCGCGAGGCCGAGCGGCTGCAGCGGATGTTCCCGCGCGTCCGGGTCGATCCCGATGTGCTGTTCGTCGACGACGGCGATGTGTTGACGTCGGCCGGCGCGGCCGCCGGAATCGACCTGTGCCTGCACCTGGTCCGGCGGGACCACGGAAGCGAGGTCGCCAACGACGTGGCCCGTGCCTGCGTCGTTCCGCCGTGGCGTGAGGGCGGTCAGGCCCAGTACATCCGGCGCCCGGTCCCCGCCCCGACCACCAGCGGCACCGCGCCCACCCGTGCCTGGGTCCTGGAACGGCTCGCGGAACCGGTCTCCCTTGCCGACATGGCCGCCCACGCCCGGGTCAGTGTGCGCACCTTCACCCGGCACTTCCGGGACGAGGTCGGCACCAGCCCCGGTCAGTGGCTGATCCAGCAACGGGTGGAGCGGGCCCGTCAGTTGCTGGAGACGACCGACTGGCCGATCGATCGGATCGCCGACAGCGCCGGGTTCGGCACCGGAACGTCACTGCGGCAGCACCTTCAGGCCGCCCTCGGCGTCTCTCCTCAGACGTACCGGCGCACGTTCCACACCGCGCCGGTCGGCAGCCCCGCCGCGGCGGACCGCGGCAAGCCGGCACCGCGGATGGATCCGGCCGCCTGAGCCGTCGCACGTGACCGCTTCGGCTGAGACGGCTCCGGCGGCCCTACGCCCGGGACTGGCGGGGTAGTTGGTCGTGAGCGTGAGCGTGCCCTCAGGCAACCGCTGCCAGGCACCGGCGACGTCGGCACGGTCGTCAACTGTGGCCCGCGGGACGGCAAGTAGTCCCGGCCCGGCCTTTTCAGTCCGGGCGGGTTCCGGGCGGGTCACCCCACGACGACGGTGGCACCGGCTCGGGTGAGGGCGGTGCGTAGGTCGGTCGGGCAGGGCTTGTCGGTGATGAGGGTGTCGAAGCCGTTGAGCTCGCACACGCGGTGGGCGGCCGTGCGGCCGAACTTGCTTGAGTCGGCCAGTACGTAGCGGTGGGATGCGTTGGCGAGCATGACCCGCTTGGTGGCGACCTCGTCGAGGTGGAAGTCGGTGAGGCCGTAGGGAGCTATTCCGCCGGATCCGAGGAAGACGGCGTCGGCGCGCAGGCCGTCGAAGAACTCCAGCGTCTGGGCGTTGGAGCAGGCGAGGTCGCCTGCTCTGAGGCGTCCGCCGCTCACCAGCACTTCCACTCGGGAGCGTGTGCTGACCTCGGCGGCCACGAGCAGGGACGGGGTCGCGATCACGCCGATGTGGTCGGCGGGAAGTGCGCGTGCCACTTCCAGGGCCGTGGTGCCGACGTCGATGACCACGGTCTGGTTCGGCTCGATGAGGGCCGCCGCCGCCCGGCCGATGGTCTCTTTTTCGGCGGCGAGGCTGCCGCTGCGTTCGCTGAAGGGGGCTTCCTCCCCGACGGGTGTCTGGGTGCTGGTGGCGCCGCCGTGTACCCGGGACAGTTCGCCGCGGCGCTCAAGCAGGGCGAGGTCTCTGCGGACCGTTTCGTGGGAGACGCCGAGCAGCGTGGTCAGGTCGTCGGTGGTGACGAATTTCAGTCGGGCGATCTCGGCGACGATTCTGCGGTGGCGCTCAGCGGCGAGCACGTCCACCTCCTTGGGCGAGTGACCGTTTCTGTGGATCTGTGACTGCATTCTACGGTCGGCCGATGCCGAGTCGTGTCAGCCCCTTCGCCCCGGTGCCGGACTCTGCGGCGTCTCGCCCGTTGACGTAGCCCTTGACGACAGGCAGGCAAGGGTCCACACTTCCGGTAATTCGCAGTCAATAGTCCATAGAAACGGTCACACGGTGAGTCGCCGAGACCGCTTCGGCCATGGCCCCGCGGCACCGTCGCAGGCCCTGCTGCCCCAGCGGACAGGCCCCGGACGGTTCCCCTGCGCGGGGCGTGTCCGCACACGACCGAGTTCGCTCGCCCACGTTCACTGGCTCTCGCATTCCACCGCGGGGCACTCTTAAGCAGGGGAAAGAGTCATGGCACACGCAGCATCAGCTCCCCAGGGAGCAGGAACAGACGTCTCCGGCCAGGGTGAGCCCAAGCCGCGGATGGCGCGGCAGCTTGGCTGGTACGCCTCGTTCTCCCTGGCTTTCGGGTTCGTCTCCATCGCCACCGGCATCTTCACCACCTACGGCTCGGTGCTCGCGACCTCCGGCCCGCGGGGCATCTGGGCTTGGCCGATCGCCGTGATCGGCCAGCTCTCCGTCGCCCTGGTCTTCGGGGCCCTCGCCGCACGCATCCCCATCAGCGGCTACTCGTACCAGTGGGTGTCCCGGATCGTGGGCCCGGTATGGGGCTGGATCATGGGATGGATCTCGTTCGCCTTCCTGGGCGTGGTCCTGGTCGCCGTCGACTACACCATCGCCTCCACCATCCTTCCGGAGCTGTTCCAGTACGTCGGCACCACGCAGAACGCCTGGGTGATCACCGCCGTCGTCGTCCTGCTCCAGGCCGTCCTCGTCGCCGCTTCCACGCGCACCACCCATCGGGTCAACAGCGTGGCCGTGACCGTGCAGCTCGTCGGCATGATCGCGCTGACCGTGCTGCTGTTCGCGGTGGGCGCCTTCACCGGCAAGCTCGACTTCGCGAACCTCTTCGAGACCGGGACCATCCCCGAGAGCGGCTACTTCGCCCTGGGCGGCGGCACCTCGGTCGGACCGTTCGCCCTGGCGTTCCTGCTCGGCGCGTTCACCATCGTCGGCTTCGAGTCGGCGGCCAACATGGCCGAGGAGACCAAGAACCCGGCCCGGGTCATCCCCAAGGCCATGGTCCAGGCCGTGCTCTCGCTGGGTGTGCTCGGCTTCCTGTTCCTGGTGGCGATCACTGCGGCAGCCGGCCAGGTCAGCGGTGTCGGCGAGTCGGACACTCCCGTGGCGACCATCATCACCGCCGTGCTCGGCTCGGTCGTCGGCAAGATCCTGCTGGTCCTGGTCGTCGTGTCGATCTTCTCCTGCGGGCTGGTGATCACCCTGAGCGGTACCCGCCTCGTCTACGCCATGTCGCGCGACGAGCGCTTCCCCGGCTGGCAACTGCTCAAGCGCCTCAACCGCCGTGCCGCCACGCCCCTGAACGCGACGGTGTTCATGATGCTCGTCGCGCAGATCATCCTCGCGGTCTTCTCCCGGTCCACCGACGCCCTGTTCCACCTGTTCTCCGCCGGGACCCTGCTTCCCGCCCTCATCTACGCCGGAACCGTTGCGATGTATGCCATCAAGCGGCGTTCGCTGCCCGCGTCCCAGGGCTTCTCGCTGGGTCGCTGGGAGGTGCCGGTGCTGGTCGTTGCGGGGATCTGGCTGGTGTACGAGCTGTTGATCTTCCGGGACGCTTCCTTCCTCGCTCCGTGGACCTACGTCCTCGTGCTGTTCGCGATCGGCGGCGTCTACTTCGCCGGACTGCTGTTCCGGCGCGGGCGGGACGGGCTAACCATGCCGGACATGGCCGACATCGACCGCGCGCTGGACGCCGGCGACGCGACGTCCGCGGGCCCGGCCATGGAACGGAGCGCGCGATGACCGCGATTCTCGCCATCGACCAGGGCACCTCGGGCACGAAGGCCATCGTCGTCGATCCGGAGGAAGGCACGGTCGCCATCGCGGAGGAGGCCGTCCGTCCCGTCTACCTGAACGGTGGCGGGGTCGAGCAGAACCCGCACGAACTGCTCGACTCCGTCCTCAACGCGGGCCGGCGGGCGGTGAGTGCGGCCGGTCGTCCGATCGCCGGTGTGGCGCTGGCCAACCAGGGCGAGACGGTCCTGGCCTGGGATCCGGCCACCGGATCGCCCCTGACCCAGGCGCTGGTGTGGCAGGACCGGCGCGCGGAGAGCGTCTGCGGTGAGTTGTCCGAGCACGCCGAGAGCATCGCCCGCCGCACCGGCCTCGTCCTCGACCCGTACTTCTCCGCGCCCAAGATGGCCTGGCTGCGGCGCAACCTCACCCGCGACGGGGTGGTGACGACCACCGACACCTGGCTGGTGCACCACCTCACGGGGGAGTTCGTCACCGACGCCTCCACCGCCAGCCGCTCGCTCGTCCTCGATCTGGACAGCGTCGCCTGGGACGGGGAACTCCTGGGCCTGTTCGGGCTCGACGGCGAGCGGCTGCCGCGCATCGCGGCCTGCGACGAGGTCGTCGGCACCACCCGGGCCTTCGGCCAGGAGGTGCCGGTGGCCGGGCTGATCGTCGACCAGCAGGCGGCTCTCGTCGCGGAGCGCTGCCTGGAGCCGGGTACCGCGAAGTGCACGTACGGCACCGGTGCGTTCCTGCTGGCGAACACCGGCCTGGACGCGGTGCGTTCCAGCGCCGGTCTGACCACCTCGGTGGCGTGGCGAGCGGCCGGTCGGACGCGGTACTGCGTGGACGGCCAGGTCTATACCGTCGCCTCGGCGGTGCGCTGGCTCCAGGACCTCGGGCTCATCCAATCCTCGACCGACCTGGACACGTTGGCTGCGGCCGACGCCGAGGGCGTGCTGTGTGTGCCCGCCTTCGCCGGGCTCGCCGCCCCGTGGTGGGCGCCGGAGGCCACCGCCTCCTTCACCGGCATGACCCTGCCCACTCGACGCGAACACCTCGTCCTGGCCGTGCTCCAGGGCATCGCCGCGCAGGTCGCCGAGTTGGGCACGCTGGTCGCCAAGGACCTCGGCCGGCCCCTGACCCGACTGCGTGCGGACGGCGGTCTGACCAACTCCGCCGTCCTCATGCAGGCTCAGGCCGACATCACACAGATGCCGGTCGACATCTACCCACACGCCCACGCCACCCCGCTGGGGGCGGCCGCTCTTGCCCGTTGCGCCCTTGATCCGGCGCTCGGGCTCGAAGAGGCCGTCGGCGACTGGCAACCGACCACCGTTTACGAACCCCGCTGGTCCGCTGACCGGGCCGAGGAGTTCCGCACCGCATGGACGCGGGCCGCGACGGCCTGCGCCGCCGAGGGAGAGCCTTCATGACCGCCACCCCACACCGCCCCCACGGCGACGTCTACGACGTCGCGGTGATCGGCGGAGGCATCGTCGGCGCGGCGATCGCACGCGAACTGTCCGGCCACGACGTCCGCGTCGTGCTGCTCGACGCCCGCGACGACGTCGGCGACGCCACCAGCAAGGCGAACACCGCGATCCTGCACACCGGTTTCGACGCCAAGCCGGGCACCCTCGAATCCCGCCTCGTGGCCCGCGGATACCGGCTGTTGAGTGACTACGCCGAGGCCACCGGCATTCCCGTCGAGCACACCGGCGCCGTGTTGGTGGCCTGGAACGACGAGGAGCTCCAGGCGCTTCCCGGCCTGAAGGAGAAGGCCGAGGCCAACGGTTACGACCGCTGCCGGATCATCGACGCCGCCGAGGTGTACCAGCTGATCCCCGACCTCGGCGCGGGAGTGCTGGGCGGGCTGACCGTGCCGGACGAGTCCATCATCTGTACCTGGACCACCAACCTCGCCCTGGCCACCGACGCCCGGCAACGCGGCACCTCACTCCTGCTCGAACACGCCGTGACCGGCGTCGACGTGGGGGACGAGGCGACCACACTGCACACCTCGGCCGGTGACGTGCGGGCCCGCTGGGTCGTGAACGCCGCCGGTCTAGGCGCCGACCACATCGACCGCCTCTTCGGCCACAACCGCTTCACCGTCACCCCCCGCCGAGGTGAGCTCTTCGTCTTCGACAAGCTCACCCGCCCCATGGTGAACAAGATCGTGCTCCCGGTGCCCACCTCCTTGGGCAAGGGCGTGCTGCTCTCCCCGACCATCTACGGCAACGTCATGCTCGGCCCCACCGCCGAGGACCTCACCGACCGCACCGACACCGCCACCTCCGAAGGCGGCTTCGACTTCCTGCTCACCAAGGGCGAACGCCTCATGCCGCGCCTGCTGGCCGAGGAAGTGACCGCCAGCTACGCCGGGTTGCGTGCCGCCATCGACCGCTCCGACTACCTCATCGAGGCCAGTCCGGAGCAGCGCTACCTCCTCGTCGGCGGGATCCGCTCCACCGGCCTGACCGCGGGCATCGCCATCGCCGAACACGCCCGCGTCCTGCTGGAGGAGGCCGGCCTGGCCCTGCGCCCGCGCGCCGACCTGCCCGAGCCACCGCGGATGCCCAACCTCGGCGAAGCCACCCGGCGCCCCTACCAGGACGCCGCCCTCATCGCCCGCGACCCCGCCTACGGCACCATCGTCTGCTTCTGCGAACGGGTCACCGAGGGCGAGATCCGCGACGCCTGCCACGCCCCGGTACCCGCCCGCAGTCTGGAGGGACTGCGCCGCCGCACCCGCGCGATGAACGGCCGCTGCCAGGGCTTCTTCTGCGGCGCGGAAGTCGGCGCCCTGCGCGAGAAGCACCACGCCCACGACGGCTGCCGCAGCCAGCACAAGGACAACTGATGACCCACCAAGCGCCCTTGATCACGCCCGACGTCCTCATCATCGGCGGCGGACCGGCGGGCCTGACCGCCGCGGCCGAGCTGGCCGAACGCCGGGCCGGCCAAGTCCTCGTCGTCGACCGGGAGCAGAACGCCGGCGGCATCCCCCGGCACAGCGACCACACCGGCTACGGTCTGCGCGACCTGCGCCGTGTGCTGTCCGGCCCCGCCTACGCCCGTCACCTCGTGCGGCAGGCCATTCGGGCCGGAGCGGAGATCCGCACCCGCACCATGGTCACCGACTGGGCCGACGAGCGCACCGTCCACGTCACCAGCCCCGACGGCCGCTACCGCATCCGGCCCCACGCCATCGTGCTGGCCACCGGCGCCCGCGAACGGCCCCGCACCGCACGTCGCATCCCCGGCGACCGTCCCCACGGCGTCTACACCACCGGCCAGTTGCAGAACCTCGTCCACCTGCACCACCAGCCCGTCGGCAAGTGGGCCGTCATCGTCGGCGGCGAACTCGTCAGTTGGTCCGCGGCCGTCACCCTGCGCGAGGCCGGCTGCACCCCCGCGCTCATGGTCAGCCAGTACCCGAAGGCGGAGTCCTACGCCGCCTTCAACGCGGCCGGGCGCACCGTGCTGCGCGTCCCCGTCGCCACCCGCAGCCGCGTCACCCGCATCATCGGCAAGGGACGCTGCCAGGCCGTGGAGATCGAGCACCTCGACACCGGCCAGCGCCGCACGGTCGCCTGCGACACCGTCGTCTTCACCGGCGACTGGATCCCCGACCACGAACTCGCCCGCGCCGGCGGCATCGCCCTCGACGAGGGCACCCTCGGTCCCCTCACCGACACCGCGCTGCACACCAGCCGGACCGGCGTCTTCGCCGCCGGCAATCTGCTGCACCCCGTCGACACCGCCGACGTCGCCGCCCTCGACGGCAGGCACGTCGCACAGCAGGTCGTCCGCTACCTGAACGGCGAGGCCCGCTCCGCCTACGGCATCCGCCTGCTCGCCGACCCACCCTTCCGCTGGGTCGCCCCGCAGATCCTGCGGCCCAACGACCCCGCACCCGCCCGGGGACGTCTGCTGCTGTGGTCCGAGGAGTTCGTCCGCTTCCCCAAGGTGACCGTCCGTCAGGACGGACTGACCCTCGCCCGCCGGACGCTCGCCTGGCCCGCCGCCCCCGGCCGCGTCTTCCGCGTACCCGCCGACGTACTCGACAACGTCGCGTCCATCGGCGGCCCGGTCCACATCGGCCTGCACTGACCCCGGAACGACCGGTCACGGGCACCGCACTGCCCGTCATCGCGACGCGTTGACGGGGGCGTGCCCTACGTGGCCGGCCGTCGTTGGTGGCGGTGAAGGTGTCCGCATCCTCCCCGGCCCTCCGCTCCGCTGTCGTAGCGGAGGGCCGGGGCACCACGGGCCTTCCCGGCCCCAAGCGCTGCTGGTTCGCAACGTCCTCGGCGTGGCGCTTGGGGCCGCTCACTGCCCGCACCATCCGGGACCACGACCTGAAGACGTCCGACGGTGCCGCCGCTACTCCCCCTCCCCCGCGTCGACCAACGACTGTGGCCCGCCTCTCCCCACGAGAGGCGTCCTGATGGCGTCCCGCGGGGGCACCGGGCCCTAGACTTGCAGAGTTCTTCAATTCGTCAGTTTCGTCAGAGGTTAATTACGTCGCGGTGTGGAGGTCCGGGTGGGCGACTTCGTCGAAGCGGTGCGGGAGCGGGTGCGGCGAGCACGGGAGGCTGTCGCGGCGGCGCACGGGGCCGGGGACGTCTACGCGGTGACCGAGGCCAAGGAGGAGCTGGACGACGCGCTGCGGATGGCGCGCGACCTCGGCGTGGATCCCGGTGCCGCACCGGACGACGCACACGAAGACCCCACATGAACGCAGGTGGCACCGCATGAACAGGACGCAGGTCCCCCTGTACCAGGCGAAGGCGGAGTTCTTCCGGATGCTGGGGCATCCCGTCCGGATCCGGGTGCTGGAGCTGCTCCAGGACGGGCCGAAGCCGGTGCGGGAGCTGCTGGCCGACATCGAGGTGGAGCCGTCGAGCCTGTCGCA
Organism: Streptomyces sp. NPDC090442; assembly: GCF_044769405.1. Classification (NCBI taxonomy): domain Bacteria; kingdom Bacillati; phylum Actinomycetota; class Actinomycetes; order Kitasatosporales; family Streptomycetaceae; genus Streptomyces; species Streptomyces sp. NPDC090442. The sequence continues at coordinate 55,272 of NZ_JBIVXW010000058.1, forward strand.
GCAGCTCGCGGTGTTGCGCCGGGCGGGAATCGTGACGGCCGCGCGAGGCGGGTCGACGGTGGTGTACGAGCTGGCCGGCGGCGATGTGGCCGAGCTGTTGCGGGCCGCGCGTCGGATCCTGGTGGAGCTGCTGGCCGGGCGGGAGGACCTGCTGACGCAGTTGCGCGGGTCGGGAGCGGGCGTTCCGGAGCAGGCGTCGTGAGGTGAGCGGGGCGCGCCCTGCCGTGGTGGCGTCGGCAGACCTTGCCCCTCACCACCCCAGCCGGGACGTACGCCCTACCCGTCTCCCCTCCCCCATTCCCCCTGACTCGCGACGCACCCAGGAGAGCAACCATGCCCGACAACCAGACCAACGAGCAGACCCCAGCGCAGGCCGACGCGCAGCACCCGCTCGAAGCATCCTTCGGCGGCGGGATGTCCGAGCGGCGGAAGGAACGGGGCGCGTCCTGGCGGGTGTTCATCTACATCGCCGGCAGTCACCTCCTCCTGGCCTTCATGGCGCTCCTCTTCTACCTCGGCAGCCACGCCGGCAAGTAGGCGTCGGACTGGGCGGAACGAGAGCCCCCGGCCAGGTTGTTGGTGATTTGTCCGTGATGGCCTCGCTCTCTTCTCCGGAGCTTCCGGATGGAGTGCTGTCAGGCACCACCTCATAACCGACCCACAACAGCAACTCCGTGACGCACTCGCCGCTTTGGACGCAGCCTTCGCACCACGTGCCGAACTGTCCATTTCCGTGGACGGCTGCACCTACTGCTACAGCGAAGCGGATCTTGAAGCCCTGGCCGGTCCGGTGAGCCAGATCTCAGACAAGCTGGTCGGCTACGTCGCACACGAGGGGCCCGACCACTGGGGCGATTTCCCTGGCCTGTACCCGCAAGTTGGCGCCCCGCATCGCTCGCCTCCTTGTCGCTGACGGCCTCATCAGCGACATGGTCGCCTCTCGGTTCCTCGCCGTCGGCTGGCGCGATGGGAGCGAGGCGGAGCCACGGCGCTGGAGAACGTCTGGCACGCCTGGTGGCGGTCATTCCTGCACAGCCACCCGAGCACCGTAGGCGCCTCGGACGTGGTGGAGACGCTCGGGGCCCTCAACGGCACCCTCGCCCCCTTGCTGACCACGTGGGCTCAAACCCGCACCGCGGCGGCGGACTTGCACCTCAGCGACGCGCTCGACTGGTGGCTCGTCGAGAGCAAACTCGGCGACCTCCACTTCGGCTTCTATGGCGAGGTGCACACCACGCCGGAACTGCTGCCCTGGCTGCTCTCCTTGGAGGACGGCCGCATCGGTGCGGCCCAACTGAGGGAAGTCGAGCGCATCGCCTATGGGTACTAGGCCGCCCATCGAGAGTGGATCTTGAGCGTAGGGTGTCAGGCATGTCACTCAGCCGCATCATCCTCTCGTCTGGCCGTTCCATCGAGCTCTCGGAACTGCGGCTTTCCTCGACCTACGACGGGATGCTGGAGGGCTATCCGTGCAAGCCTGTCAATGACCTGAAGGTCAGTGGTCTCCTGCGGACGGCCGAACGCGCCTTTCCAGGCGCACCGACCCATCTCGTTCCGCCTTCCCGCGAGTATCCCGATCAGACCGCGGCCGCGTTCGGCCCCGTCGAGGTGCTGCCCTCCGTGGCCTGCGTCGGCGCCTTCCGCTCGGCAGCGGTCTCCCCCGAGCACGACCCGGTGTTGTACCGATCCGCCCTCACTGTCGTCTGGTTCCAGCCCACCCCCGACGTCCCGTCAGGGGTGGGTGCTGATCCCGCGCTTCGCAACATTCCTTGGGAGGAGCTGGCCCGGGACTACGAGCTCTAGCTACGCGCGTTGAGACACTCCGGTCACCGCTCGCCGCTGTCGAGACCCAGCCAACCGCCTCGTTGACAGAGCGGAGTACAGGCCGCCGCGTCCACGACGGTGCTCGCCCACCAGCGACGTGACCGGGCCGTTCCCACACAACACCGCATCCGCCAGCCCGAACAGGGCGTCCGTGCTTGACGCTAAAGATCAAGTGCAGAAACCGGTCTCGGACTCCTCCTGTTGGACGGACAGAGACCAGTGTGTGTGAACTGTCCGTGGAGACAGCACCGTTGGGATGTGTGACTGTCACGATGACTCGGAGATCTGGTCACTGCAGGGGGAGACATGGGCGACGGACAGCGGGCCGGGGGCACTGAGAACCAGGTGAACGGAGGGCAACAGGGCGCCGTCGTTCAGACGGGGGCGATCACCGGAGGCGTGCACCTCCACCTGCCGCCTGACGGGATCGAGGACACGCGGAACCCGATCATCGTCACCGTGGCCCGCGAGCCCAGCACCACCGAGGAGAACCCGACGGTGATCCTGGACGCGGACCCGCCCGAGGTGATGGTTCGCCAGGGACCCTTCCGGGTCACGGTGGAGAGCAGCGTGCGGGGACGGGCGGTGATCCTTCGGGGGATGCGCCCGGTGGTGCTCTCCCGCCGTCCTGCCCGCCGGGCATGCCCCCGGACAGCTGGCGTCCCCTGTGTACAGGCGGTTAGCCCAGCGGCATTTCAGCGCCGACCTCAAAGCGGCACCGCCCTGATGCGGAGGACGTGAACTTCCCCTTCTCGGTGAGTGCTACAGACGTCGAAGAGTTCGTCATCACGCCCGATACCGGCACGGACGAGGTTCTGTGGCACCTTGAGATGGACTGGCTGTGCGCCGGGCGCCAGGGCACCGCGGTCATCGACGACCACGGGCGGCCCTTCGCGCTCTACCCTCGTTCCGGCCCCCGCCTCGACTGCCAGTACGGCCACGTTCGTGACTGCCCTGCTCTGCGGCTCGCCGCCCGGTCCACTCGGGGAACCGTAGTCCACGGCTGCGACAGAGACTCGCCCCATGGAGCGATCAAGCCCGACAACGGCGGCGCGATTTTGGAATCCACCTTCCATAGTCAGATTCCACGCAACGAGCGCACGGTGGAGCGCTACTACCCGGGCCAAGCCGTCAGCTATACCGTGGAGACGGTGCAGGGGGTCCCTCTTTGCGGTCACGAGTCTCCGTGGGTCCGTCACCTCCAACCCGCCTCGACACCCCCCAACAACCCCTGAGCTTGTCATTTGGCGTCCGGCGGGCTCCGCCGGCCAGCCCGCCGGCCAGCCCGGCCCCAGCAAGCAGCAACCGGGGCCGGGTTCTCAGGGGCCAGGGCCGCCTCTCGCGGCGGTTCCGCCTCAGCCGCGCGCCGACGGTGTGAACTGCCCCGTCTGGAGGGCGATTTCCTCCAGGCTTCGGCCGCGTGTTTCGGGCATCGAGCGGCCGAAGCCCACGATGGCCACGATGGTGAGGCCGCAGTAGAGGAGGAACGTCCCCTGGAAGGAGAAGTGGTCGACCAGGGGGACGAAGGTGAGGGCGACGATGGTGTCGGCGGCCCAGAGCGCGGTCGTGGCCAGGCTCATGGCGCGGCCCCGCACCTGCTGGGGGAAGATCTCGGAGATGTACACCCAGAACACCGGGGCGGGGCCCACCGCTCCGGCGGCGATGAAGACGCACATGAGGACGACGGTGACCGGGCTGCCCTGGTGTCCGGTGAAGGAGGCGAGCGAGATGCCCGCGCCGCTGACGGCCATGAGCGCCAGTCCACCGAGGAACAGCGCGCGCCGGCCCAGCCGGTCCAGCGCGGCCATGGCGACGAAGGTCATCAGCAGGTTCACGACGCCGATGATGACGCTGCCCAGGACGGAGCTGCGGATGCCGAGTCCGCCGGAGGACAGGATGCGGGGCGCGTAGTAGATCGCGGTGTTCAGGCCGCTGAGATGGACGGTGAAGGCCATCAGGGCGGTCATCCAGATGAAGCGGGTGCTGGCCGGGTTCGACGAGCCGCGCGCCTCTCGTTGTGCGGGCGGCGGGGTCAACTGGCGGCGCAGGGCGTCCAGGTCGTCGGTCAGACCGGTGACGGCCGCTGCCGCGCGGGCCCGGACCTCGTCGCCCCGGGCGAGCAGCCAGCGCGGGGATTCGGGCACGAAGAGGGTGCCCACGGCCATGATGACCGTCGGGAGCAGTGCGGCGGCCAGCATCAGTCGCCATTGGCCGCCGCCGCTGAACGCGTATCCCACGGCGAACGCGGCCAGGATGCCGACGGTGACCATGAGTTGGTTGAGCGTCACGAGGAAGCCCCGGCGTTGCTGTGGGGCGATCTCGGCGATGTAGAGGGGGACGACGAAGGAGAGTGAGCCGAGGCCGAATCCCACCAGCATGCGTCCGGCGAGCAGCGGATAGATGCCTGGTGCCAGCATGGAGACCACGCTGCCCAGGGCGTAGAGGACGGTCATCGCCAGGATCAGGGGCTTGCGGCCGTAGCGGTCCGCGAGTCTGCCGCTGACGGACACCATGATCGTGGCGCCCAGCAGGGCGCTGGCCACCAGGGCGCCCTCCTGCCAGTCGTTCAGCGCGAAGTCGTGGTCGATGTAGAGCAGCGCTCCCGAGACGACGGCCGTGCCGTAGCCGAACAGCACGCCGCCGAGCGCGGCGACAAGGGAGACCAGTAACACCCCGCGACCGCCGTGGGTGGTACGGGGGGCCTCTCCCCGGGGGTCCAACTCCATGATGATGTACCGCTCCTTCTTGCTTGTTCAGTGCGACTCTGCCAGCTGATCAGTTTTCAACTCGCCTCGTTTTAGCACGTGTTGACGTCATCCGATGACGCGACATCAGGAGCGGCCGTCTCTGGTGCGGGTGCGGGTGCGGTGGTTGTGGTGAAGGCGGTGCCGGTCATGCCGGCGGTGAGGGTGGTGCCGTCGGTGGGGTCGATGAGGAGGAAGGAGCCGG
>NZ_JBIVXW010000059.1:0-58873 GCF_044769405.1 Streptomyces sp. NPDC090442
GGGTCTCCGGGGGTGGTAGGCCAGACTGCTTCGCTTTACGTCTGGCCTACCACCCCCTCCGACCCGTCCCCTCCCGTTGAGGGGTGGATTTCTCCAGGTGGGGGCTAGTCGCTGTGGTCCTCTGACGGTCACTGCCCGGCCGCTGGGGGCATCTGTCCTCTTACGGTCACCGCTCAACCCAGCGGCCCGAGTTGACCCACCGGGAGGGCGTGGCACTCACCGGTTTTCCCACCCTCCAACGGGAGGGGGAGTAGTGATAGGACCTGCCTGACCCGCCCCTCGTGTAACCATCCATCGCTCTGAGTAGCCGTTGGTGGGCGGGCATGCGAACGGCCACCCTCCGTGACGTTGGAGGGTGGCCGTTGGGGGTTTGCTGGGTTCAGTCGTTGTACATCTCGCCCGAGAGCATGTCCCGGGCCATGGCAGTGATTACGTCCTGACGTGTCCAACCGTCGGTGATCAAGGCTTCTGGGTAGTTAGGAGGCAGACCTTCCTCCACCTTTTGAACGATGTCCTCGATTTGGAATGTAATTCCCGTGTCCACCGCGATGGGTGCAATTACAGCTACCACCGCTTCGGTGCGCCGAATCAAATCGTGCGCAAGGGCGTCGTAGCCATCCATGGTATTCATTCAAGTACCGTACCGAATCAGGGGGTTACTGGGCGCTGATACGTAGAACCTACTCGTTCAGTGTGTAGCCTTGAGGGTCCGTTTGGTAAGTGGCGTGCGCTTCTTCACTTTGGTGTCGCACTGGTCGGCAAGTATGTGCGTCACGTCTTCGGTGGCTTCGGCAAGTGGTTCCCTGACTGCTTCTCGTGTTCGTGTGATCACTTCGCGGTCGAGTGGACTGCCCACTGTGCACTGCCCCTCATTGGTCTCGTAGAAGTCCTTGCGGTTGAAGGTTCGTTCTGACGCCAGCTTGATGACCATGCTGTCAACGTGTGGGCGGGCGACTTCGATTAAGTCAAGGGTCATGCTGTGCGACTTGTGTTCCTTGGGGCGGTGCAACAGCCCTAGTTCAGGGTCAAGTCCTAGGGCGTGGCAGGCTAGCCGGGCTTCGGCGTAGCCGATTGCGTACCCCAAGTTCAGCATGGCGTTGAAGGGGTTTACAGCCTTGCGGGGTGTCTTCCCCGTGTATTGCAGTGAGGATGAGCGTGTTTGGAACGTCGTCCAGTGTTCGGGCACGTCACCTCGGAACTTGATCGGGGTTCCCTTGAGGCTTCGCCAGTAGGAGTAGCTTGCTTTGGCTTCGATGGCGGAGATTTCAGCGAGAGTTGTCACGTCGTGCAGCCGGATCAAATGGTCTTTGATCTTGGGGTTTCCCGTGACTTCGTACTGTCCAGTGATCTTGCGTTCCATGATGTACCGCACGGCATCGATGCTTCCGAGTGCTTGCGCCCGGTGAAGTCGCCCCTCGTAGTACATGTTCTCCGACGTCATGATGACGTCACCGGCGGGGTCAAGCATGACGACGCTGATTCCCACGTTCTTGCACCAGCGCATCGCGTCGATGGTCACGTATCCATCCACGGCTTTGATGATGATGCGTTGCACTCGTCGTTCGATGCGGGAGAGTTTCTCTGTGCGGCGGTGGGGGCCGAAGCCATCATGGATGACCAACTGTCCGCGTTCTACGGCGAGTTTGGCCCCGAAGCCCTCAACGATGAGTGTGGGGCCGATGATGCGGGGTGCGAAAATCTCAGCCAATTCGGGGAGTTCAGCATCCGTCATACTTAAATTCTACCGGCCCCACCTCAACACGTCTGGGTTTTACCCAACTTGGGGGCGGTTCTTGCGCCTCAATCGTCGCCACATGCGCCGTAACCGTCCGACTTTCACGGTCACAGTCTGGAAGACCGCGTTCCCTTCCCCATCGATGTGAGCCACCAACTTCCCACCCGCGTCGTACACGTGCAATGAATCGAAAGCGCGTTGGGTCCCTTCACCCCACGGCATCAGATCAGTCCTTCAAGCTGAGTGAAAAGCGTCGCTGTAGGAGGGTTGACACCAACATCAGTGAGCCACACGAGATAGAGCCGCGTTCCGGGCGGGATGGAAACCTTGTGGTAGGGCTCAAATTCACGTGTGGTGGCACTCGGGGCACCGGAAATCATCACACTGTCGTTGCGAAGTTCAAGGGTAGTGTTCGGCGGGATACCGGTTGGCGGGTTGATCGCTATACGGTAGAAAGTTCGCGGCCGGTTGTCCGGTGGAAACTGAATCACCCAGACTTGTTGCCCGGGGGCACCGAATGCGGTTCCGTCTACAAGTGAGCCTTGTTCGGTGATTGGCGATAGCTCAGACACGTTTTTTCCCTCGTTATAGGTTCGAATAAATGCGGAACGCCCCGACGCGGGGTCGGGGCGTTGTTGCGCACGTGCTTACTTGAGCATGGCGATTACCTGGGGGAGCATCGCGGCATACTGGGCGGGAATTGGTTGCCGTTCGCTGGTTCCGGTGTTTGGATCGACGATTTCGACGCTGAATGTGTCGTCAGCTTCACGGTACAGTTCTGCCCGCATGATCAAGGTTGCGTCAGCCATTGTTGGCCGCCTTGAACAGAATGCGGGTCCCTTCTTCGGTTTCCTCCCGACGTGTTGACACGTGGTAGGGGAACCGTGCGGAGCGGTTGACGTACTGGAGTAGCTTCGCGAGTTCTTCGGCTTTCTCGGGTGTTTCGAACTTCGCGGAAAGCCATACGCCCTTCTTGGCGCTGGTGGAGATGCTTTCCAGTAACCAGGTGGGGAGGCAGGGGCCGGGGCGTCCCCGGCCGGTGGGAACCTCGTTCTCCGGCACGGTCTCAATCGGAATTTCAGACAGCACGTGAATCCCCCATGTACTCGCACTCTTACTCGAACACGCGTCCAAGTCTAACCCGACGGTAGCGAGATGTCTCGTAAATAAATCGTGGCTGGTTGACCATGAGTTGGTCAAGCGCCGGGGGCATATGACATTGGCGAACACTATGTTTCCCTCACGTATTCCCGAGGGTGTCATAGCTGCCATTCGCGCCCTACGGGCACCTCCGCCACGGTCATGAGCCCGGTGACGTGTCGCGCTTCGCCCGATCCGGCCACGATGAGCGGTTGTGTACCGAACAGAATGACTTGGTTGTCTTGCCAGCGCATGACGTGTTCCGTCTCGTCCCCCCGCTCTATTCCGACCAGCGAGGAGGTTTCGAGAGATTGTGTGAAGACGCGTAGGGGGCTGTGTTCGTCGAACGTGGCGGACAGTAGCCGCACCGACCAGACGTAGCCGCTTTCGGGGGCACCGACGGTCGCGGGGAGCGGCCCCGAGTAGGGGATGCGCTTGTACCTAATTCCGCTACGCCAGGGGCCGAGTTGGTCAGTGAGCACCTGACTAAGTTCGTCCTGCGTGAGGAAATCGACTTCGGCGCCGGCTTTGATTTTGAACTTCATAGGTTGTCCTTTGCGAAGAAGACCAGTCCGATGATGAAGAACACGACACCCACCGCGATGAATGTGACCTTCATTCTGTTGGTCCACCACCACGTCAGTAAGGTGCCTATTTCCGCGAAAGTCTGAGAGATCATCGCGAACGGCACAGCAATCGCGGATATCAGTCCGCCTAGCCCGAAGTCGAGAAAACCCGCGTTCTGCGCCGACGCGGCCCCGCCCTGCCCTACCCCTGGCGGTGCTCCACCATCGGCCGGGGCGTGACCCCCCAGAGCGCCGGTCGTGGTCCTCCAGGCGGCGTGCACGGTCTCAGCGCCCCGGCCGGAGTAGTACGACTCTGCTGGAGCCTCCGCAGCCACCGCAGCTTGCTCTGCGGCTTGCTCGGGATTCGAGCGCCACAGGGACTCGGGCTGTGCTGCGGCGCCACGCTGGTATGCCGACAGCATGTAGCGAGTCGCCCATGCGGGGTTCTGCGCCTGGGCGGCTGTGACGCCCGGGTGCGCGGGCAGGTGGATTTGGAAGGGGCCGAAGGAACTCCCGTTGTCGCCCACCGCGTTGGGGTTCCAACTCGACTCCAGTCGGGAGCCAAGCAGCATGGATTCCCGAACGTGGGGGTCGCGGGTGGCGTCAAGGATCGCTTGCACGACGGAGTCAGCCAAAGTACTTGCTCCGTGACGGTGCCTTGGGTTCCTTCTTCCGCTCGGGCTCTGTTTCGGCTTCACCGGTTTCCTCGGGCGGTTCCTTCTCTCCACCCTCGTTCTTCGGGGATTCAGGCGCCGCGAAGCCGAAAGCCTTCTTGAATGCTTCCGCATTACCCCGGAAAATGATGATCTCTTCCGTTCCGGCCTTGTCCACCTGGTCAGCGATCTTTTCGGGTTCCGCTTCTTCCTGTTCCTGTTCTGCTTCCTCCATCAATCGCGCAAGAAGTGCTTTTTCTTCGGCGCTCAAACGTGCCATGAGTTTCCCTGCCTTTTCCGGGTGGTCGTGGGGCCGCGAGGCACCCTGTGTTTTCTCGCTCTGACCAGCGGAAACGCAGGTGTCGGTATGAGTGATTGGGAACGCGCCCACCGTTTCCTGGAATTCGCTGGCATGCTGTGAGTGTAAGCACTCGCCGCCCGATCCGGGGGAGTCATGTCGATACCACAAATTGAGTTCGATGTTCTCGAATCCGAACCGACAGCAGCACCAAAGGAACCGAAGCCAGGGGAAAAGTCGAAGAAGGGGCGCGGTCGCCGGTCGAATGCGTCGATTGAGGCTGAGATTCGCGACCAATTGCAGGCGTTCATGCAGCTTGCCGCCCTCTTTTGGGGAACACGGGATGACGTGTGCGCCGGAGTTCTCGGGCAACAGGCGCCCTTGATCGCGGAAGACCTAGCGGCCCTGGCCATGAAAAGCGAATGGGCGAGGAAGTACCTCACTCGGACCGCCGACATGGGTCGAGTAATCCCCCTGCTCATGCACATCACGCCGGTTCTCCAGGCGGTACGGATGCACCACATCACCGCACGTTTTGAGAACGGGGGTGACGATGCCCCCGGAACGAATCCCGTGGTCTGAACTCGGCCCGGAATTCATCAGCTCATGGGGGTGGCCGGGCGGGAAGTGGGAACCCGAACACTTGGCGATCCTGGGGCCGACGGGTTCCGGGAAATCGTTCTTCATGACGCACATCATCGACCAACGGGCCAAACGCAGCGGCGCGAACGCGGTGATTATCGCGACGAAGCCAGCGGATTCCACCATGACTCGACTCACCAGAACCGGTGAGTGGAAGATGCGTCGCACATGGCCACCGTCCTACGGCGAGGAACGCGTCATATTCTGGCCCAAGGCAACGGGACTTGCTGAAGGTGTTCAGCAGCAGCGCAAAGCCATCTATGACGTTCTCGCAGAAACCTGGAAACCGGATGCAAACACCATCGTGGCGTTCGATGAAATCGCGTACGTCGAGCAGGATCTACGTTTGCAGCCCTTCATTACGAAGTACTGGAGAGAGGCAAGGTCCCTCGGAATCACAATTGTCGCTACCACACAGCGACCCCGCTACGTATCGCGCTATATGCACTCAGAACCAACGTGGTCCGTGGCTTTCCTGCCCAGCGATGAGGACGAAGCCAAACGCGTAGCTGAGATTATCGGCGGACGACGCAAGTACACCGAAGTATTGATGTCTCTTGAGCCCCGAGAATTCCTCATCATTCATCGCAGAAAGCGACTCGCGTACATCTCACGGATTGCGTAGTACCCTGGCCGCGGGGCCTTTCCCAAAAGCATTTTCCCAAGGTTTCTCGGGGTTTCTCTTCGTTGTGTTGAGCGGGGGTGAATATGCACACGCATTTTAGTTCCATGGCGGCGCTGGGTGCCTTTCTCGGAATAGTCGTGGTGGGCACCTTTTGGCGCCTCATTGCAGCACATCTGACAGCTTCCAACAACTCTTTTGCGAACCATCTCGGTAAGGCAATGGCTTTCCAGTATTGAAAGGGTCACTTACATGCCTGCTGCCACTAATGGCGCGAACGGTGCGGCGCCGGGTTCCACGGTGAGCGCGACCGGCGGTGTTCCGTTCGTCGTCGGCTCTAACCACTACAGTGAACAGAACTTCCAATTCTCGCTGGTTCAGGACTCTTCCGCTCACGAATACGTCCACAACATCACGCCCGGCGGATTCCTGCGAGGTATTCGTATTCAGGTCAGCAACTCGGGCGGTTCCGGTAGCGCCAAGTATCACGATGATGCGCCATGGTCGATTATCCAGAGTATTTCCCTGGAGAACATCGACGGCAGTCCCATCAAATACCCCATGAATGGTTTCTCCTGGTACCTCCAGAACAAGTACGCGGCCCCCTGGCACGGCGACCCCGCACGCGGGCCCCGGGCGCACAACATCGGGCACTCCGGCGGGAATTTCTCCTTCGAGCTGAGAATGTTCCCCGAAATTCGTGACACCGCCGGTGTCCTGGCGAACACCGATGCTCGGGCGCAGTACCGCATTCGTATCACGATGGCGCCCGCTTCCCAGGTCTACAGCACTGTTCCGGCGACCATGCCGATTACCACCGTCACGGGCGTGATGGAAGCGTGGGCACAGACGGATACGGCTGACTTGCACGGCAATCCGATCCAAGCCCGGCCGGATGGTCTGGCGGTTGCTGCGATTACCCGGCACCAGATTCTGACGCTGAACGCGGCCGGGGCCGACAACACTTTTCAACTCACCAACACGGGTAACGAGGTTCGGTGCCTCATCATTGTGGCCCGTGACTCAAAGGGCGCCAGGCAGGACTATCTGTCGTCGCCGATCCGTTTCCGTCTTGATGACCGTTCACTGTCGGTGTTCTCCCCGACAACTCTGGTCAATAAGATGACGGACTTTTATCCGTTCCTCTCCAATGGTACGAGCCATCGGGAGACCGGTGTTTACGTCATTCCGCGATTCCGGCGCCCTGGTGACCTCATAGGCGAATACTGGCTCGGTACGTCCAACGCCACGTACTTGGTGATCGAGTCGGCCACACCAAACGACGCTACCAACGTTCCCGGAACCGCCGAATTCATCACGGATGAAGTCGTACCCGTGGCACCGGTTCCGGTGGAACTTGAGGGGGTGTGAGCTAGATGCAATACCGACTCGGCATGAATCTCGGGGGTTCATCCGACGATATCCCGAACGGCCAGCCAACCAACAGCCCGAATTTCTCTCGAAAGGGCGGTGTCACGTCCTGGCACCCCACCACGGTCTATCTCGTCCTGTTGGTCCTGGCCGAGTTCGGCACTTACGCCTTCCTTCGCCATGTCTTCCGCAATGCTCACGGAGGTTGACACTACATGAATAAGCACGTCGTTATTGCGTTCTTCGTCGGATGGCTGGCGGCACTATTGATCTCCCCGACCATCCTCATGGCCGGTTTTAAGGGACTCCGCAATGGGACCTAGATTCACAACCGGTGTCGTTCTCGGTGCAGTCGCCTACGCGCTCCTGGCCGAGTTCTTCCGCCAGTTCTCGGCACGCCTGGTGATCGCCGAAGCCACCGAACTTTGCCGTCAGTCATGGGCGACGTAATCGGGCTACTGCTGATGGGGGTGGGCGCCATGCTGATTTGGATCGGTGTGCACGGCCACGAAGGCACCATGTCAGAGATGCTTGGTCAGTTCTTCGGCAAGGTGCAGGCGAACGAAAAGGGGGGCGGCAGTGCCTAGCGAAAAGGTGCAGCAGGCCGCCCAGGTTGCCGCCAAAGTGGCACCGATTCCCGCCGTCAAGGCGGGCGCCATGGTGGTTGCAGCGAAGGGAGCCAAAGACCAAGCAAGCGGGAAGGCCAAGGGAGCCCCAGCGCCGAAGGGGAAAGCGAAGGGGAAGAAATCCCGTGTTCCACTCCCCAAGGCCACTGGACGCTACCCGCAGGCGGTAAAGGCGGAGTTCATTGCTGCTTTGATCATCATCGCGCTCTATCCCCTAGTCGCGAAGAATTTTTCTCCCGTGGCGTGGCTCAAACGCCTTATCGCGGTATGGCTGACATTCGTTTTCCTGATGCTGGCTTCAAAGTTCGGAGCCAGGACAGGAAAGGTCGCTGCGGGACTGGGCGGTTTGATTGTCCTCGGGCTGCTGGTCTACGGAGGTTCGGCCCGGGAAGGACTCCTAGTCTCCGGCGCATTGGGGAGACTTGGCAAGGCGCTTCAGTCCGATGATGGGGCGTCGAACGCGAAACAATCCAGCGACACGAAGACGCAAACGCTGTTCTCCGGTGTGACCTGGCCGACCACCAACAGCAATTTCGGGGCCGGGATGGGAAACCAGGGCAACGGAACTCAGGCGAACGGAAGTCAAGGAAATGGGAGCGTGAGCACGTGAACAAGGTAGTTGACATTCTTACCGGCGTGATCATCGTCGCCGGAATCATGGTCCTGGTGCGCCCGGGATCACAGGGACCCTCACTGGTCAACTCGGTTGGGTCCTCGTTCTCTTCGATGATCAAGGCAGCGACGGGCGGAGGGTCCTGGTCATGATGAGCCACCGCAGTAGCACCCCGTTGCCGTACGCCCGGCCCCGCTACGACACCGCCACCCCCCGACGCGGTGACGCGTCCGGCGGACCGCCCGAGAGCGGCCGGATACGTCGCGCCTGGGGGCGCATTGAGCGGGTCGGCGGGCCCGTGTTCGCCAATCCCTCAACGGCCGTTGAGACGCGTCGCAGGGGGCCCTACTGGCGGGCCGGGAACTACCGACCAGCCGCCGACCCAATCCGGTGGACCGACTCTGGCCCCATCCGTGCCGAGCTGCACATGGATACCCACACCTGGCGCCGTTGGTCGGGCGGGTCGCACCAGGACCGGGAAGGGCTCCACACCGGCACCCCCGTGGCCATGAGGACCGCCAGGACGAAGGGCAGCAACAAGCCCAAGAACATGACGCGTCCTCGACGCGCCAGGCTCACGGAACAGCGCTACCGAGGACAGACGTACTCAGCCACCACCCAGGTGATCGGGGGCCGTGATGGCTGAGGGGGTGGACCGCCAGTTCTTCACCCGTGATCTTGGCCCGTGGCCCATGTGGGTGTGGATTCTCGGCGGGGTCGCTGGCATGTACTTGTGGGAGCGTTTCAAGGGGGCCGCGGGAAAGAAACCCGCAGGTCAAGCTACACAGGCGGCGACTGCTGGGCAGGGCCAGGGCCAGGCCGTGAATGCGGGAGTGGTCCCCACTCAGGCGCCGACGGTGTTCGTGCTCCCCCAGGGCGTCACCACGGATGACGCCGTGCGGGTTCAGGGTGGCGGGACGGGCAACTCGGGGACCAACTCCGGTAACCCTCCGGGGAGTTCGGGGGGTTCGGTCAAGGCGCGACCAGGGGGCGGGGCAACTTCCGTATGAAAAAGTATCTAGTTCTGTTGAGGATTCGACTCGCAATTCGCATCCGTTTGCGTCGCCGCAAGCCCAATAGTGCGGGACTTCCACCAGCATTCCCCACTATCGATCCGCGTTCGACCATACAAAAGACGAATATGTAAACGCTGGCAACGGTCGAGAGCATCCGCCTACAGTGATCACTCACCCGGCAACGCACGGAGGTCACATTGCCGCGTAAAGCGCAGAGCACCGACGTAACCACTATCCCCGAAACGGATGCCGCACGATTCACAGACGAGGAAATCGCCCGAATCCAGGAAGCGGGATTCGAATCCGTCGCAGCGCATGCCGCACTGTTCGACAAGTTCTCGGATTCTTACGAGGTCATCAAGGATAAGCGAGAGTTGGTCGCGGTTCCGTTCGTCTCACTGGAGTGGCAGTTCCACGAGGGCGATAACGGAGAATTCGTGTCAGCAGTCATCATGCAGCGGGACAACTCCCTCTCCGTTCTCAATGACGGTGGCACCGGAATATACCGTCAGTACAAGCAACTGACCGAAAGCATCGGACGCCAACGGGGGCCGATCATGCACAAGGGCGGGTTGCGCACCTCCGAATATTGGTTCAACCCCCACACGGGTGACATCTCCCGTAAGCGCCCTGAAGACGGGGACTGGAGGAAGGCCACGACCTTCTACCTGACCTGATTTCGGAAGCTGGTGGGGCACACGTCATGGGGAACGTGTGCCCCACCTTTCCTTTAGCTGAAAGGGGCGTGTGGTGGCCAGTCGCCGCGAATGGTCCACTCTCAGCGACGGCTACCGATCACGGCTCGAACGAAAAGGCATCGACCGTGCGGCCTACGAATCCGGGGCGTCCCTCAAAACTGCACGAGGGCACAGGGATACACCCGAGCACCCACGCGACGCGGCCCGGCGCCCGACCGATTTCACGGCCTACCGAGTACGCAACGCGAAGAAAATCAACGTACTCACGGACAACGGACTACGTCGGGTGCGACTCGACAAAGCCGACCGGAGCAAAGTCGCTCAGCATTGGAACGCTGCGAAGATATGGGCTAAGAAAGGTCAATCCGAAAGGATCAACGCAATGGCGGGGGTCACTGTGCAAGATGTGGACACCGGGGAAAACATCCCCCTTGCCGGAGCGAGCATGGACCTTTACGAACTCGCCCTCACCGGGCAAATGAACGTCGAATCCATCTACGTTGCCGCGTGAAAGGCGAATCGTGCGCTACGAAGAGCACCACATTGCCGGACGTCGGAACTCATCCGCCACCACACGACTCTGTGTCGAATGCCACCGCCGCATCACCGCATGCCAAGGGGCGCTTGGCGTGCCACTTTCCGGAACCACCCACGAAACCCAACGCACCGCCGCTATGGTCCTGGGACTACTCATCATCGTGGAGACGATCACCAATGTCTACGCCCGACGAATTGCCGACCGCTACGGACTCCACCCCGACGCCCGAGTCGGATACCGAACCCCTCGTGTTACCTAAGCCCGAAGACCTCATCCCGACGAAACCGCGCGTCATGGACGTCATCATTCGGGGGCTCGAACCGTGAGGCACATTCTCGTTTTCGATACTGAAACCACCGCCGACACCGTACAAAACTTGAACTTCGGTGCCTGGCGCATCTACGAACTCGACTACAAGGGGCAAATCCTCACCCTGATCGAGGAAGGGATTTTTCACCAGGATGACTTGCCGGAACGCGATCCAGAAGGGTTCGCGACGCTGCGAGAATACGCCGAGTCCCACACGGCCCCGATTGATCACCGCATCCCGTCGATGTCGGTCGCCGTTCGCAAGCTGCATTTCCTCTCTCGCGCCGAATTCGTCGAACACTACCTATGGCGCCGCGCCTACCGATACCGCATGGGTGTCGTAGGCTTCAACCTTCCTTTCGATATCTCCCGAGTCGCCATCGACGTAGGCGCCGCACGAGGTTTCTACGGCGGTGGATTCTCATTCAAACTCTGGGAGGACAACGACCACTGGCGCCCCCGACTTCGGGTCAAGCACCTGGATTCGAAGAAATCGTTCATCGGATGGGGCACCACACCCGAGCACAAATGGCGCGGACTGTTCATTGACTGCCGCACTCTGGCATTCGGCTTGACCAGTACGCCACACAGTCTCGAATCGGCTTGCCGGGCGTTCGGAGTTGAGGGCAAGAACCCCATAGTCGAACACGGCCTCATCACGCCCGAGTACATCGACTATTGCCGTGAGGACGTAGCGGCTACTGCCAGGCTTTTTGACGCCATGCTGGCCGATTTCTACAAGCACCCCATCCCCAAGTTGGCACATCAGGTCTACAGCCCCGCCACGTTGGCCAAAGGTTATTTCGAAGCCATGGGCATTACTCCGCACATGGGCCGTTCCTCGGTTCCGGACGATGTGCTGGGGTACACCATGAGCACGTTCTTTGGCGGCCGGGCCGAAGCACGCATCCGACGCACCACCGCTCCCGTGACGGTACTGGACTTCACGTCCATGTACCCCACGGTCGGTCACCTCATGGGTTTGTGGGACCTGATTACGTCCGCTGATATTCAAGCTGAGGAATTCGACCTTGATCTGTCGAACGTCGATGTGGACTACTGCCTGAATCCCGATAACTGGCCTAGCTTCGTCGGCATAGCCCAAGTCATGCCGGATAGGGACGTGTTGCCGGTACGCGCGAACTACGGGCTGAACGAGACTCCCAATATCGGCGTGAATTACTTGAGTGCCACCGAACCTTTCTGGTACGCCATTCCCGACGTAATCGCCTCCACCCTCCTCACCGGAAAGGCCCCGATGGTGTTGAAGGCGTACCGGTTCACGTCGGCTGGCCGCGCGTCCTCACTTCAACCGGTCTCGCTCCTGGGGCGCATCGACGTATCCCCTGAGGAAGATTTCTTCAAATACGCAGTGGAGGAACGCCAACGGGTGAAGAACTCCGATCCACAATTGGCAGCGCTTCTCAAGACGGTAGTAAACTCGGGGAGTTACGGGATTTTCGCTCAGGTCAACCGCAAGAAATTCGCCCAACCGACCCCGGGCAAACTGCTGCACCGTTCCGGGGTAACCCAACGCATCAGCACAGAGAAGGAAACACCGGGCGAGTATTGCTATCCGCCATTGGCGACCATGCCGACTTCCGGAGCCCGACTCATGCTCGCACTTATGGAGAAAATCGTTCTGGACGCTAGGGGTTATTACGCGTTCATGGACACAGATTCCTGTGCGGTGACGGGGGCCGATCCCGATGCCATCATTGAGCGATTCGATGCACTGAACCCCTATGACCGTGACCTCGTGCCACACATGCTCAAGAGGGAGTTTGACGGATTCGCCTACGTCATCAGTGCCAAGCGTTACGTCCTTACCGACGCGGCCGGGAACATCGTCAAGAGTTCCGAACACGGTTTGGGCTATCTCATGGCGCCGGAGAAGGGTGGACATAGAGCGTGGATCGAGCGTTTGTGGCGTGCCATTCTCGACGACGAAGAACCAGAATGGGGAACCCTCCCTGCCCTCATGCGTCACAGTGTTTCATCGTGGGGACTTTACAATGCCTTCCGCACCCTGAATGCGAAGAAGCCCTACCCGCAGCAAATGAAACCCTTCAACTTCATGATGATCGGGCAGATTGACCCCATGTACCGGGCCCCGGAATCGGGATTGCTCATCGCGCCCTTTGAGGCCGACAGCGCCAAATGGGATCGCGTGATATGGGTGGACAGGAACAACCCCGACAAGCCCATCAAACGCCCACCGCTCGTTGCCTTCCAAGACGTCATTGACGACTATGCCGTTCACCCGGAATGGAAATTCGAAGACGTCAACGGCCAATACTGTCTGACAACGACCCGAGGAATACTCAGGCGCCAATGGATACACGCTCCCAGCGCCACCACGGTAGGCAAGGAATCCAACAGTCTTGAGGGGGCTGAACTACTCGACGCCGAAGGAATCGCACCGGTCCTTTTCGGGAAAACCTGGGAAGACTGGTTCCCTCTCGTTGATTTCTTCCTAGACCAGTGCATCGAAAGCAACGTCGCGTCACGAACTCAAGTCAAGCAATACCGGAAGGGCAGCA
This sequence comes from Streptomyces sp. NPDC090442, assembly GCF_044769405.1. Taxonomy (NCBI): domain Bacteria; kingdom Bacillati; phylum Actinomycetota; class Actinomycetes; order Kitasatosporales; family Streptomycetaceae; genus Streptomyces; species Streptomyces sp. NPDC090442. The sequence goes on from NZ_JBIVXW010000059.1 coordinate 13,371, forward strand.
AACCCCGACCGAAGAAAATGAAGGAAATCATTCAAGCCAGCGCACTCTATGCCTGGCGAGACCTCAGAGGAGAACACGTGGATTCAATTCTGAATCGCGACCCGCTACACGTACTGCAAACCTGGTACCACATACACCACGGCTGAAAAAACAAGGACCCGCCAGCCCCACACTGGCGGGTCCCACCATGCAAACTACCAGCTAGGTGACACTGAAGTGCTGCAATGAATGCAGACCATTTGGTCGCCGTTCCTCACGAACGAGTGAGTCCCATCGGGGCTGTTAGGGCACATGTGCAGTCCCCTCCTTTGCTACCAAATGACGTTGACGACGTGCCCACAAGCGCACTTCATCTGATTACCATTGACGTCGTAACGGTGTTGCCCGTCGGCATAGGCGGGACACATAGCGCAGTCTTCTCCTTGAATTGATAGTCGTGGTGTTGACAGTTCTCACACTTCCAATGCGAGAACGAGCCCCACTCACGCGGGGCAACCCCGCCCTTCCCCGGAAACCCCAAGAAAGGGCGGGACAACTGTGCGACCGGGACGGCACTCAGGTCTACGTCCCCGGATGGTCCGCAAGGACAGCGGCGAAGGACTCTTCCGCCGTCACCTGGAAGTAGACGTGGCCGGTGGCATCCACATGTCGGAGACACCAGTCCCGGGCTTCATCCTTGGACGGGGAATCGAGACTGAAGTCAGAGCAGACCCAACACTTCCCCACGTAGCCAGGGCTCGACTTCGCTCGCAGCGTCCATTGCAGGAACCTCTCCGGCGCTGTCATGACGCACTGCCCGGAGGTTCCGACGTGCCCTGTAGGGCGTCGATGCAGGCTTCCAGGCGACGCTGCATCTCCTCCAACTCGTCGTCGGTTAGCTCATCGACCCATGTGGAACGGGCCTTGATGTCGTCCCGACAGGCGTCGAGTTGGCGGAACAGGTCCCGGTACCTCACGTGCCGGTGCCACCACTCCTCGACCTTCCAGAGCCATCGCGTCCAGCGCATCAACGCTTCGCCTTCCGCCTGTGGGCGTGGGTCGTCAACTCCACAGTGCACATGGCGGCTTTCCCATACTGTTCGTCCTTCCGGTGCGCCGCCCGTTGCTTCACCAGCTCGGCGCACACGTCGCACCCCTCAACCGGCTTCGGCTCCGGGAACGGGTCCGACAGATACACGGGGTCACTCATGCGGGGAGCCATCAGCACCCCACCTCCACGCCGTGAATCCAACGCGGCCCGGTGTCGATGCCATAGGCAGCCAGCCACAACGCCCGGCGCCGGGAACGCTGCAACCGCCGCTCCTGGTGTCCCTGGTGGGCTAGGACGTACGGGCGGACGAACGCCACGTCCTCACCCCGCAACGGCCGTTCGTTGGCGGGGACGTGGGGGATGGTGAGCGTGGGGGTGTCGGGGTGTTCGGGGGCGGGTGGTGTGTCGTCGGACCGGTGACGCCCCTGTGAGGGCAGTAACAGCCCCAACAGCGTTTCGAAGATCGTTCGGATAGTGTGAGGCACGTTGTCAACCTCCTGAGGGTTGATAGCCACGCCCCCGGACGTTCGCCGCTCCAGCAACGTCGCGGGGGTCACTTCTGTTTGCACACCGCTTCAGGGATGCGGCTGGCACCTTTCGCGCACATGTCCAGCCACCTCCAATCGGGCGTGCCTGTAGGCGAGTTGCTACGAAGCGCAACCCTGGCGACTAGAGTGCACCTGCCGACACAGCATGCGCAAGGCATGAGAATGCATACCTTGCATCTGCTGTCTGAGCTTGATGGAGGGTCAGTGGACGGTAAGAATCGGCCTACCTCACATGCATATGAAGGGTGGGAGTCCGTGCCTCCGAAGCGGCAGATTCCAACTGTCCGTCTGCGTCGTCTTGCTGCGGAACTGCGGCGGCTGCGCAACGAGTCCGAGCTGACCAGGGAAGATGTGACAGGGCGGACTGGCATCAACGAAGCGACGCTGTACCGCATCGAAACAGCGCGTGTCCGCCCCCAACGTCGCACGCTGGTCGCCCTGTTGGATCTGTATGGCGTTCGTGATCCACAGCGTGGCGAAGTTCTGGCGCTGTTGCAGGGAGCGAACAAGCAAGGGTGGTTGCGGCCGTATCACAGCGAACTACCCGAGGAATACACTGCGTACATCAGCTTTGAGACCGAAGCGTGGGAAGTTCGCAACTACGAGTCGCTGTTCATCCCTGGCCTGTTGCAGACCTCGGACTATGCACGGGCAGTGATCAGAGGGACATTGCCCATGGCCAGTACCGAGGCGGTAGAGCAACGAGTACAAGCACGAGTTGAGCGGAAAGCGGTGCTCACAAAGGCCGAGCCGCTACGTCTTTGGGCGATCATGGACGAAGCTGCGCTGCGCCGGATGGTGGGCGGTCCGAAGACCATGCTTGAGCAGATGAAGCACCTTGAGCGGATGGCGGATGAGCCGCATGTGACACTCCAGGTGATCCCCTTCAGTGCTGGAGCGCATGCAGGCATGCCCGGGTCCTTCGTGCTGATGGGCTTCGCGGATGCTGAAGATCCAGAGATTGTCTACCTGGACAGCATGGCCGGGGACCTCTTTCTTGAAGCCGAGATCGACGTACGCAGGTACGGCGTGATGTTTGACAACCTGCGTGCTCAAGCCCTCAGCCCCGACGGCACGCTGAACTTGATCACTACACTGATAGGCGAGATGCAGTGAGGGGAGGTACAAGCATGCATGAACTGGATCTTACGAGCGTGAAATGGCGCAAGAGCACTTACAGCAGTGGAAATGGTCAGTGCGTCGAGGCAGCGTTTCTTCGTGAGGCGGTGGCAACGCGTGACAGCAAGAACCCTCAGGGGCCGGCCCTGGTCTTCCCGGCCGAAGGTTGGTTGGCGTTCGTATCCGTCATCAAAGAAGGACAGTTCCCCGACTGAACCGCCCGAAGCCAACCCAACGGCCACCCTCCAACGTCACGGAGGGTGGCCGTTCGCATGCCCGCCCACCCACGGCTACTCAGAGCGACGGATGGTTACACGAGGGGCGGGTCAGGCGGGTTCTATCACTACTCCCCCTCCAACGGGAGGGGGCGGGCCGGAGGGGTGGGGGTGCCAGACGTAAAGCGAAGCAGTCTGGCACCCCCACCCCTCCGGCCCGTCACCGCACCCGACAGCCCCGCGCAGCGGACCCATCGGCTCGCCCCGCGCAGCGGGACCGGCAGCGGACCAGGCAACGCGACCCGCCCCGCGCAGCGGGACCGGCAGCGGACAACAAGTCCGCGCCGCAGGCGCAAAGAACAGCACCCCGCGCGGCGGGACAGACGGCAACGTGGGAAGCAGCCGGCCGCAGGCCCACGGCAACGTCCGGCTAGTACCAGGAGTCCCGCGCCGCGGGCAACGCGGCGATCTCCCGGAGATCCTCCGGGGTCAACACCAGCTCCGCCGCGTTCGCGTTCTGCGCGGCCCACCGTTCCTTCTTCGTGCCCGGGACGGGGACCACGTGGCGGCCCTGGGCGAGGGTCCAGGCGAGTGCCACCTGCCCGGGGGTGGCCCCGTGGCGCGCGCCGACGCGGCGCAGGCCGGCCACCACCGGCTGGTTGGCGGCCATCATCTCGGCGGTGAAGCGCGGGTGTCGGGCCCGTATGTCGTCCGGTTCGAAGCCCTGGCCGGGAGTGAGGGTGCCGGTCAGGAAGCCGTTGCCGAGCGGCATCGCGGCCAGGAAGCCCACGCCGCGCGACTCGCACCACGGGAGCAGTTCGACCAGCGCCTCCGCCGCCCACACGGACAGCTCGGCCTGCACGCTGCTGACGGGGAACACCTGCTGGACGCGCTCCAGTTGGCGCAGGGTGCCGTCGTGCAGGCCGGGGCGGCGGAACGCCCGGCCGTCGGGCGCGCTCCGGGCCGCCCGCGGGCCGCGCCAGGTCCGGGCGGCCCGGGCGCCCACCGCGCACAGCCCCAGCGACCGCACTTTGCCGGCCGCCACCAGTTCCGCCATCGCCCCCCAGGTCTCCTCGATGGGTACTTCGGGGTCCGCGCGGTGGAGTTGGTAGAGGTCGATGTGGTCGGTCTGGAGCCGGCGCAACGACGCGTCGCAGGCGCGCTTGATGTAGCCGGGCCGCCCGTTGGCGACGATGTGCTGGTCGCCGGCGAGCAGTCCGCACTTGGTGGAGACGAAGGCGTCCGCGCGGCGTTCCCTGAGCACCCGCCCCACCAACAGCTCGTTGGTGAACGGGCCGTACATGTCCGCGGTGTCCAGCAGGCTGCACCCCCGGTCGAGCGCGGCGTGCAGCGCCCGCAGCGATCCCTCGCCGCTGCGCTGCGACGCGCTGTACCCCCAGCTCATCGGCATGCAGCCGAGGCCGATCGCGCCCACCTCCAAGGCCGCCGCGCCGATTGTCCTGCGCTCCACCTGGTCGTGCCTCCGTCCCCTCGCCCCCGATCAAGGGCCAGACCAAACTAACGTCTGAACCAAACGTCTCTTCGCATAGCCTCGGGCCATGGCAACCGCAGACCCGCACTCCACCCCCGGTGACGTCTGGCTCCCGATCGCGCCCGGTGAGATCGACGGCCTTCCCGAGGGGCTGAATTACGTCCATTGGGACGCCGGTCCCGAGTACCCCGCCGACCCCGCCCGCTGCGTCTTCTACGCCGTCCCGTACATGAAGCCGGTCGACGTCTGCCTGCGCCCGTTGGCGCGGATGAGCCGGGTGCGGGTGGTGCAGACCCTCACCGCCGGGGTCGACAACCTGCTTCCGGGGCTGGACCGGATGCCGCCCGGTGCCCAGTTGTGCAACGCCCGCGGGCTGCACGACGCCAGCACCGCCGAGTTGGCGCTCACCCTGACGTTGGCGGCGCTGCGCGGCATCCCGGAGTTCGTCCGGGCCCAGGAAACGGGCGCGTGGCGGCCGGAGTTCCGCCCCGCGCTCGCCGACAAGTCGGTCCTCATTGTGGGCTATGGTTCGATCGGCAGTGCCATCGAAGACCGGCTCACACCTTTTGAATGCGCGCGGGTCACACGCATCGCGCGCACCGCACGTGACACTGTGCGCGGTCCGGTGCATCCACTGTCTGAGCTGTCCGCCCTCTTGCCCGCCGCGGACGTCGTCATCCTCGCAACTCCGCTCACCGAAGCCACCCGTGGCCTGGTAGGATGCGATTTTCTGGCCCGGATGAAGGACGGCGCACTGCTGGTGAACATCGCTCGGGGAGCGATCGTCGACACCGCCGCGCTCCTCGCCGAAGTGGAGTCGGGACGGCTGCGCGCCGCCCTCGACGTCACCGATCCGGAACCGTTGCCGGCCGACCATCCGTTGTGGCGCGCTCCCGGCTTGCTCGTCACTCCACACGTCGGGGGCCCCAGTTCTGCCTTCCTGCCCCGTGCGAAGCGGCTGCTGCGAGCCCAGTTGGCACTTTTCGCGGCCGGCGAGCCCGTCCGGTACGTCGTCGCCACCGCACCGGAATCCGAAGTGGATCGCTCTACGAGTCCGTAAGGCTGCTCTCTGTATCTACAAATCCCCTCGATGTCACGCTCCGTAGAGGCGCTATGTCCCTGAGTGACGGTCTGGTGTATCGTCCGAGCGGGGAAAGCGCCGGGATCGTCACGGCGAGACACGAAAGATCCGGAACCGAGGGGGGCGACGGGCGATGCACTGCCGATGGATGATCCGCGAGATGCGCGATCCACGACCGCCCGCAGGAATGCCGCCGGGACCCCGCGCGCACCGATCCCGACGCGGTCCGGCACGGGTGAACGGAAGAGCACAGTGAGCGCCCCGGGGGCGATGCTCGCCCGCCCGCCCGTGCAGACCGGCAGCGCACCGAGCCCGGTCCCGCAGATCGTGCTGGCCGTCGTCTGCGGCGGCTACGCCGTCGGCTCCGCGATGGGCTGGGGCTCACCGCGACTGGCCGGGTTCATGGGGGACTTCGGGCTCAGCCTGGCCGCCCTGGTCGCCGCCGTCTCCTGTGGGCTCTACGCCCGCCGGTACGCCACGCCCTTCCGCCCCGCCTGGGTCCTGTTCGCCGTCTCCTCCGGGATGGCCGGGCTCGGCAACGGCGTCTGGGGCTACTACGAGGTCGTCCGGCAGGCCGCGGTCCCGAGCCCGTCCATGGCCGACTTCTGCTTCCTGCTGTTCGCGCCGCCGGCCATCGTCGGCCTGCTGGTGCTCGCCAAGCGGCCGGTGACCCGGGCCGGTTGGGTCTGCCTCGGGCTCGACGCCTGGTTGATCGCCGGCTCGCTGCTCACCCTCTCCTGGAGCCTGGCGCTCGCGCACACCGCGCACTTCAACGGCCGCTCGGTCGCCGAGGGCGCGCTCTCGCTGGCCTATCCGCTGCTGGACATCGTCCTGGTCAGCATGGTCCTGGCGCTGCACTTCCGGCGCTCGTCCGTGCACCGCTCCGCGATCAACACCGCGATCGCCGCACTGGCGTTGACGGTGCTGTGCGACGCGCTGTTCAGCTCCCCGCTGCTGCACGACCACTACCGCTCCGGCCAGATCCTGGACGCCGGCTGGTTCGCCGGCTCGCTGCTCTTCGCGTACGCCCCGTGGGTGGGCCGTCGCCCCGGCGCGGACGCCACCGTGCCCGCCGGCCCCACCGGGCAGTTGAACCGCCCGCAGACGCCGCCCGGCAGCCGTCCGATCGCCGGCTCGCTGGCCGCCCTGACGCCGTATCTGGCCGCCGCCGTCTGCACGTTGGGCATCCTCACCAACGTCCTGGACGGCCGGCGCATCGACCGCGTGGTGCTCTTCACCGGCTGCACGGTCGTGCTGGCCCTGGTCGTCCGGCAGGGCATCATGCTGCTCGACAACATCACCCTCACCCAGGAACTCGCCCAGAAGGAGAACCACTTCCGCTCCCTGGTCCAGGGCTCCAGCGACGTCATCATGATCGCCGCACCGACCGGCGTGCTGCGGTACGTGAGCCCGGCCGCCGCCGGGGTCTACGGCCGGGACGCCGAGGAGCTGGTCGGCTCCGAACTCGCCTCGCTGATCCACCCCGAGGACCTGGGCCGGGTGGTCCACGAGGTCCGCCGGTTCCTCGCCGCCTCGCCCGAGGCCGAGCCGACCACCCGGATCGAGTGCCGCTTCCGGGCCGGCGGCCAGCGGGCCGGCGGCGACGGCTGGTTGAACGTGGAGTCCACGGTCAACCGCCACCACGGCGGCCTGATCTTCAACTCCCGCGACGTCACCGAGCGCGTCCGGCTCCAGGCCCAGCTCCAGCACAACGCCTCGCACGACGCGCTCACCGACCTGCCCAACCGCGCGCTGTTCACCGAGCGGGTCACCAAGGCCGTCACCGGCCGGCGGGCCACCGACCACGACACCGCCGTGCTCTACATCGACCTCGACGGCTTCAAGCAGGTCAACGACACCATCGGCCACCAGGCCGGCGACGAGCTGCTGATCCAGGCGGCCCGGCGGCTCGCCGAGTCGGTGCGGGCCGGGGACATAGCGGCCCGCCTCGGCGGCGACGAGTTCGCCGCGCTCATCACCGGCGACGGCACCCGCGACCACGCGGCCCGGGAGTTCCGCATCCTGGAGATCGCCGACCGGCTGCGCCTCCGGCTCTCCGAGCCGTACCGCATCGACGGCCGGGACGTCCGGGTCGCGGCCAGTATCGGCGTCGCCTTCGCCGAACCGGGCATCAGCCCCTCGACCCTGCTGCGCAACGCCGACCTGGCGATGTACCGCGCCAAGCAGGCCGGCAAGGGCCGGGTCGAGCTCTACGCCCCGCAGATGCAGGACGAGGTCGCGCACCGCGCCGAGCTCGCCAGCAAGCTCCGTACCGCCCTTCAGGACGGCGAGTTCGCGCTCCAGCACCAGCCGGTGGTCGAGCTCGCCAGCGGCAAGATCACGGCCGTCGCCGCGCACGCCCGGTGGCGGTCGGCCGAGGGCATATTCTTCACCCCGGCCGAGTTCCTCCGGGTCGGCGACCGCGGTCGGCTCACCGACGAGGGCGGCGAGCGCGCCGCCGAGTTGGGTCGCTGGCAGCTTGAGGAGGCGGTCGCGCAGGCCGCCGCCCGGCACCTCGCCGGCCACCCGGTCCCGATCGCGGTCCGGCTCTCCGCCCGTCGGCTGCTGGACCGTGCCCTGACCCCCAAGGCCATCGAGGCGCTGCTCGCCCGGCACGGTCTGCCCTCCGGCGACCTCGTGTTGGAGCTGTCCGAGAGCGACCCCCGGGTTCCGCTCGACGACCTGGAGCGGCGGCTGGTCGCACTGCGCCGGCTCGGCGTGCGGATCGCGCTGGACGGCTTCGGCAGCGGATGCGCCGCGATGGGCGCCCTGCGCCGGCTCCCCATCGACGTACTGCGGCTGGACCGCGGGCTGATCGACGGGGTGGTGGAGTCCCCCCGGGAGCACAAGATCACCGCCGGGCTGCTGCGGATCGCCTCCGACCTCGGCATGCGCTCGGTCGCGGAGGGCGTCGACCTGCCCGAACAGGTCCTGGCGCTGCGCTCCATGGGATGCACGCACGGCATGGGCCTGGCCTTCTCCGGGCCCCTGGACGAACCGCGGCTGCGCCGGGCGTTGACCCGCGGCAGCTACCCGGTGCCGGACCTCACGGGCCCGGGTCGCGCGGTGGTGCTCAGCGGCAGCCGACCGGCCCGGCGGGCGGCGGTCGCGGGAGCGGACGCGCTGGTGCATCCGCCGTTGCGCCCAAATAGTGAGACCTCCGTCCCACCCACTTGACACTCAGTGCGCGTGAGGGGGAGGGTCAGTGCCATGCGCACCCGAATTCTCGTACTTGGAAAGCGCGTCGGCTGAAGCTGGGACCCTGACGAACCCGGCTGACCACACCGACGCGCTCCCCTCGCTTGCCTCACGGCACGAGGGGTTTTTTGTTGCACCGCAACCTCACAAATCCGTCAAAAACCCTCAGCTTCGAGAAGAGACGCAGATGACCGAGCAGGCCACCGGGGCCCACCATCCGCAGCCGCGGACCCGTAACTCCGGCGGATCGCAGCAGCCCGCGACCGTCGAGCACGTCACGGGCGCGCAGTCCCTCATCCGTTCGCTGGAGGAGGTCGGGGCCGACACCGTGTTCGGCATCCCCGGCGGTGCGATCCTTCCCGCCTACGACCCGATGATGGACTCCTCGAAGGTCCGGCACGTGCTGGTGCGGCACGAGCAGGGCGCGGGGCACGCCGCCACCGGATACGCCCAGGCCACCGGCAAGGTCGGGGTCTGCATGGCGACGTCCGGGCCGGGCGCCACCAACCTCGTCACCCCGATCGCCGACGCGCACATGGACTCCGTCCCGCTGGTCGCGATCACCGGTCAGGTCGCCTCCAAGTCGATCGGCACGGACGCCTTCCAGGAGGCGGACATCTGCGGCATCACCATGCCGATCACCAAGCACAACTGGCTGGTCACCGACCCGGCCGACATCCCCAAGACGATCGCCGAGGCGTTCCACGTCGCCTCCACCGGCCGCCCCGGCCCGGTCCTGGTCGACATCGCCAAGGACGCCCTCCAGGCGCAGACCACCTTCGTCTGGCCGCCCCACACCGACCTGCCCGGCTACCGCCCGGTCACCAAGCCGCACGCCAAGCAGATCCGCGAGGCGGCCCGGCTGATCGCCGAGTCCAAGCGCCCGATCCTCTACGTCGGAGGCGGCGTCCTCAAGGCCGGCGCCACCGCCGAGTTGAAGGTGCTCGCCGAGCTGACCGGCGCCCCGGTCACCACCACCCTGATGGCACTGGGCGCGTTCCCCGACACCCACCCCCAGCACGTGGGCATGCCCGGCATGCACGGCGCGGTCACCGCCGTCGCCGCGCTCCAGAAGGCGGACCTGCTGATCACCCTCGGCGCCCGCTTCGACGACCGGGTCACCGGCAAGCTGGACTCCTTCGCCCCGGGCGCCAAGGTCGTGCACGCCGACATCGACCCCGCCGAGATCGGCAAGAACCGCGCCGCGGACGTGCCGATCGTCGGGGACGCCCGCGAGGTCATCGCCGACCTGATCGTCGCGGTCCAGGCCGAGTTCGACGCGGGCCACAAGGGCGACTACAGCGCATGGTGGAAGGACCTCAACCGCTGGCGCGAGACCTACCCGCTGGGCTACGAACTGCCCGACGACGGCAGCCTCTCCCCGCAGCAGGTCATCGAGCGGGTCGGCAGACTCGCCCCGGAGGGCACCATCTTCGCCGCCGGCGTCGGCCAACACCAGATGTGGGCCGCGCACTTCATCGACTACGAGCAGCCCGCCACGTGGCTGAACTCCGGCGGCGCCGGCACCATGGGCTACGCCGTGCCCGCCGCGATGGGCGCCAAGGCCGGCAAGCCGGACCGCACGGTCTGGGCGATCGACGGCGACGGCTGCTTCCAGATGACCAACCAGGAACTGGTCACCTGCGCGCTCAACAACATCCCGATCAAGGTCGCGATCATCAACAACGGTGCGCTGGGCATGGTCCGCCAGTGGCAGGCCCTCTTCTACAACCAGCGCTACTCCAACACCGTGCTGCACTCCGGCCCCGAGGACGTCAACCCGGAGGCCCGGGGCACCCGCGTCCCGGACTTCGTCAAGCTGGCCGAGGCGATGGGCTGCGCCGCGCTGCGCTGCGAGGACCCGGCCGACCTGGACAAGGTCATCGAGGAGGCCAACGCCATCAACGACCGCCCGGTCGTGGTGGACTTCATCGTCCACGAGGACGCCCAGGTGTGGCCGATGGTCGCCGCCGGCACCTCCAACGACGAGGTGATGGCCGCCCGGGGCGTCCGTCCCGACTTCGGCGACAACGAGGACGACTGACAGCCAGGACGTCAACGGACGCACGGAAGAAGAGAGAAGACGACATGTCCAAGCACACGCTCTCCGTCCTGGTGGAGAACACCCCCGGCATCCTCGCCCGGATCGCCGCGCTGTTCTCCCGCCGCGGCTTCAACATCGACTCGTTGGCGGTCGGCGTCACCGAGCACCCCGACATCTCCCGCATCACCATCGTGGTCAGCGTCGAGTCGCTGCCGCTGGAGCAGGTCACCAAGCAGCTCAACAAGCTGGTCAACGTGCTCAAGATCGTTGAGCTGGAGCCCGGTTCGGCCATCCAGCGCGAGCTGGTCCTGGTGAAGGTCCGCGCCGACAACGAGACCCGCTCGCAGATCGTCGAGATCGTCCAGCTCTTCCGCGCCAAGACCGTGGACGTCTCCCCGGAGGCCGTCACGATCGAGGCCACCGGTTCCAGCGACAAGCTGGAGGCGATGCTCCGGATGCTGGAGCCGTTCGGCATCAAGGAACTGGTGCAGTCCGGCACCATCGCGATAGGGCGTGGCGCCCGGTCCATCACCGACCGCTCGCTGCGCGCGCTGGACCGCACGGCCTGACCTCCCTGCCCGCCCGCGGCCCCACCGGACCGCATGGCGAGACCCACCAACCTTCCCCACCCCGCCCGACGTACTGTGTGGGCACCCGCTAGAACCAAGGAGATACCCGAAGTGGCCGAGCTGTTCTACGACGACGACGCCGACCTGTCCATCATCCAGAACCGCAAGGTGGCGGTCATCGGCTACGGAAGCCAGGGCCACGCCCACGCGTTGTCCCTGCGCGACTCGGGCGTCGACGTGCGCGTCGGTCTGCACGAGGGCTCCAAGTCGAAGGCCAAGGCCGAGGAGCAGGGCCTGCGCGTGGTGACGCCCGCCGAGGCCGCCGCCGAGGCCGACGTCATCATGATCCTGGTGCCGGACCCGATCCAGGCCGACGTCTACGAGGAGTCCATCAAGGACCACCTCAAGGACGGCGACGCGCTGTTCTTCGGCCACGGCCTGAACGTCCGCTTCGGCTTCATCAAGGCCCCGGCCGGCGTGGACGTCTGCATGGTCGCCCCCAAGGGCCCGGGCCACCTGGTCCGCCGTCAGTACGAGGAGGGCCGCGGCGTTCCGTGCATCGCCGCCGTCGAGCAGGACGCCACCGGCAAGGCGTTCGACCTGGCGCTCTCCTACGCCAAGGGCATCGGCGGCACCCGCGCCGGCGTCATCAAGACCACCTTCACCGAGGAGACCGAGACCGACCTCTTCGGCGAGCAGGCCGTGCTCTGCGGCGGCGCCGCCGCCCTGGTCAAGGCCGGCTTCGAGACCCTCGTCGAGGCGGGCTACCAGCCGGAGATCGCCTACTTCGAGTGCCTCCACGAGCTGAAGCTGATCGTGGACCTGATGTACGAGGGCGGCCTGGAGAAGATGCGCTGGTCGATCTCCGAGACCGCCGAGTGGGGCGACTACGTCACCGGCCCGCGGATCATCACCGACGCCACCAAGGCCGAGATGAAGAAGGTGCTCACCGAGATCCAGGACGGCACCTTCGCCAACAACTGGATGGCGGAGTACAAGGCCGGCCTGCCGAAGTACAACGAGTACAAGAAGGCCGACGAGAACCACCTGCTGGAGACCACCGGCAAGGAGCTGCGCAAGCTGATGAGCTGGGTGGACGACGAGGCGTGAGCCACCGGACGAGGGGGTCGCGACACCGCTCGCGACCCCCTCGTCCGCATGCCGCCGGATTCCCCGCACGCCGCCTTGTCCACCGCGTAGAACCACGCATGGGTGATCCTTACGCAACGGCACAGACCGTTTCGCGCCCCGCCACTACACTGCTCGTCACAAGCGCGTCAGGCTCACAGCGTCGTGCGTCTTCCACGCGGCTTTTCCCCCTTCACCGCCTTCGGCCGTCGGGACGGCCGTCCGCGAAGGACTAGTGAGGACTGAAGACCACGTGAGCACTGCCAACTCCGGTAAACCCGTTGTACTGATCGCCGAGGAACTGTCGCCGGCCACCGTCGACGCCCTCGGCCCGGACTTCGACATCCGGCACTGCAACGGCGCCGACCGCGCCGAACTGCTGCCCGCCATCACCGACGTCGACGCCATCCTCGTGCGCAGTGCGACGAAGGTCGACGCCGAGGCGATCGCCGCCGCCAAGAAGCTGAAGGTCATCGCGCGCGCCGGCGTGGGCCTGGACAACGTCGACGTCTCCGCCGCCACCAAGGCCGGCGTGATGGTCGTCAACGCCCCGACCTCCAACATCGTCACCGCCGCCGAGCTCGCCTGCGGCCTGCTGGTCGCCACCGCCCGCAACATCCCGCAGGCCAACACCGCGCTGAAGAACGGCGAGTGGAAGCGCAGCAAGTACACCGGCGTCGAGCTCAGCGAGAAGACCCTCGGCGTGGTCGGCCTCGGCCGGATCGGCGTGCTGGTCGCCCAGCGGATGTCCGCCTTCGGCATGAAGGTCGTCGCCTACGACCCCTACGTGCAGCCGGCCCGCGCCGCGCAGATGGGCGTCAAGCTGCTGACCCTGGACGAGCTGCTGGAGGTCTCGGACTTCATCACCGTCCACCTCCCCAAGACCCCCGAGACCCTCGGCCTGATCGGCGACGAGGCGCTGCACAAGGTCAAGCCGAGCGTCCGGATCGTCAACGCCGCCCGTGGCGGGATCGTCGACGAGGCGGCGCTGGCCAGCGCGCTCAAGGAGGGCCGGGTCGCCGGCGCGGGCCTGGACGTGTACGCCGTCGAACCGTGCACCGACTCCCCGCTGTTCGCCTACGACCAGGTCGTGTGCACCCCGCACCTCGGCGCCTCCACGGGCGAGGCGCAGGAGAAGGCGGGCATCGCGGTCGCCAAGTCGGTACGGCTGGCGCTGGCCGGCGAGTTGGTGCCGGACGCGGTCAACGTCCAGGGCGGCGTGATCGCCGAGGACGTCAAGCCGGGGCTGCCGCTGGCCGAGCGGCTGGGCCGGATCTTCACCGCGCTGTCCGGCGAGGTCGCCCTGCGGCTCGACGTCGAGGTGTACGGCGAGATCACCCAGCACGACGTCAAGGTGCTCGAACTCTCCGCGCTCAAGGGCGTGTTCGAGGACGTGGTGGACGAGACGGTGTCCTACGTCAACGCCCCGCTGTTCGCGCAGGAGCGCGGCGTCGAGGTGCGGCTGACCACCAGCAGCGAGTCGCCCGAGCACCGCAACGTGGTCACCGTCCGCGGCACGCTCGCGGGCGGCGAGGAGGTGTCGATCTCCGGCACCCTGGCCGGCCACAAGAACGTCCAGAAGATCGTCGCGGTGGGGGAGCACTCCATCGACCTCGCGCTCGCCGACCACATGGCGTTCCTGCGGTACACCGACCGCCCCGGCGTGGTCGGCACCGTCGGCCGGATCCTGGGCGAGGCGGGCATCAACATCGGCGGCATGCAGGTCTCCCGGGCCGACGTCGGCGGCGAGGCGATGGTGGTGCTGACCGTCGACGACACCATTCCGGCGAATGTGCTGGCCGAGATCTCCGACGAGATCGGCGCCAGCTCGGTGCGCGCGGTGAACCTCACCCACTGACGCCACCGCGCTCCGCGCAGGTCAACGGGCCCGGCCCCCGCTTCGAGCGGGGACCGGGCCCGCGCTCGTTCCGGGCATCGTACGCAGCCGGCGGCCGGGGCGCGCGCGATGGCTGACCCCTCAACCATTCACCCGTTTGGGCTAAAGAAGGTGGCTGGTGGACACCCCGTGAGCAGCGTCGGGGGGCCGCCGGGGCCGGTGGCCGCCCGGTTCCCCGAGTCGCTGGGGCGGCGTTCGCGGCGCGCAATGGGAACTGCGCGTGTCCCGGAGGAGGTGCGCGCGGAAGGAGGCAGGACGCCATGAACGCACCCCTGGGTGGCACTCCGCAGAGTCTGACCGGGCTGCACGTGGTGGACGCGGAGGGCGCGAAGGTGGGCGTCGTCCAGCAGGTCTACCGCGACGACGCCACCAACGAGCCGGAGTGGATCACCGTGCGGACCGGGTTGTTCGGGATGAAGGAGACCTTCGTGCCGCTGGCCGGGGCCCGGCGGCTGGGCGACGAACTGCACATCCCGCACACCAAGGAGACGATCAAGGACGCGCCGCGGATCGACGCCGAGGGTCACCTCGACCCGTCCGAGGAGGAGCGGCTCTACCGCCACTACGGGCTGATCCGGCCCGGGATAACCGGTGCCGCCGGCGCGGCCGGTGCCGCGGGCGCGGTCGGGCGGACCACCGGGCCGGGCGTCGCCTCGTCCCGGCCGACGGTGACCAGCGGGACCACCGGCGGGCAGAGCGCGGGCGCGGCCGGCCTCCGGCGCCGGGCGGCGGCGGACGCCCCGCTCCAGCACCGCACCCGCGCCGGCGACGAGCGCAACAAGCTGACCGACGCCCGGACTTCGGGCGCGGACCGGCCGATGGCGGTCTCGCGCGGCCGGGCCGAGACGGACGCGGCCCGCGAGGCGGAGGGCACCACCGAGATCGTGCTGTCCGAGGAGCGGGTCGAGATCGGCACCGAGGAGCACGAGTCCGGCCGGGCCCACCTGCGCAAGCACGTGGTCACCGAGGACGTGCACCGCACCGTGCCGGTCAGCCACGAGGAGGTCCGGGTGGTCCGCGAGAAGATCACCGAGGAGGACCGGCGGGCCGGGCGCGGCGGGCCGCAGATCGGCGAGGGCCAGGTGGAGGTCGTGCTGCACGAGGAGCAGCCGGTGATCAACAAGCGGACCGTGCCGGTCGAGCGGGTCCGGCTGGAGACCGAGCGGGTCACCGAGCAGCGCGAGGTGACCGCCGAAGTCCGCCGGGAGACGCTGGAGTTCGACGACGGCACGGGGACCCGACGGGGCACCGAGCGCGGCGGACCGGGAACCGGCCGGACGCGCTGAACGGGACCGGCGGCGCCGAGCGGGCCGGCACGAGCGGGCCGGGCGCGCGGCGCCGCGGCCCGCGTCCGGGCACGTCGCCCGCGGTGCCGCCCCGTCAGCCCGCCTGCGCGCCGTGCCCCGGCCCGGGGCTCACCTCCCCGGGCGGGTCAGCAGCAGTTCGGTGTTGTGGTCGGCGGGCGCGCCCAGCTTGGCGTCCGGGGTGGCGTAGGGGTCGTTGTAGGACAACTCGCGGTACAGGGCGGCGAGTCCGGCGTCCGAGGTGTCGGTGGCGGAGGCGGCGTACGGGGCGGCGGACTCGATCAGGGTGGTGAACAGGGAGAGCGTCCCGTCGCCGTTGTCGGCCAGCTCGATGATCCGGGCGTGCTGCGGATAGTCCACGTGCGAGGCGGTGTTGATCTCCCAGAAGGCGCGCTCGGGAACGGCGTGCGCGTGCGGGGTGATGCGGTTCTCGTGGGTGTGGCCGTTGACCCAGGCGACGACGTTGGGGAAGCGCTGCAACAGGGCGACCAGGGCCTTGCCGTCGTGCCGGCCCTCGAACGGGCGGTAGGGGTCGGGCAGCAGATTGCCCATGGTGGCGCTGGTGTGGTGGCTGAACAGGACGATCAGCGCGTCGCCCCCGCTGCCGCGCACCGGGCGGCCGTCGGCGTCGTACCAGCGGCTGCTGTGCGCCTTCAGCGTCGACTCCAGCCAGTGCAACTGCTCGGTGCCGAGCGAACCGTCCGCCCAGCCGGCCCGGTTGGTGGTGTCCAGGCTGATGCCGAGGACGCCCTCGGCGAGCGGGAGGGTGTAGTAGAGCCGGCCGCTGGCCGCCGCGTCGGAGGTGAAGCCGTGGCCCACCGGGCCGGGGCCGGTGTGCGCCGGGTCCAGGTGGGCCTTGGCGAACTCGGCCGGGGTGAACGGGTGGCGCCGCTCGTCCGGGGTGACCTTGCGGATCGCGCCGCGGTCGGCCAGCAGCGAGCCGAGCAGCGTCGCGGCGTGGCCCGGGTCGTTCCGCAGGGCGTCGGCCAGCTTGGCCGCGGTGGTGTCGTCGCAGCCCTCCAGCTTGCGGTCGCCGGTGTAGAGCGCGTTCAACAGGCCGAGGTCGGGCAGGGTGCCCTGGATGCTGTCGTCGTGGTTGCCGACCGTGGTGTACCAGGGGACGGACAGGCCGGGCGCGGTGAACGGGCGGGTCGCGCCGGAGAGGAAGCCCGGTATCTCGGGCAGGCCCTTGGCCTTGTAGGCGTCCCGGATCGGGGACTCCGGGTTCCAGTACGCGACGTTGCCGGAGTTCTGCACGCCCTCGTAGCGCTTGGGGTCGCCGCTGTTGGGGGTGATCCGCCCGCCGCTCATCACCGTCAGATACCAGTCGAGCTCGATCTTCTCGTGGTTGTCGGTGTTGTCGCCGGTGGCCATGACCAGGCCGAACGGCCGGCCGGTGTACGGACCTTGGCGCACCGCGTTGACCCGCTCGACGAGGGAGGCGGCGCCGCGCACCGTCAGCGCCTCCTGCGGGCGGTGCGCGCTGTCGATGAGCCGGGCCAGGTACTCGAACCGCACCGGCGACTCGACGTCCGCCAGGTGCAGGTCGGTGAACTGTACGAAGGAGGCGAGGCCGGTCCGGCGGTCGTCGCGCCCAAAGCTCCCGGCGGCCAGCTCGCGGCGCACCACCAGCGGCCAACCCGGCCCGGCCGCCAGCCTCTTGTACGCCCCGGTGCCGGTCGGCCGGGCGGCCTGCTCCAGCGTGGTGCCCCCGGTCCGCACGGCCCGCGCGGCGGTGACCGCCAGCGCCCGGTCGTAGGAGGCCGCCGACCACAGCGCCGCGCCCGCCATCGCGGCGGACGCCCTCGACACGAACTGGCGGCGGTTCATCCCGTGCATCAAATCCCCCTGGAGTGGCCGCACATGGCGGTGGGCGACGGGTCCCGCGAGCCGGTCCGGCGGCCGGGCACCCTCGATCGGCGCACACGCTACTTGCCGGTAGTGGCCGGCAACAGGTCCTGTGGACAAAGGGTTTGCGGCCGCCAGATGGCCAACAGGTGCTATCCCGGGGCACTCCAGGCACCCCGCCGGCGACCGCCGTACAGCGGCCGCACAGTCACCTCACAGCCGGGCCGCCTTCAGGGCCATGTGGAGCAGCAGGCGGTCCGCGCCCTCGTCGAGGTCCAGCCCGGTCAGCTTCTCGACCCGGCCCAGGCGGTAGTAGAGCGTCTGGCGGTGGATGCCGAGCTGCTGGGCGGTGCGGCCGGCCTGGCCGGCGCAGTCGAGGAACGCCTCGACCGTACGGGCGAGTTCGGCGTGCGCGGGGGTGAGCAGCGGGCCGACCGCCGAGTCGGGCGCGGCGGCCGGGAGGGCGGTCAGCAGGCGGTGGGCGCCGAGGTCGGTCCACTCGGCGACGGGGCTGAGCCGGGGCTCGGCGCGGGCCGCGCGGGCCGCGGCCAGGGCCTGTCGCCAGGAGTCCGGCAGCTCGGTCAACTCCCGGGTGGGGACGCCGATTCCGGCCGCGCCCCGGGTGGGGCGGGCCCCCGTCCGGCCGGTCGCCGCGGGCGCGCTGCCGGCCCGCGGCGAGCGCAGCAGATGGTCGGCGGCGGTGTGGGCCGGGGCCAGCGAGCCGGCCTGGCGCAGCCGGACCAGCGCGGCCAGCACGGGCTCCGCGGCGCCGGGACCCGACCGGTCCGGCGCTCCGGCGTCCGCCGCGGGCAGCGGACAGGCGGCGAGCAGTCCGGGCAGGGCCGGCAACGGGGCCGCGTCGGTGGCGGTGGTGTCCCAGGGGAGGACGGCGACCAGGGTGAGCGGGGTGCCGGGGGAGAAGCGGAGGGTGTCCCGGAGGGCGTCCCGCAACGCGCCCGCCGCGGCCGCGGCCTTGCCGTCCGTACGGGAGGTGAGCAACTCCCGGAGCACCTCGGCGAGTTCGGAACCGGCTCGGGACTCCTCGGCCAGCAGGGCGCCGATCCGGGCGGCGCTCTCCATCGCCTGCGCCATCCGGGGGTCCGGCGGGGTGTCGCCGCCGCCCAGCTCCAGGTCGGTCAGATGGCCGTCGTCCAGCAGCCAGACGTAGCCGTGCACCACGCCCCGGTGCCGTACCGGGAGGCAGATCCGGCCTTTGAAGACGCCGGCCGCCGGGTCCGGCGGGATCCGCAGCGGGGAGGTGGCCCGGGCGATCCCGAACGCCTCGAACCACGCCCGCACCGCCGCCGAGGATCGCCGCTGGAGGATCGAGCGGGTCCGCACCGGGTCCATGACCTCGTCGTCCTCGCCCTCGTGCGCCCCGAAGGCGATGAGTTGGAAGTCCCGGTCCTCCAGGGTCGCCGGCGCGCCGAGCGCCGCCGAGATCTCGTCCACCAACTGCTGGTAATCGCTGCGCACCGTCGCCCGGCCCCTCTCCTGTCCCTGCCGTCACCTCACTCCCATTCTCATACATCTGTCTGAGATGCCGGCCACGAAGGCGTGACAGCTGTCGATGGCCGGAAAGTGGCGAGATCCTTAAATTTCAGGTGGCTCATCTTGCCGCCGCGTGCTGCCGATCGGCGCCCGCCTCGGCATTTGTCATCCTGAATCGTGGAGGTGCCCCATGCTGGGTCCCGTGCTTCTCGCCGCCGCGCGCAGCGACAGCATCCGACGCGTCGTCGCGGCCGCTCCGGTCACCCGTCCCGTGGTGGACCGGTTCGTCGCCGGCGAGCACCTGGACGAGTCGATGGCGGCGGTGCGCAACCTCGCCGCCCGCGGCATGGAGGTCACCCTCGACCACCTCGGCGAGGACATCACCGACCCGGCCGAGGCGCTCCGCAACCGCGACGCCTATCTCCAGTTGGCCGCGGCGCTCAAGGAGTTGGGGCTCGGCGCCAGGGCCGAGATGTCGGTGAAGCTCTCCGCCTTCGGGCAGGCGCTGTCCGGCGGGCACGACCTCGCGCTGCGCAACGTCACCCCCGTCGTCGAGGCCGCCGCCGAGGCCGGCACCACCGTGACGCTGGACATGGAGGACCACACCACGGTCGACTCCACCCTGGCGATCCTCAAGGCGCTGCGCGAGCGGTTCCCGCAGACCGGTGCGGTGCTCCAGTCCTACCTCTTCCGCACCGAGGACGACTGCCGCGCACTGGCCGGGGAAGGTTCCCGGGTGCGACTGGTCAAGGGCGCGTACAAGGAGCCCGCGACGGTCGCGTTCCAGGACAAGCGGGAGGTCGACCGGGCCTATGTGCGCTGCCTGAAGATCCTGATGGCGGGGAAGGGCTACCCGATGGTCGGGTCCCACGACCCGCGGATGGTCGCCATCGCCCAGGAGCTGGCGCACCGCGGCGGCCGCAAGCCCGCCGACTACGAGTTCCAGATGCTGTTCGGCATCCGCGAGGCGGAGCAGCGGCGCCTGGTGGAGGAGGGCCACCGGATGCGGGTCTACATCCCGTACGGGACGGACTGGTACGGCTACTTCATGCGCCGGCTCGCCGAGCGTCCCGCCAACCTGGCCTTCTTCCTGAGGTCCCTGGCCACCCGCGGCTGACCCCTGCCGACCGGCTCTTTTGGGGCGGGATTTACCATCCCTTTTGAGAGCCTATGGGTGGATTCTGGAAGTGGGGGAAACCTCCGGGGGCGGCGCCTTCGCCGCCGCCCTCCGGAACACCCGCCGTGGCAGTGGCCTCGGCACGACCGACGTACACCGACGTACGACAACGAGACGATCGCGAACGACGATCGCAAGCGTAAGGAGACACGGCCGCTATGGACGCTGTGACCCAGGTCCCCGTGCCGGTGAACGAGCCGGTGCACAGCTACGCCCCGGGCAGCCCGGAGCGCTTCCGCCTGGAGGCCAAGCTCAAGGAGCTGGCCGGCAACCCCATCGAGCTGCCGATGACCATCGGCGGTGAGCGGCGGATGGGCGGCGGCGAGCGCTTCGACGTCGTGCAGCCGCACCACCACTCCGCCCGCCTGGGCACCTACGCCAACGCCACCGTCCAGGACGCCCAGGAAGCGGTGGACGCCGCGCTGGCCGCCGCCCCCGCCTGGCGCGCGATGCCCTTCGACGACCGTGCCGCGATCATCCTCAAGGCCGCCGACCTGCTCGCCGGCCCCTGGCGCGAGACGATGGCCGCCGCCACCATGCTCGGCCAGTCCAAGACCGCCCAGCAGGCCGAGATCGACACCCCCTGCGAGCTGGTCGACTTCTGGCGCTTCAACGTCCACTTCGCGCGGCAGATCCTGGCCGAGCAGCCCCCGGTGAACGCCCCCGGCGTGTGGAACCGCTCGGACCACCGCCCCCTGGAGGGCTTCGTCTACGCGATCACGCCCTTCAACTTCACCGCGATCGCCGGCAACCTCCCCACCGCCCCCGCCCTGATGGGCAACGTGGTGGTCTGGAAGCCGTCCCCGACGCAGACCTTCGCCGCGGTGCTGCTGATGCGCCTGCTGGAGGAGGCCGGCCTGCCGCCCGGCGTCATCAACCTCGTCACCGGCGACGGCAAGGACGTCTCCGAGGTGGCCCTGACCCACCCCGAGCTGGCCGGCATCCACTTCACCGGCTCGACCAGGACCTTCCAGTACCTCTGGAAGACGGTCGGCACCAACATCGAGGCGTACAAGACCTATCCGCGGCTGGTCGGCGAGACCGGCGGCAAGGACTTCATCGTCGCCCACCCCTCGGCCGACCGCGCCGTGCTGAAGACCGCCATGACCCGCGGCGCCTTCGAGTTCCAGGGCCAGAAGTGCTCCGCGGCCTCCCGCGCCTACGTCCCGGCCTCGCTGTGGAACGCCGGACTCAAGGAGGAGTTCGCCGCCGAGGTCGACGCCCTGACCATGGGTGACGTCACCGACCTGGCGCACTTCATGGGCGCCGTCATCGACGAGCGCTCGTTCGCCAAGAACAAGGCGGCGATCGACCGCGCCAAGGCCGACCCGACCATCGAGGTCGTGGCCGGCGGCACCTACGACGACAGCGTGGGCTACTTCGTCCGCCCGACGGTCCTGGTCTCCACCGACCCGGAGAACGAGATCTTCAAGGACGAGTACTTCGGCCCGATCCTCGGCGTGTACGTCTACGACGACTCGGTCGAGGGCGGCTACGAGGCGATGCTGGACCAGATGGAGTCCGCCTCGGCCTACGGCCTGACCGGCGCCGTCATCGCCCAGGACCGCGCCGCGGCCGTCGCCACCTGCGAGCGGCTGCGGTTCGCCGCGGGCAACTTCTACATCAACGACAAGCCCACCGGCGCCGTCGTCGGCCAGCAGCCGTTCGGTGGCGGCCGGGCCTCCGGCACCAACGACAAGGCCGGCGCCAAGCAGAACCTGATGCGCTGGACCTCGACCCGCTCCATCAAGGAGACGCTGGTCCCGCCGACCGACTACCGGTACCCGCACATGGGCTGACACCCGCCCGCACCGAGGGCCCGGCCTCCTCTTTTCGGGGGGCCGGGCCCTCGGCGTTCCCGGCTGCCGGGTCGCTTCCGTCTCAAATAGTAGGAAGCCCAAGTAATTGTGCAGACAGCACGGCCGCGCTGGCCTAGCTTTGTAGAAGCCGAACGCTTCGCTCCATCCAGCGAACGCGGATGCGGCCCGGTACGCCGAGCGCAGGTGACCCCTGCGGTGCCGCGGCCCCCGCCCCTTTGGCCATCCCTGCACCACCCACCCCTCTTCTTCGACGCACCCCTTCAGCTCGGGGCTTTGGCATTGGAGACGCGCATCATGGCCGAGACCATCGTCCGCAGGACCCGTCACTCCTCCCGTCAGACCAACGACGCCGACCGCCGCAACGCCGCGGCCGCCCTCCAGCGCGCACTCGACCGCCGCGACAACGGCGGCGCCACCGGTCACTGAGGCCCGCCGACCCCGCTCAAGCGCGAAGGGGCGCCCGGGAGTTGATCCCGGACGCCCCTTCGCGCGGTGGTGCGGGCGGTCAGTGCCGGCGGCGGGACCGGGTGACCGCGAAGTGGTCGATGCGCTCACCGGACTCGGCGAGGGCGGTGACCGCCATCCTGGGACGGGCGCCCGGGGTGACCTCGACGGCGATGAACGAGTAGCCGGTGTAGCGGACCCGGGACCACTCGACGCTCTCCTTGGCCTTCGCCCCGCCCTTGATCCAGTGGTAGGTGTCCACGTGGTCGAGGTCCTTCACGTGACCCTCGTAGCTGTCGGGCACGGGGAAGTCGTACAGCGACTTCCCGGCGCCGCCGGCCGTGACGTACACGATGCCCTCGTGCGCGGCGTCGACGGTCTCCCCGACGGGGACCTGCTTGGCCACGCGGCCGCCCTTGAGGGCGTCGGTGCGCTCGTAGACGTGGTTGTGCCCGTTGATCACCAGGTCCACCTGGTGCTTCTCGAAGAGCGGCAGCCAGGCGTCCCGGACCCCGCCCTCCGAGGCGTGCGAGTTGGTGGTGGAGAAGGCGCAGTGGTGGAAGAAGACCACCAGGAAGTCGATGCCGTGGGTGGCGCGCAGCTCGCCGAGCCGGCGGTCCAGCCAGCGGGTCTGCCGGCCCTGCGTGTAGCCGGCGTTGGCGGGGATCTCGTAGGAGACGTCGTTGGCGTCCAGGGCGACCACCGCGACGTTGCCGTAGGTGAACGAGTAGACGCCCGGGGCGTGTTGGGGGTCCGGGCCGTTGGTCGGCAGCGACCAGCGGGCCGACTGGCCGCCGTAGCCGTTGGGGGAGTACCACGCCTCCATGTCGTGGTTGCCGGTGGTCACCATCCACGGCACCGACTTGGCCACCGTCTCGGTCTGGGCGAGGAACTGGTCCCAGGTGCGGGCGTCGTAGGTGTCGTGCTCGGAGCCCTGGCCGTCCGGGTCGGCGTAGCAGATGTCGCCCGCGTGCAGGTGGAAGGAGGGGTTCTGCCCCAGGATCAGCTGGTCGTTGGCGAGCGCGTGGTAGCTGACGCCCTGGTCGCCGAAGGCGGTGAAGACGAACTTCTCGGCGCGGGCCGGCGCGGTGCGGAAGGTGCCGACGGTGCCGAAGTGGCGCGGGTCGGCGGGGTCGAAGCCGTCGTGGCCGACGCCGTAGTAGTAGGTGGTGCCCGGGCGTAGGCCGTCCAGGGCCGCGTGCAGGTAGAACTGGTCGACCGCCGGCAGCTTGCCGGACAGCGCCGGGGTGTGCAGGTGGCGCACCTCCGCCGAGACCTTGCGGCCCAGGTCCCAGGGGGTCGAACCGACCCGCAGGAACGGCCGCTTGACCGCGAACGGCACCTGCCAGGACACCCGCATCTGGGTCCGCGGGTCGGCGCCGAAGGCGAGGTGGCGGCCGAACGGGGCGACCAGGTGGCCGTCGACGGCGGCGGTGGCGGGCGCGGAGAGCAGCGTCGGGCCGGCGGGCTGAGCGGCCTGCGCGGCCTGCGCGGCCGGGGCGGTCAGCAGGCCGGCGCCGGCGACCATGCCGGCGGTCACCGCGGAGCTGCGCAGCAGGCCCCGGCGGGTCAGCTTGGTACGGAGGTACTCGTGCTGCTCGGGCATGGTCATCCGGGCCGCGAGGTGCTCCGGTATGCCGACGCGGGGGGTGTGCGAGGGCTGGGGGCGCTCCCCCCGGGGGTGTGCAGTCATGTGGCCGAATCTGACAAGTCCGACCGACGGCGGTGGGGCCCACGGGTGAACGGCGGATGGCCGCTGGCCGTCGGCCGGCACACCCTGTCCGCATGTCGGACATGACGTGTCAATCAATGGGACGAAGAGTAGGGTCCAGGCATGTCTCGCAGCATTCGCCTCGCAGTGATCCCCGGTGACGGAATCGGCCAGGAAGTCGTGGCGCAGGGCCTGAAGGTCCTGACCGCGGTCCTCCCGCAGGACGTCAAGCTGGAAACCAAGGAATACGACCTCGGGGCCAGGCGCTGGCACCGCACCGGCGAGACCCTCCCGGACGCGGAGCTGGCGGCGCTCAAGGAGCACGACGCGATCCTGCTCGGCGCGATCGGCGACCCCACGGTGCCGTCCGGCGTCCTGGAGCGCGGGCTGCTGCTCAAACTCCGCTTCGCCTTCGACCACTTCGTCAACCTGCGTCCCTCGAAGCTCTTCCCGAACACCGCGACGCCGCTGGCCGGCCGCCCCGAGATCGACTTCGTCGTCGTCCGCGAGGGCACCGAGGGTCCGTACACCGGCAACGGCGGCAGCCTGCGCACCGGTACCCCCGCCGAGGTCGCCACCGAGGTCAGCGTCAACACCGCCTACGGCGTGGAGCGGGTGGTCCGGGACGCCTACGAGCGGGCCAACTCCCGCCCGCGCAAGAAGCTGACGCTGGTCCACAAGAACAACGTCCTGGTCTACGCCGGCCACATGTGGAAGAACATCTTCGACAAGGTCGGCCAGGAGTACCCCGAGGTCACCACCGACTACCTGCACGTCGACGCGGCGACGATCTTCCTCGTCACCCAGCCCGAGCGGTTCGACGTGATCGTCACCGACAACCTCTTCGGCGACATCCTCACCGACCTCGCCGCGGCCGTCACCGGCGGCATCGGCCTGGCCGCCTCCGGGAACATCAACCCCACCGGGGAGTTCCCCTCGATGTTCGAGCCGGTGCACGGCTCCGCGCCGGACATCGCGGGCACCGGCAAGGCCGATCCGACCGCCACGATCCTCTCCGTCGCCCTGCTGCTGCGGCACCTCGGCCTCGACGAGCAGGCGGCCCGCATCGAGGCGGAGGTCGCCGCCGACCTGGAGGCCCGGGACGGCACGGCCCGCACCACCGAGCAGATCGGGGACGCGCTCGCCGCACGCGTAGCGGGCTGACGCCCGACGCACCAGCAGTACCGACAGCGCCGGGCCGACCACGGTCCGGCGCTGTCCGCATACCCCGGCCCCGGCCCGTCTGGGCAACCGGCGGGTCGGATGCCACCATCTGACGCGGGCCACGCACACCGGTTCCAGAGGCGGACACCCACGCGCGATAATCGGACGAGGGGCCGTCGGCCGGAAACTCGAAACGTCCCAGTAACGACCGGTACGGCCAAGGGACGACGGTGTGCGGCCGCTCCCCACCGCACCGGTGCGGCGAGCGGGGAACGCCCCCGGCCGGAGGGCCGGTGATCCTCCCCGGCGCGCGCTGGGTGGGAGTACCCCCGGTATCGGACACGCAGCGAAGGACACGGATACATGACGACGCCCACCATCGAGCTCAAGCCCTCCGCGCATCCGCTGCCCGCGGCGGAGCGGGAGAAGATCCTCGCCGCCCCCGGTTTCGGCCGGTACTTCACCGACCACATGGTGACGATCAAGTGGACCGAGGGGCGCGGCTGGCACGACGGACAGCTCGTGCCCTACGGTCCGCTCTCCCTCGACCCGGCGACCAACGTCCTGCACTACGCGCAGGAGATCTTCGAGGGGCTGAAGGCGTACCGCCAGCCCGACGGCAGCGTCGCCACCTTCCGCCCGGACGCCAACGCCCGGCGCTTCCAGGCGTCCGCCCGCCGGCTGGCGATGCCGGAGCTGCCGGTCGAGACCTTCCTGGCCGCCTGTGACCTGCTGGTCCAGCAGGACCAGGACTGGGTGCCGCCGCACGGCGGCGAGGAGTCGCTCTACCTGCGCCCGTTCATGATCGCCACGGAGGTCGGGCTGGGCGTCAAGCCCGCCAACGAGTACCTCTTCGTCGTCATCGCCTCGCCCGCCGGCGCCTACTTCCCCGGCGGCGTCAAGCCGGTCTCCATCTGGCTCTCCGAGGACCGGGTGCGGGCCGTCCCCGGTGGCATGGGCGACGCCAAGACCGGCGGCAACTACGCCGCGTCGCTGCTGGCCCAGGCCGAGGCCGCGGCCCGCGGCTGCGACCAGGTCGCCTACCTCGACGCCGTGGAGCACACCTGGGTCGAGGAACTGGGCGGGATGAACCTCTACTTCGTCTACGGCGACAAGATCGTCACCCCGACCCTGACCGGCTCGCTGCTGCCCGGCGTCACCCGCGACTCGCTGCTCTCCGTCGCCCGCGACCTCGGCTACGAGGCGGAGGAGGGCCGGGTCTCCTGCGACCAGTGGCAGAACGACTCCGCCAGCGGCGCGCTCACCGAGGTCTTCGCCTGCGGCACCGCCGCGGTGATCACCCCGGTCGGCACGGTCAAGCGCGCGGGTGCCGAGTGGCACGAGTCCGGCGGCGAGCCGGGCAAGGTCACGCTGAAGCTGCGCGAGGCGCTGCTGGACATCCAGCGCGGGGTGGTCCCCGACGCGCACGGCTGGATGCACCCCATCGGCTGACGGCCCGCGTCTCCCGGGCACCTTCGAAGGCCGCCCCGGCTCCCCGCCGGGGCGGCCTTCGCCGTTCGCCCGCGCGGGCCGGCGGGTCAGCCGACCTCGGCGGGTGCCTCCTGGGTGGTCGGCGCCGCGGCCGGGCGCAGCGGCGGCACCGGGCGCGGCTGCCGGGCGACCAGGGCGAGGTAGGCGACGGCGGCGGTGGCGGCGGCCAGCAGGAAGCTCATGTCGATGCCGCCGGTGAGGTGCAGCAGCGGCCCCTCGTAGGGGGAGCCGACGGCCAGCAGGCCGACCGCGGAGCCCAGCGCCCAGGCGAGCGTGGCCCGCACGTTCCAGCCGGCCCGGAACCAGTACACGCCGCCGACCGCGCCGCGGTTGTAGACCTGGAGCGACTCCGCGTCGTAGACGCCGCGGCAGCGGACGAAGCCGATCACGGTGATGACCGCCCACGGCGTGCCGATGGCGGTCATCAGCAGGACGAAGGAGGTCATCGCGTTCTGCGCGTCCCACAGGAAGTGGCCGACGTACACCAGCAGGGTGGAGAGCGCGGCGACGACGTAGGTGGCCTGGGTGCGGGTGGCGCGCGGCAGGATCGCGTCCAGGTCCAGGCCCATGCTGTAGAGCATCAGCCCGGAGTTGCCGGCCGACCCGGCCGAGGCGTTGAGCAGCAGGAACACCA
This sequence comes from Streptomyces sp. NPDC090442, assembly GCF_044769405.1. Lineage (NCBI taxonomy): Bacteria > Bacillati > Actinomycetota > Actinomycetes > Kitasatosporales > Streptomycetaceae > Streptomyces > Streptomyces sp. NPDC090442. The sequence continues at coordinate 40,776 of NZ_JBIVXW010000059.1, forward strand.
GGTACCACGCGGGTGCCCCGGCGACCAGGGGGCCGGCGTAGTCGGTGCCGGCGCCGACCGCGAGCGCGCTGAACGTGCCGAAGAGCTGCGGCACCAGCAGGCCGAGCACCAGCCCGAGGTAGGTGGCGCCGAAGACCGCCCGGGAGGAGTGGCGGCGCGGGGAGATGTAGCGGCTGTAGTCGCCGAGCAGGGTGATGAAGGCGATCGGGCCGCTCAGTCCGGCGGAGACCGCGGAGAGCAGCCAGGTCTGCCAGTAGCCGCCGAGCGCGTAGTGGACGCCGGGCACCGGGCCGGTGCTGAAGTGGTGGGCGTAGGCGAAGAGGCCGATCACCAGCAGGATCGTCAGGCCCACCGAGAGCACCTTGCTGAGCCGCAGCAGCACCTTGTAGCCGTAGACCGCGCCGACGGCGGTGGCCGCGGCCAGCACCGCGTAGACGAGCGTGTACGCCGCCCCGTCGGCCGGCAGGCCGGTGAGGCGGTGCAGGCAGTCGACCATCGCGTCGCCGCCGACCCACAGGGTCAGCGCGGTGTAGCCGAGCGAGAGCAGCAGCCCGATCACCGAGCCGATGAGCCGGCCGCGGACGCCGAAGAAGGCGCCGCTGGAGGTGGAGAGGTTGGTCGCGCTGCGCAGCGAGACCAGGGCGAGCGGCGCGGTCAGCAGCGCGCCGACCAGGGTGCCGGCGGCGAGGGAGGTGACCGAACCCCAGAAGCCGAGGCCGAAGGAGACCGGGAGCCAGCCGAAGATCACCACGCCGAGCGCGAGGTTCGAGCCGAGCAGGAGGGAGACCAGGTCGCGCGGGCGACTGGTCCGCTCCTCGTCCGGGACGGTGTCGACTCCGCGTTGTTCTATCGGCATGAGGGCTCCCCTGAGAGGCCGGAACGGCAGGTTTCGAAGCGGTGCTGGTGCGGTGCTCCGTCGGTGGGTGGGGCGTTCGTCGGCGATGCCTACGAAGCGGGTGCTCGCGCGGGCGAGGACTTTTGAGTGATGCTCTAAGAGCGATCAGTTCAAGCCATCCCTTAGAGCGACGCTCAATATGAAGCACGCTTCCGGGCTAGGTCAATGGTTTCGGAATGATGAATTCCGAGTTAGAGTGGCGCTCAATTCGAGCGGGAGGAAGGGACCGGATGCGGCTCACCCCGACGGAACGTGACCGACTGTTGTTGTTCGGCGCGGCGGAGCTGGCGAGGGCCCGGCGGGCCCGTGGACTGCGGTTGAACGTGCCCGAGGCGACGGCGTTGATCGCCGATACGGTCTGCGAGGCGGCGCGGGACGGGCGTCGCCTCGCGCAGGCCGTCGAGGCGGCGCGCAGTGTGTTGGGTCCCGACGATGTGCTGCCGGGGGTGGCGGATGTTGTCACCGAGGTGCATGTGGAGGCGGTCTTCGACGACGGTTCCCGGCTCGCGGTGGTCGGTGATCCGTTCCAGGGTGGCGGGCTCGGTGCGGGTGCTCCGGGTGCGGTGTTGCCCGGTCCGGCCGATCCGGAGCCCGAGCCGGCGTTGACGCTGGCGGTTCGCAACACCGCGAGTGTGCCGGTGAGTGTCACCTCGCACTTTCATTTCTTCGAGGTCAATCCCCGGTTGGAGTTCGATCGTGGTGCCGCCTACGGCATGCGGTTGTGTGTTCCGGCGGGTTCGTCGGTGCGGTTCGATCCCGGTGAGGCGAGCGAGGTCGGGTTGGTGCCGATCGGTGGTGAGCGGGTCGCGATCGGTTTCGCGGGGTTGGTGGACGGTCCGTTGGATGCGCCGGGTGCCAGGGCCGAGGCGCTGCGGCGGGCCGTCGCGTGCGGTTATCGGGGAGCGGAGGAGCGGGGATGAGTCGGGGTATCGATCCGCACGAGTACGCCGCGGTGCACGGTCCGCGGGCCGGTGACCGGGTCGTGTTGGGTGACAGTGGGTTGGTCGTCCGGGTGGAGTCGGACTCGCAGAAGCGTGGTGAGGAGTTCCTGGCCGGCTTCGGCAAGACCGCCCGTGACGGGTTGCATCTCAAGGCCGCCGCGGTGCGGGAGACCTGCGACGTGGTGATCAGCAACGTCCTGGTGATCGATGCGGTCCTGGGGATCCGCAAGACCTCGATCGGTATCCGTGAGGGGCGTATCCACGCCATCGGGCGGGCCGGTAACCCCGACACTCTGGACGGTGTCGAGGTCGTCGTGGGCACGGGCACCTCGATCGTCTCCGGTGAGGGCATGATCGCCACGGCCGGTGCCATCGACACCCACGTCCACCTGCTCTCCCCGCGGGTGATGGAAGCCTCGCTGGCCTCCGGCGTGACCACGATCATCGGGCAGGAGTTCGGCCCGGTCTGGGGTGTGGGTGTCAACTCCCCCTGGGCGTTGGGTCACGCGTTCGGTGCCTTCGACGCCTGGCCGGTCAACATCGGCTTCCTGGGCCGTGGTTCGTCCTCGGATCCGGCGCCGCTGGTCGAGGCGTTGGCCGAGGGGGGCGCGTTGGGTTTCAAGGTGCACGAGGACATGGGTGCGCACGCGCGTGCCCTGGACACCGCGCTACGGGTCGCCGAGGAGTACGACGTCCAGGTCGCCCTGCACAGTGACGGCCTCAACGAGTGCCTCTCCGTCGAGGACACCCTGGGTGTCCTCGACGGCCGCACCATTCACGCCTTCCACATCGAGGGCTGCGGCGGTGGGCATGTGCCCAACGTGTTGAAGATGGCCGGTGTGCCCAACGTCATCGGTTCCTCCACCAATCCCACCCTTCCCTTCGGGCGGGACGCGGTGGCCGAGCACTACGGCATGATCGTCTCCGTTCACGACCTGAAGACCGATCTGCCCGGCGACGCCGCCATGGCCCGTGATCGCATCCGGGCCGGCACCATGGGTGCCGAGGACGTGCTGCACGATCTGGGGGCGATCGGCATCACCTCCTCCGACGCCCAGGGGATGGGCCGGGCCGGTGAGACCGTCCGTCGGACCTTCGCGATGGCCGGCAAGATGAAGGCCGAACTCGGCCCGGCCGAGGGCGACGGCCCGCACGATGACAACGCGCGCGTCCTGCGCTACATCGCCAAGCTCACCATCAACCCGGCCCTCGCGCACGGCCTTTCGCACGAGGTCGGATCGATCGAGGTCGGCAAGATGGCCGACCTCGTGCTGTGGCAACCGCAGTTCTTCGGCGCCAAACCACAACTGGTCCTCAAGTCCGGCTTCCCCGCCTACGGCGTCACCGGCGACCCCAACGCCGCCACCGACACCTGCGAACCCCTGGTGCTGGGGCCGCAGTTCGGGGCGCACGGCGCCACCCCGGCCGAGATCTCGGTGGCCTTCGTCGCCGGCGCCGCGGCCCAGCAGGGCGGCGACACCCTGCCCACCCGCCGGCGCCGGGTCGCCGTCCGCGGCACCCGCGGCATCGGCCCCCGCGACCTGATCCACAACGCCCGCATCGGCGACGTCCAGGTCGACGCCCGCACCGGGCTGGTCACCCTCGACGGCGAGCCGATGCGCTCCGAACCGGCCGACACCGTCTCGCTGTCCAGGCTCTACTTCCTCTGACACCACCGGCCACCGGCCCGCACCCACCGCCCCGGGACGCCGTCCCGCCGCAACCCCCCTTCCGCCCGCGACCCCGCGCACCTCCCGAGGACCGAGGACCCGTATGAACACCCCCGCCGCCGACGGCTTCCGCATGCCCCCCGAGTGGGCCCCGCACGAGCGCACCTGGATGGCCTGGCCCGGCCCCAACTTCACCTTCGGCGCCGAGGGCGACGCCTCGCTCGCCGACGCCCGCCGCGCCTGGGCCGCGGTGGCCCGTGCGGTCCGGCGGTACGAGCCGGTGACCGTCGTCGCCGGCCCCGGCCAACTCGACGGCGCCCGCGCCCTGCTCGGCGACGGCATCGACCTCGTCGAACGCCCCCTCGACGACGCCTGGATGCGCGACATCGGCCCCACCTTCCTCACCGACGGCAACGGCCAACTGGCCGCCGTCGACTGGGTGTTCAACGGCTGGGGCGCCCAGGACTGGGCCGCCTGGGACCGCGACGCGCGGATAGCCGAGCAGGTCGCGGACCTCGCCGGCGCCCGCCGCTACGCCACCTCCCTGGTCAACGAGGGTGGCGGCATCCACGTCGACGGCGAGGGCACCGTCCTGCTCACCGAGACCGTCCAGCTCGACCCGGGCCGCAACCCCGGCCGCGGCAAGGAGGAGGTCGAGGCGGAGATCCACGCCCACCTCGGCACCACCAAGGCCATCTGGCTGCCGCGCGGACTGTACGCCGACTACGGCCAGTTCGGGACCCGCGGCCACGTCGACATCGTCGCCGCCTTCGCCCGCCCCGGCGTGGTGATGCTGCACACCCAGCCCGACCCCGACCACCCCGACCACGCCATCTGCACCGAGCTCGGCAAGCTGCTGCGCGCCGCCACCGACGCCCGCGGCCGGCACCTGGAGGTCGTGGAGGTCCCGGCGCCCACCGTCGTCGAGGTGGACGGCGAGCCGGTCGACTACTCCTACCTCAACCACCTCCAGTGCAACGGCGGCATCGTCCTGTGCGCCTTCGACGACCCGCGCGACGAGGAGGCGGCCGCGCTCTTCCGCCGGCTCTTCCCCGGCCGCGACGTCACCCTGGTCGACGCCCGTACGATCTTCGCAGCGGGTGGCGGCATCCACTGCATCACCCAGCAGCAACCGAGGGTCTGACCCACCAGCCCCGCCCCGACCCCGGAGGTCCCCGTGCCCGGTCCCGTACGCCGTCCCCGGCGGCGGCTCAGCCAGCCGCGCGAGCAGGTGCTGGCCGCGGCGATGGCCACCATCGCCGCCGAGGGGCTGGACCGGCTCACCATGGCGGGGCTGGGCCGCGAGGTCGGGATGAGCAGCGGCCACATCCTGTACTACTTCGGCACCAAGGACGAGCTGCTGCTGCAGACCCTCCAGTGGAGCGAGGAGCAGCTCGGCGCCGAACGCCGGGCCGCCCTCGCCCGCCGGGTCTCCGCCCGCGAACGGCTGGACGCCCTGGTCGACCTCTACCTCCCCGAGGGCCACCGCGACCCGCGCTGGACGCTCTGGCTGGAGGTCTGGGTCCGCTCCCAGAACGCCGACGACGAGACCCGCCAGCGCCAGCTCGACCTCGAACTGGCCTGGCACCGCGACCTGGTCGCACTGCTCGTCGAGGGCGCCTCCAAGGGCGAGTTCCGGCCCGTCGACGCGGAGCGCTTCGCCACCCGCACCCGCGCCCTCCTGGACGGCTTCGGCACCCACCTCGTCGTCGGCCTGCCCGGCACCGACCGCGACCGGGCGCGCCGCGAGGTCCGGGACTTCCTGGACGAGGCGCTCACCCCGCCCGGCGACCGCCCGCCGCCGCACCGGCCCGGACCGCGGCCGCCGTGACCGCAACGCACGCAAGTACGCGTGATCGTTGCCGCCGCCACCCTTGCCGAAGGGCCCGCTCTCGACGACCGTGATCGGCTATGGGACGAGAGCAGTGGAAGAAGATCTGGGTCGGCTCGGCCGGCAACATGGTGGAGTGGTTCGACTGGTTCGTCTACGCCAGTTTCGCGGTGTACTTCGCCGACGCGTTCTTCCCCAAGGGGAACGACACCGCCAACCTCATGAACACCATGGGGATCTTCGCCGTCGGCTTCTTCCTCCGCCCGGTCGGCGGCTGGCTGCTCGGCCGGGTCGGTGATCGCCGGGGCCGCAAGGCCGCCCTCACCCTGACCGTGACCCTGATGTCCGCCTCGGCCGTCCTGATCGCCGTCGCCCCCACCTACGCCGTCGCCGGCTACGGCGGCATCGCGGTCCTGCTGGTGGCCCGGATGCTCCAGGGCCTCTCGGTCGGCGGCGAGTACGCGGCCAGCGCCACCTACCTCACCGAGGCGTCCGCGCCCGAACGCCGCGGCTTCGCCTCCAGCTTCCAGTACGTGTCGATGACCGCCGGCCAACTGCTGGGCCTGGCCCTCCAGATCGTCCTCCAGCGCACCATGTCCGATCAGGCGCTGCACAGTTGGGCCTGGCGGATCCCGTTCATCGTCGGCGCGCTGGGCGCCGGCATCGTCTTCTACCTGCGCCGCAACATGCTGGAGACCGAGGTCTACGCCGAGGACGACCAGGCCAGCACCGACCCCGACCGCGGCACCATGAAGGCGCTGTGGGCCCACAAGCGCGAGGCGTTCCTGGTCATCGCCCTCACCATGGGCGGCACCGTGGCGTACTACACGTACACCACCTACCTCACCAAGTACCTCTCCGGCACCGCCGGGTTGTCCAAGCCCACCGCCTCCCTGGTGAGCTTCTGCGCGCTGTTCCTCTTCATGTGCCTCCAGCCGCTGGCCGGCCACCTGTCGGACCGGATCGGCCGCCGCCCGCTGCTGATCACCTTCGCGGTCGGCTCCACCCTCCTGACCGTGCCGATCATGACGATGCTCAAGCACGCCGGCTCCTTCTGGCCCGCGCTCGGACTGTCGCTGCTGGCCCTGGTCGTGGTCACCGGCTACACCTCCATCAACGCCTGTGTGAAGGCCGAGTTGTTCCCCACTGGCATCCGCGCGCTGGGCGTCGCGCTGCCCTACGCCATCGCCAACGCCCTCTTCGGCGGCACGGCCGAGTACGTCGCCCTGTGGTTCAAGAACGCCGGCATCGAGTCCGGCTTCGCCTGGTACGTCTCCGGCTGTGCGGCGGTCTCGCTGGTCGTCTACCTGACGATGCGGGAGACCCGCACCATCGACCTGGGCCGGGTCGGGACGGCGCGCGGCGACGGGACCGCGGACCAGGACCGGGTGCTCGCATCCTGAGACGACGACGTGTCGGGGGCGGTGGTGTGCCACACTGCCCCCGTGCTCTCGTTCGCCATGATTATTGGCAGCAGGCGCGCCGGTCCGCAGTGACCGCCCCGTACGACCCGAGTACGGCGTGGCCACCGTCGTCCCAGACCCGCGCGCAGACCTCTCGCACCCGCGAGGGGTTTTTTCGTTTCCGGGGCCCACCCCCTGCACCGGAGGCGCGGCGCGAGGGATCATGGAGGGACGGTGGAACCGGGCATTCCGGTAGACCGAGATCCGACAGGAGCCTTGACCAGCATGACGGACGTACCCGAAGCCGCCGTCCCCGACGACTTCCACGTATTCGACACCACGCTCCGCGACGGCGCCCAGCGCGAGGGCATCAACCTGACCGTCGCCGACAAGCTGACCATCGCCCGTCACCTGGACGACTACGGCGTCGGCTTCATCGAGGGCGGCTGGCCCGGCGCCAACCCGCGGGACACCGAGTTCTTCGAGCGCGCCCGCGCGGAGATCGCCTTCCGGCACGCCCAGTTGGTCGCGTTCGGCGCCACCCGCAAGGCCGGCGTCCGCGTCGAGGACGACCCGCAGGTCGCCGCGCTGCTGGACTCGGGGGCCCCGGTCATCACCCTGGTCGCCAAGTCCCACGTCCGGCACGTGGAACTGGCGCTGCGCACCACGCCCGAGGAGAACCTCGCGATGGTCCGCGACACCGTCGCGCACCTGCGCGCCCAGGGCCGCCGGGTCTTCCTCGACTGCGAGCACTTCTTCGACGGCTATGCGCTGGACCCGGACTACGCCAAGGCGGTCGTGCGCGCCGCGCACGAGGCCGGCGCCGACGTCGTGGTGCTCTGCGACACCAACGGCGGGATGCTGCCGGCGCAGGTGACCGCGGTGGTCCGCACCGTCCTCGCGGACACCGGCGCCCGGCTCGGCGTGCACGCCCAGGACGACACCGGCTGCGCCGTCGCCAACACCCTGGCCGCGGTCGACGCCGGCGCCACCCACGTCCAGTGCACCGCCAACGGCTACGGCGAGCGGGTCGGCAACTCCAACCTCTTCCCGGTCGTCGCCGCCCTGGAGCTGAAGTACGGGCGCCCGGTCCTGCCGCCCGGCAAGCTGGCCGAGACCACCCGGATCTCGCACGCCATCGCCGAGGTCGTCAACCTCACGCCCTCCACCCACCAGCCCTACGTGGGGGTTTCGGCGTTCGCCCACAAGGCCGGGCTGCACGCCTCCGCGATCAAGGTGGACCCGGACCTCTACCAGCACATCGACCCCGCGCTGGTCGGCAACACCATGCGGATGCTGGTCTCCGACATGGCCGGCCGGGCCTCGATCGAGCTCAAGGGCAAGGAGCTCGGCATCGACCTGAGCGACGACCGGGAGCTGGTCGGCCGGGTCGTCGAGCGGGTCAAGGAGCGCGAACTGGCCGGCTACACCTACGAGGCCGCCGACGCGTCGTTCGAGCTGCTGCTCCGCGACGAGCTGCGGCGGTCGGGCGAGGGCGGTGCGCCGCTGCGCTACTTCACCGTGGAGTCCTGGCGGGCCATCGTCGAGGACCGCCCCGACGGCACGCACGCCAACGAGGCCACCGTGAAGCTGTGGGCCAAGGGCGAGCGGATCGTCGCCACGGCCGAGGGCAACGGCCCGGTCAACGCGCTGGACCGGGCGCTGCGGGTGGCCCTGGAGCGGATCTACCCGCAGTTGGCCGCGATGGAGCTGGTGGACTACAAGGTCCGCATCCTGGAGGGCGCGTTGGGCACCGGTTCGACGACCCGGGTGCTGGTCTCCACCAGCGACGGCCGGGGGGAGTGGTCCACGGTCGGCGTCGCCGAGAACGTCATCGCGGCGTCCTGGCAGGCGCTGGACGACGCCTATGCGTACGGGTTGCTGCGGGCCGGGGTCGAGCCGCAGGGTTGAGCGTCGGCGGCGCGGGGGAGCGCCGCGGTCGTGGGGGCGTGGGCGGTGGTGGTCACCCGCCCCGCCCCCGCGTACCCGCTCAACTCCCCGCCCGTACCGCCGAGATGTCGAAGACCAGCTTGACCTTGTCGCTGACCATCACGCCGCCGGTCTCCAGCGCCGCGTTCCAGGTCAGGCCCCACTCCGAGCGCAGGATCTCGGCGCTGCCCTCGAAGCCGACGCGCTCGGCGCCGTAGACGTCGGTGGCCGCGCCGTTGAACTCCAGGTCGATGGTGAGCGGCTTGGTGACGTCCTTGATGGTCAGGTCGCCGGTGATCCGGTAGCCGTCGCCGCCGGTCGCCTCGGCGGCGGTGGAGCGGAACGTCATCCGGGGGAAGGTCTCGGCGTCGAAGAAGTCCGCGCCGCGCAGGTGGGCGTCGCGGTCGGCGATGCCGGTGTCGACGCTGGCGATGGTGACGTCGAGGGTGGCGGTGGAGCGGGCCGGGGCGGACCCGTCGAGGTGCAGGGCGCCCTCGTAACTGCCGAAGGTGCCGCGGACGTTGGTGACCATGGCGTGCCGGACGCTGAAGCCGATGCTGCTGTGGGCCGGGTCGATGGTGTAGTGGCCGGTCAGGGCGGCCAGCGCGGGGTCCACGTCCAGGACGGCGGTGGTCGCGGTCGGGGCGGGGGCAGCGGCGGGGCGCTTGCGGAACAGGGGCATGGCTCCTCCTCGGGGACGGCCGCGGGCGGGGAATGCGCGGCGCGGGGCGTTGAACCGTTCTTGTTTAATGTTCAACGAGATTCACGGTAGCGGGATCTCGTTTAACTTTCAACCTTTGTGATGGGCGGTTCCCCCGCACGAGTGGCGCCGGCTCCCCCCGGCGCGGTCATTGCCGCCCCGTCCGAGCCCGTGCTAGACCATCGGGAACTCCCAAGTGCGCAGCGCCACACCCCAGTTGACGCCACGGAGAGGAGCGACCATGTCGCCCGCCGCCCCGCCCGCCTGGTCGCGCCGAGGATTCCTGTCCGCCACCGCCGCCGGCACTCTGGCCCTCGCCCTCGGCCCCACCGCCCGGCCCGCCGACGCCGTCCCCGCCGACGGGGACGCCTACGCCGCCCTCCGCCGCCGCTGGTGCGACCTCGCCCTCGGCACCGGCTACGACCCCACCGCCGCCCCGTACGCCGGCGCCCTCAAGGAGATCGGCCGGCTCGCCGCCGGCTACCGCCGGACCATGCGCCCGACCGCCGACTCCCTCTGGCCGGACAGCCCCTACGACCCGCCCGCCGGCCTCACCCGCAGCTACGACCGGCTCGCCACCATGGCCCTTGCCTGTGCCCAGCCCGGCACCGGCCACACCGGCGACGCCGACCTCGCCGCCGCCGTCCGCACCGGCCTGGACCACCTCGACCGCACCGTCTACCACCCCGCCACCACCCCCTACGGCAACTGGTGGGAGTGGCAGATCGGCAGCCCCAGACTCCTCCTCGACACCCTCGCCGTCCTCGACGAGCACCTCCCCGGCGGCGCCGGCGACGCCCTGCGCGCCCGCTGCCTGGCCGCCGTCGACCACTTCGTCCCGGACCGCGCCCTCGGCTCGTACACCGGCACCAGCACCGGCGCCAACCGCGTCGACCTCTGCCGCGTCGTCGCCCTCCGCGGCGTCCTCGGCCGCGCCCCCGCCAAGATCGCCCTGGCCCGCGACGCGCTCTCCCCGGTCTTCCCCCACGTCACCCACGGCGACGGCCTCTACGCCGACGGCTCCTTCGTCCAGCACACCTGGGTCGCCTACTCCGGCACCTACGGCGCGGTCCTCCTCGACGGCCTCGGCCGGCTCTTCACCCTGCTCGGCGGCTCCACTTGGGAGATCACCGACCCTCACCGGCAGCTCGTCCTGGACGGCGTCGAGCACGCCTACGCGCCGCTGCTCCACGACGGGTTGATGATGGACAGCGTCAACGGCCGTGCCGTCAGCCGCGGTTACCTGCGCAACGACCCCCGGCACCTCCTGCACAGCGACCACCGCCACGGCCACGCCGTGCTCGCCGCCATCGCCCTGCTCGCCGAGGCCGCGAGCGCCGCCGAACGCGACCGCTGGCACGCCCTGATCAAGGGCCACGTCGCCCGCGACCGCACCCTGCCGGTCCGCACCGACCGCCAGTTCTCCGTCGCCGACCTCGCCCGCCTCGCCGCGGTCGACGCCGGCCCGGCCCCCGCCGCCCCCGAGCCCGTCGGCCACCGCCTCTTCCCCGCCATGGACCGCGCCGTGCACCGCCGCCCCGGCTGGACCGCCGGCCTGGCCATGGCCTCCGACCGCATTGCCCACTACGAGAACGGCAACGGCGAGAACAAGCGCGGCTGGCACACCGGCGCCGGCATGCTCTCCTGGTGGCCCGCGGGCCGCGCCGGCGACCAGTACACCGACGCCTTCTGGCCGACCGTCGACCCCTACCGCCTCCCTGGCACCACCGTCTCCACCCGGCGCCTGGCCGACGGCGCCGGCGGCCCCTGGGGCGAGCCGAAGCCCGACGCCCGTTGGGTCGGCGGCACCACCGACGGCAGCTACGCCGCGCTCGGCCAGGACCTCCGCGGCCTCGGCTCCACCCTCCGCGCCAGGAAATCCTGGTTCGCCCTCGCCGACTGCGTGGTCTGCCTCGGCGCCGGCATCACCTGCCGGGACGGCGTCCCCGCCGAGACCGTCGTCGACAACCGCAACCTCGGCGCCGGCGGCACCGCCGCCCTCACCGTCGACGGCGTCCGCCAGCCCACCGCCCCCGGCCGTCCCGCCGCCTTCCCCCGCGCCCACTGGGCCCACCTCGCCGGCCACGGCGGCTGGGTCTTCCCCGGCGGCGCCCCGCTGCACGCCCTGCGCGAGGACCGCACCGGCCGCTGGTCCGACCTCAACACCACCTCCACCACCGACCCGTACACCCGCCGCTACCTCACCCTCTGGCACGACCACGGCACCGACCCCACCGACGCCGGCTACGCCTACCTGCTGATGCCCGGCGCCGACCGGCGGGCCCTCGCCGCCCGCGCCGCCGACCGGCACTGGCTGACCGTCCTCGCCAACGACGCCGGCCGGCAGGCCGTCGCTGTCGACCCGCTCGGCGTCACCGCCGCCAACTTCTGGCGCGCCGGCACCGCCGGGCCGCTCACCACGGACGGCCCGGCCAGCGTCCTGCTCCGCACCCATCGCGCCCCCGGCCGGGCCGGCCGCACCGCGACCCTGTGCGCCGCGGCCCCCGAGCGCACCGGCGAACCCCTGGAGCTCACCTGGTCCCGGCCGGTCCGCGCGGTGCTCGCCCACGACGACGCGGTCGAGGTCCTGGCCACCGGCGACGCCCTGCGGCTGCGCCTGGCCCCCGGCACCGCCTGCGCCACCCACACCTGCACCGTGCTGCTGCGCTGACCGCCGCCGGCCGGGCCGCCGACCACCGACCGGCACAACGTCGCCCGCGCGTCGTTTGTCGGCACCACACAGACGCTGGACACCGCGTCCACCCCGCCACAGCCCAGCAGTCGGGCCGCGTGCAGCGTGGTTCTGTACCGCCTGCCCACGAAATCGCGCCCGACGTTGTACGAAACCGACATCGGTGTGTGGGGCCTCGCCCACGTACCGTCGATACATGACCACTGTCGAAGATGTGCCCGCCGGTGCCAACGACGCCCGCGGGCGCGTCGCCGAACTGCGCGCGATCCGTGAGCAGGTCCGGCGAGGCCCCAGCGAGCGAGCCACCGAAGCGCAGCGTGCCAAGGGCAAGCTGACGGCCCGCGAGCGGATCGACCTGCTGCTGGACGAGGGTTCCTTCAACGAGGTCGAGCCGCTCCGCCGGCACCGCGCCACCGGCTTCGGCCTGGAGGCCAAGAAGCCGTACACGGACGGTGTGATCACCGGTTGGGGCACGGTCCACGGCCGGACCGTCTTCGTCTACGCGCACGACTTCCGGATCTTCGGCGGCGCCCTGGGCGAGGCCCACGCCACCAAGATCCACAAGATCATGGACATGGCCATCCAGGCCGGTGCGCCCCTGGTGTCGCTCAACGACGGCGCCGGAGCCCGCATCCAGGAGGGCGTCTCCGCGCTCGCCGGCTACGGCGGCATCTTCCAGCGCAACACCAAGGCGTCCGGCGTCATCCCGCAGATAAGCGTCATGCTCGGCCCGTGCGCCGGCGGTGCCGCCTACTCGCCGGCGCTCACCGACTTCGTCTTCATGGTCCGGGACACCTCCCAGATGTTCATCACCGGTCCGGACGTGGTGCGGGCCGTCACGGGCGAGGAGATCACCCAGAACGGCCTGGGCGGCGCCGATGTGCACGCCGAGACCTCCGGGGTCGCGCACTTCGCCTACGACGACGAGGTCACCTGCCTCGAAGAGGTCCGCTACCTGCTGTCGCTGCTGCCGGCCAACAACCGGGAGAACCCGCCGGTGGTGGCCTGCGAGGACCCCGTCGACCGGAGCTGCGACACGCTGCTGGACCTGGTCCCGGCGGACGGCAACCGGCCGTACGACATGCGCAAGGTCATCGAGGAGATCGTCGACGACGGCGAGTACCTGGAGGTCCACGAGCGCTGGGCCACCAACATCATCTGCGCGCTGTCCCGCTTCGACGGCCGGGTGGTCGGCATCATCGCCAACCAGCCGCAGTCGCTGGCCGGCGTCCTGGACATCGAGGCGTCCGAGAAGGCCGCCCGCTTCGTCCAGATGTGCGACGCGTTCAACATCCCGATCGTCACGCTGCTGGACGTCCCCGGCTTCCTGCCCGGCGTCGACCAGGAGCACGGCGGCATCATCCGCCACGGCGCCAAGCTGCTCTACGCGTACTGCAACGCGACCGTGCCGCGGATCTCCATCGTGCTGCGCAAGGCGTACGGCGGTGCCTACATCGTGATGGACTCGCAGTCCATCGGGGCCGACCTGACGTACGCGTGGCCGACCAACGAGATCGCGGTGATGGGCGCGGAGGGCGCGGCCAACGTGATCTTCCGCAAGCAGATCGCCGAGGCGGATGACTCCGAGGCGATGCGGAGCCGCATGGTCAAGGAGTACAAGTCCGAGCTGATGCACCCGTACTACGCGGCCGAGCGCGGCCTGGTCGATGACGTCATCGACCCGGCGGAGACCCGGCACACGCTGGTGCGGGCGTTGGAGATGCTGCGGACGAAGCACGCGGATCTGCCGGCGCGCAAGCACGGTAACCCGCCGCAGTAGGGGAGTTGCGGCGCGCCCGTGGTGGGTTCCGCCGCGGGGCGCCGTGCTCGTTCCTTCTGCCCCTCGTTCCGCCACCCGTCTTTCATTCCGTCACGGAGAATCGAGATCGTCGTGAAGCCTGCCGATAGCAGTGTTGTTGCCGCTGCGCCCATCCGCGTCGAGAAGGGTCAGGCCAGCGAGGAGGAGCTCGCTGCGCTGACCGCCGTCCTGGTGGCCCGTGCCGCGCATCAGCCGGCGGCGCCGGTCCGGCCGCGTACGACGGCCGCTCGGTGGCGGCGGCTGGAGCGGCAGATGGGGTTCCACGGGGCGACCAGCTGGCAGCGGTGATGTACCGCTAGCTTGTTGCGCGTTCGGCGGCCCTCGCACCTTGGTGGTGTGGGGGCCGCCGTGTGTTTTGGCTGTTGCCGTTGTGGGGGCGGGCGCCTCTGGTGTGTGGATGAGGAATGACCGGGGCTTCGCTCCGGATCCTGCGGGCGCACCCCGGGACAGCCCCTCCGCCCCGCGCCGTCGCCGACTTTCCGATGGTGGGGCCGTGCGGCACCAGCCCAACTCGCGGGCCGGGACGCGCTGGTGGCCGTCCGCCGGTGAGGGCGTCCGTCGGCGGCTCAACTCGTGGGGTGGTGTGGGGCGTTCAGCCTTGCGCGGCTGTGATGGGGGTTGGGGTTGTGGTGGGGTGGGTGGGGCGGGGTTCGGGGAGTTCGAGGTACAGGGTGAGGAGGGCGGCTACCACGTAGAGGGCGGCGAAGATGATGACGACGCCGGCGGGGCCCAGGGGGTCGAGGAAGAGGCTGACGATGGCGGGGCCGACGAAGGCGGCGCCGCCGGCGCCCAGGTTGAGGAGGGCCATGGCGCCGCCCTTGTTGTCGGGAGCGAGGGCCGGGACGAGGGCGGAGATGGGGACGAAGCCGGCGAGGGTGACGCCGTAGAGCATGCCGACGAGGAGGGCGACCCAGTAGTGGGGGCCGACGGCCTGGGGGACGAAGTACAGGGTGAGGGTGGTCACCGCGCAGCCCAGGCCGCCGAAGGTGGCGATGGTGCGGCGCCAGCCGATCTTGTCGCCGATGACGCCGAAGAGCAGGTTGCAGAAGACGTTGGTGCCGTAGATGACGGCGAGCAGGGTCAGCCAGCGGCCCTCGCCGAAGCCCAGTTCCTTGCCGAAGAAGGTCGGGAGGAAGACCAGGAAGCCGAATTCCGGGGCGGTGTTGATGATGCGGACGAGGCAGCCGACGGCGACCTTGGGGTGGGTCCAGGCGATGGCGAGGCTGGAGACCAGGGACTGGACGGGTTTGACCTCGGGTGGGGCGAGGCGGGCGAAGCCGGTGCGTTCGCGGACGCCGAGGAGGCAGCAGGCGCCGCCCAGGACGATGATGCCGAGGGCGATCCAGAGGGTCCCGAAGGGGCCGAACCAGGGGTTGGTGGCGCCGGCGACGAGCGAGCCGAGGGTGGGCAGGCCGCCGGTGAAGGCGACGTAGAACCAGCCGACCGCGGTGCCCATGCGGGCCTTGGGGGCGGTGGCGGTGATCCAGACCAGGAAGCCGAAGGCGAAGAGCGGGTAGCCGAAGCCGCGCAGGCCGTAGAAGACCAGCATCAGCGGGTAGTTGTGCGGGCCGAGGGCGAGGGTGAGGTAGAGGACGTCGAAGACGATCCAGACGGCCAGGCCCAGTTGCATCACCCGGCGCGGGCCCCACAGGTCGGAGAGGGCGCCGGAGAGCCAGGAGGCGAGCATCACGGTGATGCCGTAGGCGGTGATGACGTAGGAGGCGCGGACCTCGGTACCGGCGCCGTGGTCGGCCATGAACGGCGCGATGAAGCCGGACTCCACCCCGTCGCCGACCATGAACAGCAACACGCCGAGATAGCCGAAGACCAGGGCCTTGGGGATGCCGATCCGGTCGAGGAGAGGGGATGCTGCCATTGCACGCCTCCGGCGGGTGCGGGTGTGATGGGAGCAGCATGAATCCTGTGAAGTTCACATGCAAGGTGTGATGCAGGGTTTTCTTGGCGGCAATTCTCACAGGATTGCGCGGGATTTCGGCCGCCAGGGGTGACGAATCTGTGATCTGGGTGTTAAATCCAACAGAGGCAGAAACAAAGGAGTGTGGCCTGATGACGACCGAACCCGCCGGCCTCGGACACCACCTGGAGACCTTCCGCGAGGACTGGTTGGAAGGGCTGGCCGACGCCTATGCGCGCACGGTCCGCCGGGTCCCGGGCGCCTACGGCATCGTCGGTCGCCACGCGCCCCGCCCCGGCAAGGTCGCGGTCGTCATCGGCGGCGGCTCCGGCCACTACCCGGCCTTCGCGGGGCTGGTGGGGCCCGGGCTCGCGGACGCCGCGGCGGTCGGCGACGTCTTCGCCAGCCCCAGCGCCGAGCAGGTCTACCGCACCGTCCGGGCCGCGGACGGCGGCGCCGGCGTGCTGCTCGCCTACGGCAACTACGCGGGCGACGTGATGCACTTCGGGCTGGCCGCGCGGCGGCTCGCGGCCGAGGGCGTGGCGACCCGGACGGTGCTGGTCACCGACGACGTGGCCAGCGGGCCGCCGCCGGTGGAGGGCCAGCCGATCGACCCGTCCCGGGACCGGCGCGGGGTGGCCGGCGACCTCTTCGTCTTCAAGGTCGCCGGCGCGGCCGCCGAGCGCGGCGACGACCTGGACTCCGTGGCCCGCCTCGCGGCCCGCGCCAACGACCACACCCGCACCTTCGCCGCCGCGTTCGCCGGCTGCACCCTCCCGGGCGCGGCCGAGCCGCTCTTCACCGTCAACGGCGGCACCACCGAGCTGGGCATGGGCATCCACGGCGAACCGGGGCTGCGCACCACCCGCCAACTGACCGCCGCCGAGCTGGCCGACGAGCTGGTCGGCAATCTGCTGCCGGAGCTGCCCGTGGGGGACGGTCGGGTCGCGGTGCTCCTCAACGGGCTGGGGCGCACCAAGTGCGAGGAGATGTTCGTGGTGTACCGGCAGGTCAACCGGCGGCTGCGGGCGGCGGGGCTGCGCCCCTTCCGGCCGGAGGTCGGGGAGTTCGTGACCTCCTTCGACATGGCCGGGGTCTCGCTGTCGCTGATGGCCCTCGACGACGAACTGGCCGCCCTCTACGACGCGCCCTGCGACACCCCGGCGTTCCGCAGCCTGCCCGGGGCGTACGGGCCCGGGGACGACCAACGGGCCGACGGGGCGGGGGAGTCGGAGGAGTCGACGGAGCCGGGGGCGAGCGCGGTCGCGGCGGTGGGCGGGCCCGTAGGGGGCGGTGGCGCGGCGCCCCTAGGGGACGGCACGACCCCCGGTGGGGGTCTGCCCGTGGCAGCGGCGTTGCATGCCGCGCTGGAGCTCGTCGCGGCCAACGAGGAGGAGTTGGGGCGGCTGGACGCGGTGGCCGGCGACGGGGACCACGGGATCGGCATCGTCCGCGGGTTGCGCGCCGCCGCGGCGGCCGCCGCCACCGCCGAGCCGGGGCCGGCCGACGACCCGCGGTCGGCCGGGACCGCGCTGCTCGCCGCCGGACTGGCGCTGGCCGACGCCTCCGGGGGCGCCTCCGGGGCGCTGTACGGCGCCCTGTTGGCCGAGACCGGCGCCGTCCTGCTCCGGGCCCCCGAGGACGCCCGCGGCGCCGCGCTGCTCGCGGACGCGGTGGACGCCGCCCAGCGGGCCGTCGGCGAACTCGGCGGCGCCGCCGTGGGGGAGAAGACCATGCTGGACGCCCTGGACCCGTTCCGGCGCGAGCTGCGGGCCCGCGCCGCACTGGGCCTGTCCAAGGCGTGGCAGGCCGCCGCGGAGGCCGCCACCCGGGCCGCCGCGGACACCGCCCACCTCACCCCGGCCCGCGGCCGCGCGGCCCGCATGGGGGCGCTCGGCTACGGCCACCCGGACGCCGGCGCGGTCTCGCTCGCGCTGCTGCTCACCGCCGTCGGCAACACCCTGCGCTGACCCGCCGAAGACACGACGAGGCCCCCGCACCTGGCAGGTGTGCGGGGGCCTTCGTCAATGCGGCGCGCGGGCCGGCGGGATGCCGGTACCGGGCCGTCAGCGCAGCCGGGCCATCAGCGCGTGCTCCACGAGCGTGATCAGCGCGCTCTTGGCCTCGCTGCGGTGCCGCGCGTCGGTGGTGATGATCGGCGCGTCCGGACCGATCTGCAGCGCCTCACGGACCTCGTCGGGCGTGTAGGGCTGGTGTCCGTCGAAGCCGTTGAGGGCGATGACGAAGGGCAGGCCGCTGTTCTCGAAGTAGTCGACGGCCGGGAAGCAGTCGGCGAGCCGCCG
>NZ_JBIVXW010000060.1:0-58752 GCF_044769405.1 Streptomyces sp. NPDC090442
CAAATCCGACCCCGCCACCCGCTGCGCGGTCCGCGTGATCCGCCCCAACGGCGACAACACCCGCCCCGCCATCGCATAACCAAAAGCGAACGCCATGATCGCCAATCCCAGCAGCGTCAACAGTGAACGGTTGAGGAACTGGCCCAGCGCCAGGGCGTGTTGGTCCCGCACGCAACTGCTGATCGCGGCGTTGATCTCGTTGACCGTGCCGGACGTCGGCAGGGCGGGGCAGTTGACGTCGCTGATCTTGAGGTTGCTGCCGACGACCCGGAAGTCCGGGGTGGCCTGCTTGAGGGTGTCGGCCGCCAGCACGCAGATGATCGCGAGCAGGACCACGCCGGCCATCAGGAACATGCCGCCGTACAGCAGCGTGAGCCGCATCCGGATCGTCGGACGCAGCCGGAGCAGTCGTCCGGCGCGCCGCGACGGATCGGGCAGCGGGCCCCGGGTGGAGTGCGGGGAGACGGGCGCCGGCGTCGCGGGTGGCGGGGGAGCGGTCGCCACGGCGGTCAGCCCTGGTGCCCCGACGCGTCGGGCACGGGAGCTGACGTCGGGATGACGAGAGGGCGCACTGCTGTTCCTTTGTTCCTTCCTCAGATGTCCTGAGGCAGAGAGAAGTTGCCGAGAGAAACCCATACTGCTCGAAGACGGCGTAAATCGGCAGTAAGTATGGAACTGGTGAGGATGGTGAGCGTGCGAGGCGACCTGAGGCGTCTTCAGGCGCCGTTCGGCCGTTGGGAACCCGCCCCGCTGAGCGAGGTCCGCGAACGGTTCGGTGGGCTGGGGGTCCGGTGGTGGGTGGCCGGCGGCCTCGCGGTCGAGTTGGCGGTGGGGCGGGAGCTGCGGCCTCATGGGGACGTTGACGTACTGCTGCTGCGACGCGACCAGTTGACGGTGCAACAGGCGCTCGCCGGCTGGGAGTGGTGGGCCGCCGATCCGCCGGGGAGCCTGCGGCCCTGGGCGCGGGGCGAGGAACTGCCGCCGGGGGTGCACGACGTCCGGTGCCGGCCCGGCCCCGACCGCCCCTGGCGGATCCAGGTCATGCTCGACGAGTCGGCGGGAGCGGAATGGGCGTCACGACGCGATTCCCGGGTTCGCAGGCCGATCGACGCGGTGGGCATGATCTCGCCCGAGGGGGTCCCCTTCCTGACCCCCGAGATCCAGCTCTACTACAAGGCCAACGCGCCGCGCCCCAAGGACGAGACGGACTTCGAGGCGGCACTGCCCGTTCTCACGCCGCGGCAACGGCGCTGGCTGGCCGGGGCGATCACACGCTCGTACGGGAAGCCGGCTACGGCCGGGGCGTCACCTGGAACTGGACCCGGGCATCCCTGGGTTGCACGCTTGCGGACGGGGCCGGAGGCGGATCCGGAGTAGGGGCCGGGCTCTGTGGGGCGCTGGTGCCCGGTACCGGTGCAGCGGACGGTCCGCCGGTCCAGCCCGCTCGCCGTGTGTGGGAGCCCTCTTGACCCGCTCCGTAACGTCGCGGATGGAGTGTTGGTGTCGGTGCGTCATCTCCGGTTCACCGTCGGCTGGTGGGCTTACGTCCCGTTGGGCCAATTGCCCACGTTCTCGGGATCGTTCAAGGAGACTCTTCGATGCACAGACCCTCCCGCCGTCGCCTCGCCGCAGCCACCGCCCTGGTTGCCGCCACCGCAGCCGGGGTCGCCGTGACCACCGTGGCCGGTGCCGCGGACACCAGGCAACGAGCACAGCGCGCCATCCAGGGTGGCAAGGCGAAGAACGTCATCCTGCTCATCGGTGACGGCATGGGGGACTCCGAGATCACCCTCGCCCGCGACTACGTGGTGGGCGCCAACGGCCGCCTGAACATGGACAGGTTCCCGCTCACCGGCGCCTACACCACGTACGCGGTGCACGCGGACGGCACCCCGGACTACGTGACCGACTCGGCCGCGAGCGGCTCCGGTTGGGCGACCGGTCGCAAGACCGTCAACGGCCGCATCTCCAAGACCCCGGACACCGACCGGGCCCTGCCGACCATCCTCGAACTGGCGCAGAAGAAGGGCTACGCCACCGGCAGCGTCACCACCGCCGAACTCACCGACGCCACCCCCGCGGTGCTCGCCTCGCACGCCACCGACCGCTCCTGCCAGGGCCCCGGCGACATGGCCAAGTGCCCCAACGACACCATCGCCAAGGGCGGTCCGGGCTCGATCGCCGAGCAGTCCGTCGACCACAAGGTGGATGTGTTGCTCGGGGGCGGCAAGCAGCGCTTCGACCAGAAGGTGACGGAGGGGAAGTACAAGGGGCTGTCCGTCACCCAGCAGGCACAGAAGTTGGGCTACCAGGTCGTCACCGACGCCGCCGGGCTGAAGGGCGCCAAGGCGGGCAAGCCGGTGCTGGGCCTGTTCGCGCCGGGCAATGTGCCGACCGAGTGGACCGGCAAGCCGGCGGCCGTGGGCGGGACCGACCCGCAGCGGTGCGCCACCACCAACTCCGGCCGCCCGTCGGGCACTCCGAGCCTCGCGGACTCGGCGAGCAAGGCCATCCAGCTCCTGGAGTCCAAGCAGAAGCACGCCAAGAAGGGCTTCTTCCTCCAGATCGAGGGCGCGTCGATCGACAAGCAGGACCATGCGGCGGACCCCTGCGGCCAGATCGGTGAGACGGCCGCGTTCGACCGTGCGGTGAAGGTGGCTCGCGACTACGCGGCCAAGCACCCCGACACCCTCGTGGTGACCACCGCCGACCACGGCCACACCAGTCAGATCGTGCCCCTGGAGGCCACCCCGCCCGGTCTGACCTCCACCCTCGTCACCAACGAGGGGCAGAAGCTGAAGGTCAACTACTCCACCAACACCCCGGGCAAGTCGCAGGAACACACCGGCACCCAGGTGCGGATCGCCGCCCAGGGCCCCCAGGCATACCGGGTCCTCGGCGTCACCAACCAGACGGACCTGTTCACCACCATCCGTGCGGCGTTGGGCCTGCGCTGAGGATGCGGTAGGGCACCGGGCGGGGGCTACCCCCTCCCGGTGCCCTACGCGTCGTGCCCGCTGCCCGCTGCCCGCTGCCCGCGGCGCCGTTCAGGGCCGCGGCGGGCCGGGCGGGACCCGCTCCAACGCGTGCCAACTGACGTCCCGTTCGCGCTCGGCGGCCTCCGCGCGGCCGCCGCCGCGGATGCCGAACAGCCGCTTGGCGAAGAGCAGATAGGCCACCACGGCGAGGTTGATGACCAGGGTGAGGACCTTGGTGACGGTCACCCGGGACATCAGCTCGTAGACCTCCGGGACCAGGAGAACGGTGGTGGCGACGAACGTCAGGTACTCCGCCCACCGCTTGGCGAACCACAGTCCGACCGCCTCCACGCCCTCCAGTAGGGCGTACGCGGCGATCACCA
Organism: Streptomyces sp. NPDC090442; assembly: GCF_044769405.1. NCBI lineage: Bacteria > Bacillati > Actinomycetota > Actinomycetes > Kitasatosporales > Streptomycetaceae > Streptomyces > Streptomyces sp. NPDC090442. The sequence goes on from NZ_JBIVXW010000060.1 coordinate 3,362, forward strand.
GTCCGATCAGCCACAACGTGGAGGAACGCACCGCGAACGCCTTGGCGACCTCGCCCAGCAGCCCGCGTTCGGAGACTCCGCCGGCCCCGCCCAGACCGTTCTGGAGCAGGTCCATGAACCGGTAGAACGGTGCTTGGAGGCTCGCCCGTTCGTCCGCGAAGGCCAGGATGCCGGCGGCCAGTGCGCCGAGCACCACGAAGTGCAGCAGCCGGTCGATCGCGATCAGCCGCAGGACGTAGCGGTCGCGGAGGGGCTTGCCGCGCAGCGGGAGGGTGATCTCGTCGCGGTCGGGCGGGTGGGGGCGGTCGGGGTGCGGCGGGGGAGTCACCGGCAGCCAGGCATCGCAGCGCAGACAGCGGTGCCAACGCAGCCCGTCCCGGTCCTCGCGGACCAACAGGCCGTCGGCGGGCCGCACTTGCTCCGCTCCCACGCCTTCGAGGTGATGGCCGTGCAGCGCACAGCCGAGCAGCTCGTAGCGTAGTCGCCGCTCGTCGCCGCCGGTCCCGGGCGCCGGGGTCGACGCGGTCCGGTCCTCCTCCTCGGCCATGAATACCTCCGGTCGCGAACGGGAAGGGGCGCTCGGGTGCCTGTCCTCGGGTGCCTGCGGTGGGTACCACGGGCGGCCCGAGGCCAGTCTGGAGCACCTCGGGCGACGATTCCGGCAATGCGATCCGGGGCGCGCCCGACCGCGCTCAGCCAGGCAGCACCAGGTGGTACTCGACCGCCCGTCGCGTCGTGGGGGCGAAACCGAGCGAGACGAGCGCCGTCTCGTAGACCTCGTCCTCGGGCGCGACGAAGGTCTCCACCACCCGCACCGCGGCGAGTTCGCCGCTCACCCGGCGCACGGCCATCGACACCAGCGCCGCCAACGCCTCGGAGGTCCCCTCCTCCTGCCGGTCGTGGGCCAGCACCGCCCGGTCGCCCTCCACCTCCACATCGCACCAGGCGTCGCCGACCGCCACCCGGAACGGGGCGCCCTCCGCGGTCGGCCGCTCCGCCGGCCGGCTCACGGGAGCGCCGGGCGCGGTGGCCGCCAACTCCCGCCGCCACCAGCGGTACACCTCGTCGCCGGCGACGGCCCCCAACTCCTCCAGCGCGGCGGCGACGGCCAGGGGCAACTCCCCGCCCTCCTCGACCCAGCGCAACGTCCGTCCGCCGGCCTCCCGGACGACCGGCGCCGCCGCGCGCAGCAACGGCGCCCGAACGTCCAGCGAACCGTCCACCACCCCCACGAACCGGAGCTCGGGATCCGCCGCGCCCAGGTCGACCACCGCGACCGAGCCGACGACCGCCCCCGCCTCCCGCGCCACCACCACGGTGCACGTGCGCTCGTCCGCCCAGTGCTCCTCGATCCGGCGCTCAGCAGTCGTCCCGCGCTCCCGGTGAACCTCGATAGAAACCGACATGGGGCGATTGTCCCATGTCGGGGGCGTGAGTGCGTAAATATGTTCGATTCGCGCGCGCTTCCGTGCGGTCAACTGGCTGCCTGCAACGGCCAGTCGCGGCCGGGTGGCGTGGCGGGATGGCGAGGGTGGGTACTGCGGAGACCCGGCTGGTGGTGCCGCGCGGGAACAGCGCCTCCGGGAAGTCGACGGTGGCGGCCGAGATCCGGCGGAGCTTCGGTCGCGGACTGGCGCTGGTCGGCCAGGACAACCTCCGGCGCGTGGTCCTCCGCGAGCGCGACCGGCCCGACGCGGCCAACGTCGGCCTGATCGAAGCCGTTGCCCGGTACGCCCTCGACGCCGGCTACCACGTCCTCGTCGAAGGCATCCTCCACGCGGCCCACTACGGTGCCATGCTCCGACGACTGTGCGCCGACCACCGCGGCCCGACGCACTGTTACTACCTGCACGTGCCCTTCGAGAAGACGCTGCGCCGGCACGCCACCAAGCCCCAGGCGTTCGAGTGCGGCGAGGCCGAAATGCGCGGCTGGTACCGGGAGTTGGACCTGCTCGGTGAGCCTGTCGAAGGCGTCATCGGCCCCGACACGCGCTCGCCGACAGGGTGCGGCGCATCATGTCGGACACCGGCCTGGCCGCGCTCCCGCCGTTGGAGAGTTGAGTGGGGGAGGGTGAGGGGCTGGTGTGAAGTCGCGCCGTAGGGGGCGGGTCCCGGGCGTCAGTGCACGGTGACCGTGACGGTACGGGAGACCGAGTGGGTGCGGGGGTGCTTGTCGTTGGGGGAGCGGCCCTCGAAGAGGACCGCGCGCAGGTAGAGGTGACCGCGCAGCGCGGCGCGCACGCCGGTGTTGACGGTGCCGCCGGCGTGGCGCACGGGCTTGGAGCACTTCACGGTGCGCCAGGCACCGGTGCCCCAACGCCGTTGCACGCAGACCTTGTTGTACGACGCGTTGTCGTCGGTCGCCTTGCCGGTGGCGTGGACGAGCCCGCCCCGGCCGACCGAGCGCGGACCGGCGGCGAAGGTCAGGGACGACTTGGCCGAGGCCGGTACCGCGGTGATGCCCAGCGAGGTCACCGCGAGGGCGCCGATGAGCGCGGCGTGCAGGGTGCGACGGTTGTGGCGGGTCATCCTTTTCTCCTCCGTGGCCTTTTCGATGGGCTTGGGCATCCGACGTGGTGGAAGCCGCCGCATCAGGTGGCTACCCGGATGATCACACCACCTTACGTCTCCTTTACCCTGCGGGAGACAGTTTTGGGTATTTCTTGGAGAAGTGGGTGCACTGCGTGAAGTTGAGCCGAGTTTCCGCCGTTGTCGCTGCTGCCGCGATGGCGCCGGCCGTGGTGTTCTCGTCGCCGGCGGTCGCTGCCGACCACGCCGCGTCGCCGGCCGCCACCGCGCCGGACCCGGCGTCGTCGGCCACGCCCGATGAGCCGGCAGGGGACGGCGACTCGACGGCCGCCGAGCGCGACCGGGCGGCGATCCGGCGGATCCTGGCGGACGACAAGAGCGGCGTGGGGCTGCGGTCCGCGGCCCAGGAGGCGCTCGACGGTGGGCCCGCGGCCATGCGGCACTTCCTTGAGGTCGGGCAGTACAAGGAGCGGGACGAGGACAACCGGGTGGCGGTCGCGCAGATCATCGCGCGTGACACGTCGGGGCCTTCGGTCCGCGGGGCCGGGCTGCGGGCGTTGCACGGCACGGCCGAGGAGCGGGTGCGCTTCCTGGCGTCCGGCTGGCGTGCGGCGCAGGCGACGGATGACCGGGTGCGGGCCATGCAGGTCATGAGCGTCGGCGGGCCCGAGGTGAAGGCGGCCGGGACGAAGGCGCTGGACGGTACGCCGGCGGACGTCCGCCACTTCCTGGAGGTCGGCCAGTACGAGGCCCGCGCCCAGGACGAGGCGGCCGAGGCCGAGCGTAAGGAGCAGGAGAAGCAGAAGGAGAAGGCAGCGCAGGAGGCGCGGGAAGCGGAGGCGAAGCGGAAGGCCGAGGAGGAGGCCGGCAAGCGGAAGCCCGCCCCGAAGCCCGAGGGGGAGAGCGGTAAGCCGGCGGCCGACGCCCGTGCCGACGGCGTCCGGCCCGCGTCCGCGTCGGATGCCGGCCCGGTCCCCGCGGCCGGCGGGCATGAACTGGCCGCCACCGGCGCCGGATCGGCCACCCCGTGGGCCGTCGGCGGCTCGGCCGTCGCCCTCACCGCCGGCGCGGGGCTCGTGCTGGCGGCCCGTCGCCGCACCGCGCGCCAGGACTGACGCGCCGCGCGGGCCTCGCCGTCCACCCGTACGGCGAGGCCCGCGCGTCGTCGCGCCGTTGGCGCGCCGGGGGTCAGTCCGCCAGTGTGGCCAGGCCCTCGGGCAGCGTGCCGGTGTGGAGCACGCCCAGCCGCTGGGTCGCCCTGGTGAGCGCGACGTAGAGGTCGCTGGTCCCGAACTCCGCCGGCTCGGCGACCAGTACGGTGTCGAACTCCAACCCCTTGGCCTGGCGCGGGTCGAGGAGCACCACCGGGCTGGTCAGGTCGGGCACGGGACCGGCGGACGCGGTCGGCAGGGCGGCCGCCAGTTCGGCGCGGCGCTCGGGCGGGGCGATGACGGCGAGCCGGCCCCGGCCGTCGCGCCGCGTCTCGCGGGCCACCGCCTCCGCCACCGCCGCCGGCAGGTCGTCGGTGCGGTGGGCCCACGGCGGGACCCCGGTGGAGCGGATCGAGGTGGGCGGCACGAACGACGGGTCGGTGGCCCGGGGGACCTCCGCCGCGGCCGTCATGATCTCGGTCGGCGTGCGGTAGTTGACGCCGAGCCGGACGTGCTCCCAGCGGTCCTCCAGGTAGGGCGCGAGGATGGTCTCCCAGGAGCCGCAGCCGCCCGGTTCCGAGGTCTGCGCGGGGTCGCCGACCAGCGTCATCGAGCGGGTCGGGCAGCGACGCATCAGCAACCGCCAGAGCATCGGCGAGAGTTCCTGCGCCTCGTCGACGATGATGTGGCCGAAGGCCCAGGTGCGGTCGGCCGCGGCGCGTTCGGCGGCGCTGCGGTGGTCGGCCTCCTCCTGGCGCTCGGCGAGCCGGTCCGCGTCGATCAGGTCGTGCGCGGCCAGCACCTCCGAGTCCTCGTCGTCCTTGTCCTCGAACTCCTGGGTGCGCGAACCGTAGGAGAGGTCCAGCACGCCCTGGGCGTACGCGATGCGCTCCTGGCGTTCGGCCTCGGCGGCGGCCCGGGCGGCCGAGTCGTCGTCGCCGAGGAGTTCGGCCGCCTCGTCCAGCAGCGGGACGTCCGCCGGGGTCCAGTCGCCGCCGGTGCGGCGGATCGCCTCGGCGTCGGCGTCGGGGAGGTGGACCGGATCGGCCAGGAAGTCGGCCACGAGCCGCTGCGGGGTGAGCGTCGGCCACAACTCCTCGATGGCGTCGTGGACTTCGCGGCTGGTGGCGACGGCCTTGCCGAGCTGGGCGAGGTCGTCCGGGCCGAGGAGGTTCGGGCCGCCGTAGGGGTCGGCGCCGATCCGCTCGGCGAGTTGGGCGGTGAGCGCGTCGATCACCTGGAACGCGAAGTGCGGGCGCGCGAGGTTGTGCGGCAGCCGGGTGGCGCGGGCGCGTTGCCGGGCCGCCGCGGCGATCTCCGCGTCCAGGTGCAGTTCGCCGTCGTCGTGCGCGATGACGAGGGTGGGCTCGGGGAGGCTCTGCCGGTCGGCCACGAACCGTGCGAGGGCCTCTGCTGTCGCGAGGTTGCCCTTGACCTCGGCGGCGCGGGGTGTGTCGACGCCGGTCGCGGTCACGCCGGGGAACAGCTCGCCGGGCGTCGCCAGCAGCACGCCGGTCTCGCCGAGCGAGGGCAGCACCTGACCGATGTAGCCGAGGAACGCCGGGTTGGGGCCGACGATCAACACCGCGCGGCGGGCGAGCTGTTCGCGGTGCGCGTACAGCAGGTACGCGGCCCGGTGCAGTGCCACGACGGTCTTGCCGGTGCCCGGGCCGCCCTCGACGACGAGCACGCCGTGGTGCGAGGCGCGGATGATGCGGTCCTGGTCGGCCTGGATGGTCTGCACGATGTCGTGCATCCGGCCGGTGCGTGCCGCGTCCAGGGAGGCCAGCAGGATGGCGTCCGCGTCCTCGTGGCCGGTGCGTTGGGAGTCGGCGAGGTCCAGGATCTCGTCGTGCAGTGCGGTCACCCGGCGGCCCTCGGTGGTCAGGTGGCGCCGGCGCCGCAGGCCCATCGGGGTGTGTCCGGTGGCGAGGTAGAAGGGGCGGGCGACGTCGGCCCGCCAGTCGATGACCAGCGGAGTGTGGTCGGCGTCGTCCCGGCGGATGCCGATGCGGCCGATGTGGTGGTCGCGGCCGTCCCGGAACGCCAGCCGGCCGAAGCACAGCCCGTGTTCCCCGGCCTCGAAACCGGCCAGCAGCTCGGCCTGTTCGGCGACCATCACGTCCCGCTCCAGCCGCGCCTGGAAGGTGCCCTCCGCTTGCGGCAGGGCCCGTTCCAGTGCGTCCTGTGCCCCGGACCGCAGGGCGTCGAGGCGTTCGTGGAGCAGGTCGATGAATTCCTGCTCCTTACGCAATTCCTCGTTTGACAATTCAGCTCCGCTCGAATATCCTGTGCAGCAGTGAGTTTGAGTGGTTAATTCTTCTTCGCGATATGCAAACGCTCAATATACGCGGAGAATTACCCCACCTGTCAATCCCCGATCGCAGAGAGCTGCGTCGGGGATTTCTTGTTTATTCCGTCGAGCGGGGAGCGGCGGTGTCGCGACCGACCGGCCGGTCGCCGCTGGGTCGGGACCACCACAGGGCCTCACCGTGCGTCAGGCCGGGCAGCCGGAGCTCGGCGGCGCGCACCCGGCCGGCCGGGATGACGCCCTTGACCAGCCATGACGACGTACCGCCGGCGGTCTCCTCGATGTCGGCGCCCAACGCGGCCAGGCAGGAGGTCACGGCCGGGAGGGCGTCCAGCGGGATGTCCACGTCGAAGGCGTGGCACGGCTCGTAGACGTGGGTGCCGGCGCGCGCCAGGGCGCGGGCGAGTACCACCGGGGTCAGGCCCCGGAAATCGCCCGCCGTGCTCAGCGGGCCGACGAATCCGGAGCGGGTGAGGGTGACCGTGCAATCGGTGACCGCCCAGCCGTGCGGGCCGGTGCGGAGCGCGGTGTGCACGGTCTCCTCGATCGCCACGTGGAAGGCGCGGGGGAGCGCGCCCAGTTCGGTTTCGTAGCGGAAGGCGATGCCGGTATTCCGCGGTGTGGGCTCGACGCGCAATCCGACGGTGGCCCAGAAACCGCTCGGGCTCGGGGCCCGGCGCCCGATTTCCTCGTGCGCCTCGGCGGTGCCGGCGGGGCGTTCCAGGCGGACGGTCCGGCTGGGTTCGAAGACCGCCTCGATCCCGAAGTCGTTGACCAGCGTTGCCGCGAGGATCTCCTTCTGGACCTCGCCGTAGAGCAGTACGGAGGTGGCGCCGTCGGGCTCGGCGTTGGCGTGGATGAGCGGGTCCTGTTCGGCGAGGCGCTGCAGCGCCGCGTGCAGCCGGGATGCCGCGCCGGGCGCCGCGTTCCGGGGGCGGACGAGCGTGCGGAGGGTCGGGGCGCGGAAGTGCGGCGGGCGGGGGCCGTCGTCCCGGCCGGTGGGGTCGGACAGCCGGTCGCCGACCCGGGCCTCCGTCAGACCGGTGAGCCTGCCGATCTCGCCAGCAGTCAATTGGCGTGTCGAATCAGGGGAGTTGGCGCCGTTTGTCGGGCGTCCGACGACGTGCAGGGAGGTGATCTGGCCGGTGTGTGTCAGGCGCGTGCCGTCGGGGCGGTGGCGGTGCAGGGTCACGCGTTGGCGCGCGGCCAGGGTTCCGGAGAACAGGCGCAGGTATGCGGTCTTCTTGCCGGACGCCGCGCGCTCGACGGCGAAGACGGTGCCCCGCGGGGGCGTCGCGGCGGCCGGTTCGGGGCCGTTGCCGGTGGGCGCGGGGCGCAGCAACTCCGTGAGGCCGTCGACGAGCGCGCGGACGCCCTGGCCGCTGCGGGCCGAGCCGCAGTAGACGGGGTGGACCCGGCCGGCGCGGACCTGCGCGGCGAGCGCGGTGCGCAACTCGTCGGCAGACGGGAACGGGCCGTCCACGACGCGGGCGAGCAGCGCGTCATCGGTTTCGGCGAGCGCCTCGGCGACCCGGTCGCGGAACGTGGGCTCGGCGTCCAGCGCGTATGGGAGCGCGCGGGCGGACGGCGTGCCGAGGTCCCGGACCGCCGTCATGGGCACGAGGTGCGGGGCCAACTTCCGCCGGACGTCGGCCAGCAGGGCGTCGCCGCGGGCGCCGCGCCGGTCGATCTTGTTGACGAAGAGCACCACCGGCAGCCGCAGTTCGCGCAGCGTCCGCATCAGGACGCGGGCGTGGGCCTGGACCCCCTCGACGGCGGAGAGCACCAGCACGGCGCCGTCCAGGACGCCGAGGACGCGCTCCACCTCGGCCACGAAGTCGGCGTGACCGGGGGTGTCGATGAGGTTGATCTGCGTGCTGCCGACGGCGAAGGAGGCCACCGCCGAGCGCACGGTGATCCCGCGCTGCCGCTCGATGGCTCCGGTGTCGGTCTGGGTGTCGCCGGCATCGACGCTGCCGAGCCGGTCGATCGCTCCGGTCTCGAACAGCAGACGCTCGGTCAGGCTGGTCTTACCCGCGTCGACGTGCGCGAGGATGCCGATGTTCAGGGTGTGCTCGATGTTCGGGGTGTGCTTGATGTGCATGGGGGTCGAAGTCCTCGAAATTCACCGTCCGGTAGGGGCGCTGGGGGTTTTCGAGGAATCGGCGCACGGGGGTTCTCCTGCTCTGTGGGGGAACGACGGGGACCAGCCTGTGGACTTCGGACGGTTCGGGCAACTGGTTTTCGGCGGCGCGCGAAGGGGCCGGAGGGAGCTGCCCCTCCGGCCCCTGCCGCGTTCGTCGGTGTGCCGGTTCGTTCGTCGCTCGTCGCGTCGGTCGGCGCTCGCTGCCCAGGTCGGTGCTGGTGGTGCCGGTCAGTGCTCGCGGTTCCGTCCCAGGGTGAAGCGGTACAGGAGGAGGACGATCAGGGAGCCGACGATGGCGGCGAGCCACGTCGAGAGGTGGAAGAAGCCGTTGATCGAGTGCACCCCGAAGATCACCTTGCCGAGCCAGCCGCCCAGCAGGCCGCCGGCGATGCCGATCAGCATGGTGATCAAACAACCGCCGGGGTCCTTCCCGGGCATCAGGGCCTTTGCGATGGCTCCGGCACAGAGGCCGATCAGGGCCCACGCGATGATTCCCATGTCCGCACCCTCTCCTCAAGGCCAGTCAAGGCCGGTCGATGCGTAAAGACTCGTGGTCGCCCGCGGTTCTTTCACCCGGGCTTACGGCGAACGTGTGACGGGCGACGATCAACGTCGGTTGATTGGCCAGGTTGCTCAACCTAGGCTTATGAACATGACTCATAGCTCGGACGTCGACGATCTGGCCGGTGCGCTCTACGGAAGCATCGGCCTGCTGGCCCGCCGGCTGCGTCAACTCCAGGCGCCCGGCGAGCTCACGTTGCCCGAGCGCGCCGCGTTGTCGCGCCTGGACCGGGGCGGCCCGACCACGGCGGCCGAGCTGGCGCGGGCCGAGCAGATCACGTCCCAGGCGATGGGGACCACGCTCGGCGGGTTGGAGGAGCGCGGCCTGGTCGAGCGGCGGCGCGACCCCCACGACGGCCGGCGGATCATCATGTCCGTGACCGAGGCCGGCTTCGAGGTGCTGCGGCACAAGCGGGACGCCCGGTCCAAGCAGGTGGCGCAGGCCCTGCGGGAGCGGTTCACGGAGGCGGAGTTGGACACGCTGAAGGCGGCGGCCCCCCTCATCGAGCGCCTGGGCGACAGCTTCTGACGCCGAACGCGGCGTTTCCGTAACGGAGTTGGGACGGCGCGCAGGCCGGTCCTCCACCTGGCGGTGGAGGGGGTGGGTGGAGAGCGGGCCCGACGGGTCCGGCCCGGGGGTCGATGCGCCTCCACCCGTGCGGCTTCTAGCGTCGTAGACGGATCACCGTGGTGCCGGAGCGACCGGCGCCGGACCGCTGGAGGCCGCCGTGAAATCCGTTCGGACGCGCGAGGCGCACCCGTTACGCGCCGTGTGCGTATCGCTGACCGTCAACCTTGTGCTGCCGCTGGGCCTGTACTACGTGCTGCGGGCGCAGGACGTCGCGCAGTGGCAGGCGCTGCTGCTGAGCGGTGCGGTGCCCACGGCGCACGCGTTGGGCGCGGCCGTGGTGCGGCGGCGCGTCGAGGTCTTCGATCTGGTCGTGGCCGGGCTGTTGGTGGTTTCCGCGGGCCTGTCGGCGGTCAACGGCAGTCCGCGGATGCTGCTGCTGAAGGACGTGGCCATCCCCGTCGTTCTCGGGCTGTGGCTCCTGGGCACGCTGCTGGCGGCCCGGCCCTTCGCGTTCCACTTCGGCCGCCGGTTGCGGGGGCCGGCCGGGGAGGCGGTTGCGGACCGCGCCTGGCGTGAACTTCCCGCGTTCCGGACCGCGTTGCGGGGGTTGACGCTCCTGTGGGGCGGTTCCCAGATGCTCGATGCCGCGCTGAGCGCGGTGGCGGCCTGCACGCTGCCGGTCGATGTGGTGCCGGTGATCGGGCGGTTCCAGTCCCTCGGCATCCTCGCCGCGGTGGTGGCGCTGACGGTGCGCCGCAGCCGCGTCTTCCGTAGGCGGTACGGCATCCCGCTGTTCGGCGCGGGGGCTCGGGCCGGGGAGGGGACAGCGCCTCCGGGGGCGGGCACGGGGACGGCGGCGGCCGACGGGCAGGCCCGGGCCGCGGAGGGCGCCGTGCGGGCGTGAGGCCATGTGCGGGGCGGGGCGTGCCGGCAAGGTGGCCCCGTCGGCAGGGGTGAGGAGGATAGGAGTTGGGGTGGGCGGCGTCACGGGGTGGCCGGTGCGTCGTTGGACCGGTCGACAATCCGCTCTCCCTCAACTGGAGCCAGTCATGAACTCCGTAGCACGTGGAACCGCCCCGGTCCGTGGTCGTGAACGCGGGCGCGCGTTCGCCCGGGGCCGGGCGGCCGTGGCCGTGGTGCTCGCCGCCGGCGCGGTCCTGGGCACCGCGGCGGCCGCCGACGCCGCCGACCTGGGCATGCTCCTCTACACCACCCCGACCGGGAAGAAGGCCAGCCTGAGCCAGCCCGAGCCCGGCCATTGCTACACGGTCAAGGGCGACGGCCTCGCCGCCAACCTCTCGCTGGTCGGCAAGACCGCCCACTTCTACCCCAAGGCGCACTGCGGCGGGGTGCCGGTCGCCAACCTCGGCTCGGGCAAGCACCAGAAGGTGCGCTTCTCCTCCCTGCGCGTCGACGCCGACTGAGCCGCGGGCGTGGCGGGACGGGGGAGCGCCGGTGGGATGCCGTCCCGCCGGCGCATGCTCAACTCCCTTGTGGTTCGGAGGAGTTGCAACTCCGCCCGGCCCAGGAACCGGGCGGGCGGGGCCGTGCCTCTACGTGCGGGCGGTGAACTGGTCCAGTAGGCGGTCCAGTGCGGCGTCGCCGAACATCAGGGTCAGGTTGGCGTGGGACTCGGCGGCGGAGGCGGCGCTGCGGGGGAAGAGGGCCTTTTCGTAGCTGGCCAGGGCGGTTTCGGCGTCGTGCGGGTGGGCGGCGAGTGCCTGGCCGAGTTCGGCGCCGTCCAGCATGGCGAGGTTGGCGCCCTCGCCGGCGAACGGTGACATCAGGTGCGCGGCGTCGCCCAGCAGCGTCACTCCGGGGGTGCGGGGCCAGCGGTGGTCGACGGGCAGGGCGTGGATGCGGCGCGGGACGAGTGCGCCGTCCGCGTCCGCGACCAGTCGGCGCAGGCTTCCGTCCCAGTCCGTGAAGTGCGCGAGGAGGGTGCGCTTGGCGGTGTCCGGGGCGGTGAAGTCGATGGTGTCGAGCCAGTCCTCGGGGGCCTTGACCGCGGTGTAGACGTGCAGGCTGCCGTCGGTCTCGCGGTGCGCGAGCATCCCCTTTTCCGCGCCCAGGCAGATGAAGAAGCCGTCGCCGATCAGGGCGGCGCTGGCCGGGTGGCGGGCGTCGGCGTCCAGGAGATCGGTCTCGACGAAGGAGATGCCGGTGTAGGCGGGTTGGGCGGGGGAGAGCAGGGGGCGCACGCGGGACCAGGCGCCGTCGGCGCCTATGAGGAGGTCGGTGGTGAGGGCGGTGCCGTCGGCGAAGGCGACCTCGTGGCGGCCGTCGGGCAGTGCGCGGGCGGCGAGGGCCTTCTTGCCCCACTGCACCGTGCCGTGCGGGAGGGAGTTCAGGAGGAGGTCGCGGAGTCGGCCGCGGTCCACTTCGGGGCGGGTGCCGTCGCCGTCGTCCTCCTCGGCCAGGCGGACCGTGCCGTGCGGGTCGAGGATGCGGAGGGCCTCCCCGCCGGCGTGCACCAGGGCGCGGAAGTCGTCGTGGAGGCCGGCCGCCCGCAGCGCTGCCTGGCCGGAGTCCTCGTGGATGTCGAGCATGCCGCCCTGGGTGCGGGCGTCCGGCGACGCCTCCAGGTCGAAGACGGTGGCCTCGATGCCGTGTACCTGGAGGACGCGGGCGAGGGTCAGGCCGCCGAGGCCGCCGCCGATGACGGCGAGGGGGTGGTGGGTGGTCGCGGGGGTGGTCATGGGGTGGGCTCCTTGCGGGTGGCGCGGGCCCCGGGACGCTGCGGGGCGGTCAGGTGGTCTGGGGGCGGTCCGATCGGGCGGTGGCCGGCATTCCGTTGATCAGGGCGTGGAAGCCCCAGGCCAGGCGGGCTTCTCCGGTGCTGGTGAACAGTTCGGGGCCGAGTGCGTTGAGTCGGGGGAACGCCTGGGCGGAGGCGCCGTGCACCGCGGTCATCAGGGCGTTGTGCTCGTCCTGGGCGTGGGGTGCGGCGTCGCGGGTGGACTGCTCGGCGGCCGTCGCGGTGCCGAGCAGGAGGAGCGCGTCCACGCCCCAGGCGGCCCGGTCGTCGGCGACGCCGCCCTCGGCGAGCAGGGTCAGGACGGTCTCGACCAGTCGCAGATAGTGCGGTCCCGAGAGGCGGGTGACCATCGCCGAGCGGGCCAGTTCGGGGTGTGCGAACAGCACCTCTGTGTAGGACGCCAGGATGCGGACCAGTCGCTCGCGCCAGTCGCCCTTGGCGCGGGCCGGCCGGAGGTCGACCTCGCCCAACAGCTCGTCCAGGACGGCCGCGTGTAGTTCGGCGGTGTGGGCCACGTACACGTAGAGCGAGGCCGGGCCGGTGTCCAGTTCCTTGGCCAGGCGTCGCATGGTCACCCGCCCCAGGCCCTCGCTCCGCATCAGTGCGACCGCGGTCGCGATGATCCCCTCGCGGGTCAGGGCGGGCTTGGCGGGGCGCTCGCGGCGGCCGCGGGGTGCCGGGGATTCGGTGCTCCCGGCTGAGCGCGGTGCGGTGGGGCCTGGCGTGGTGGGCATGTCTTCACGGTAACGAACATGTTCGTGGCGAACAAGTTCGTTACGAACGTGTTCGTCGCTGGTGGCGGGGGTGAGGTCGGGGGTGGTGAGACGGGAGGAATTGGGTAGGCGGTCCGGATCCCCGCCCCGCTACCGTTGGCGCTGCTTCCGCGCCCGCCGGCGTCGGCGGGCCGGCACCGACGAGGAACGAGAAGGATGACGGGAATGGACCTGACCGCACTCACGCGCCCCGAGCTGTCCGACCGGCTGGCCGCGCTCCGCGACGAGCACGCCCGGCTCAAGGGGCGCGGCCTGCGCCTGGACCTGACCCGCGGCAAGCCCTCCGCCGAGCAACTGTCCCTGTCCGAGCCGCTGTTCGGCCTGCTGGAGCCCGGTGACCACACTGCGCAGGACGGCACCGACTGCCGCAACTACGGCGGACTGCACGGCCTGCCCGAACTGCGCGCGGCGTTCTCCGCACCGCTCCAGGTGCCCGTGGAGCAACTGGTCGCCTTCGGCAACTCCAGCCTGGAGCTGATGTACGAGTGCGTGGTGGACGCCGTGCTGTTCGGCGTGCCGGGATCGCCCGCGCCCTGGCCGCGGGAGGGACGGACGGCGATGCTGTGCCCGGTGCCCGGCTACGACCGGCACTTCGGACTCTGCGAGAAGCTGGGCATCGAGATGATTCCGGTGCCGATGACCGAGGGCGGCCCGGACCTCGACGAGGTCGAGCGCCTGGTCGCCGACGAGCGGGTCAAGGGCATCTGGTGCGTCCCGAAGTACAGCAACCCCACCGCCGTCACCTACTCGCCCGAGACGGTGCGCCGCCTGGCCGCCATGGAGACCGCGGCGCCGGACTTCCGGGTGTTCTGGGACAACGCCTACGCCGTCCACGGCGTGCAGGGGGCGGACGAGTCGCTCGCCGACATCCTGACGCTGAGCGCCCAACACGGCCACCCCGACCGGGTGTTCGTGTTCGGATCCACCTCGAAGATCACCGCGGCCGGCAGCGGTGTCGCCTTCTTCGGCTCCTCGTCCGCCAACGTCTCCTGGCTGCTCGGCCACCTCTCGAAGCGGACCATCGGTCCCGACAAGCTCAACCAGCTCCGGCACGCCCGCTTCCTGCCCGACGCGCCGGCCGTGGCCGCCCACATGGAGCGCCACGCCGCCGTGCTGGGCCCCAAGTTCGAGCTGGTGGACACGGTGTTGGGGAAGCGGCTCGGCGGGAGCGGGGTCGCCTCGTGGACCCGTCCGCGGGGTGGCTACTTCGTGAGCCTGGACGTGTTGGACGGCTGCGCGGCCCGGGTGGTGGCGCTGGCCGGGGACGCGGGCATCGCGCTCACCCCCGCCGGGGCCACCTTCCCGTACGGCACGGATCCGCGCGACCGCAACATCCGCCTCGCGCCCAGCTTCCCCACCGTGGAGGAACTGCGCGACGCGGTGGAGGGACTGGCGCTGTGCGTCGAACTCGCCGCGGTGGAACGGCTGTCGGCGGACGGTGACGGGTCGCGGTAAGAGGCGTGCGCATCCCGGGGCGGGCGGCTTCCGTACGCGGTGGAGCCCGCCCGCTCCCGGGGGCACGCTCCGTGTTCCGTCGGGCACAGTGGGGCAAATCGGCTGGTCCCGTACGCCTGGGTGGCGGTGCCGGGCGCAGCGGTCGTAGCCTGCTGGCGCAGAGAGGCAGCGACAGCCCCGCGGGGACGTGTGCGGCCCGTGACGAGGTCCGCACCCCGCGTCGCAGCCGGTGTCCGAGGTGTCCACCATGCGAAGCGGCTGAGGAGCGGATATGCGAGTTCACAGGGCCACGGCAGCACTCATGATCTGTGCGGGGGCGGCGCTGGCGACGGCCACCGTGCCGGCCACCGCGACCGCCGCCACGACACCGCCCACCCCCACCCGCCACGTCGCAGTCATCGACTGCATCGGCCACGCCCAGGAGCGCCCCGGCAACTTCATGCTCGCGTGCGGCGACGGCAACAACGTCCTGAAGTCGTTGCACTGGTCGCAGTGGCGCGACCGGTCCGCGGTGGCGAAGGGCACGGACTTCGTCAACGACTGCAAGCCGTACTGCGCGGCGGGCCACTTCCACGGCTATCCGGTCAAGGTGCGCTTCGACACCCCGCAGCCCCGCGCCGGGCACTCCGGACAGCACTACACCCGGGTGACGTTGACGTACACCGGCGCCCGCCCGGCCGGCACCCCGCGGGTGGTCACCACGACGCTCTGGGGCTGACGGCACTCTCGCGGTGGCGGCGGGGCGCTTCCTCGCGGAAGCCCCCCGCCGCCACCCGTCGCGCCGTCCGACTACTTCAACCGGCCTGCCTTGACGAGCTGTTCGCTGCCCAGGCCGGTCGCGCCGTAGTTGGCGAGGTCCTTGCGGACCGCGGAGATCTGCGGGCGCTGGTAGAGGGGCAGGGAGTGGCCGAGCTGCCAGACCTCGGCGTCGGCCTTGTTGTAGAGGGCGATCTGCTGCTTCACGTCGGTGGTCCGGGACGCCTTCAGCAGCAGCCCGTCGACCTCGGGGGAGGAGACCCCGCCGTGGTTGGTGAAGGTGTTGTCGCCCTGCGGCATGCGGTAGCCGCTGTATGCCTGGGAGCGGAAGACCTGGTCGACCTGGCGGAACTGGCTGAGGTCGTAGTTGCCGCGGTGGATGTACTTGTCGAAGTAGTCGTTGGACGGCACCTTGCGCAGCTCGGCGTCGATGCCGAGCTCGGCGAGCATCTGCTGGGTGAGCTTGGCCTGGTCCGTGGCCAGGCCGGCGGAGTCCGACGGCTGGACGTAGTCCAGGGTCAGCTTCCTGCCGTCCTTGGTGCGCGGCTTGCCCGGGCCGTTGTCCCGCCAACCCGCCGCGTCCAGCAGCTTCTTGGCGCGGGCGACGTCCCGCTTGCCGAACGACCCTGAATTGTCCTGGTAGCCCTCCTGGTTGGGCATGAAGAAGTGGTTGCCGAGGACCTTGGGCCGGAAGGGCAGGTCCTTGCCGGCCACCTCCGCCAGCGCCTCCCGGTCGACGCCGAGCATCACCGCCTGTCGGACCCGGACGTCCTTGAGTGGGCCGCGCCGGCCGTTGAGGCTGAGGGTCACCTGGTCCCAGCGGGCGCCGATGCGGATGTCGGTGCCCTTGTCGCCCTTCAGCCGTTGGTACGCCTCGGGGCTGGCGGCGCTGGTGGAGTCGATCTCCTTGTTGAGGTAGGCGTCCACGTAGCTGGAGCCGTCCAGCGCCCAGAAGATGATCTTGTCCAACTTGGGTTTCCGGCCCCACCAGTTGGGGTCGGGCACCGCGGTGATGGTCTGCGCGGTCCGGTCGTAGGCGCCGATCCTGAAGGCGTTGGCGGTCACCGGGATGGTGCCGGCCCACGACGTGGCGAAGCTCTCCGGCGTGGCGTTGAGGGACGCCGGCAGGAGCGGGTCGAACAGCTTCTGCCAGTCGGCGTACGGGGTGCCGAAGGTGACCGTGACCTCGTGGTCGTCGGCGCCGCGGGCGACATCGGAGATCTGGTCGTAGCCGCTGGTGTCCGCGGCGGCGAAGCGCTTGTCCCTGCCGTTCAACGCCTTCCACTGGGCCTCGAAGTCCCGCCAGCCCAGCGGCTTTCCGTCGGACCACTTCGCCTTCGGGTTGAGGCGGTAGCGGACCACCTGCGGGTGGGTCGAGACCACCTCGGCGGAGGCCAGGAAGTCGGGGTTGGTGTGCGGGACGCCCTTGGCGTCGAGGAGGAACAGCTGCGGCTCGACCAGTTCGGTGATGCTGGCGGCGTCGCCCTGGGTGCCGTCGACCTGGTTGGGGTTGTACTGACTGATCCACTGCTCGATCGCCATCTTGAGGGTGCCGCCCTGCCTGAGGTCCGAGGCCGGGTGCGGATTGAGGCCCTGGGCGCCGGCGACCGGCGCCGAACCGCCCCGCGACGCGGTGTCCGACGCACCCCCGGACCCACCACAGGCAGTGAGCGCGGTGGCGGTGGAAAGGGACACGACGGCCAACGCCATGGTTCTGCGGGCCCGGTTCATGCTGCTCTTCCTCTCGGTGGACACCTCGCCGCGCGATCGCGCCGCACCGGCACCGTATGCCGGTCCAGACCATTCCAAAGTCCCAGGTCAGCGCATTTATTGAGGTTGCAATGAGGGGTTCACGCAACTGCCTGGCGGGCGGTGTTCGGTGGGATAGCGTCTGGCCGCACCACCCCCCTCGAAGGAAATCCACCCGTGCTCGCCCACCTCGCCAAACGCCTCGGCTACTACGCTCTGTTGCTGGCCCTGGCCGTCGTCATCTCCTACGTCCTGACCTCCCTCGCGCTCTCCCCACGCGGCTACTTCGAGGGCAGGCAACCGGCCCCACCACCCGACGCGATCGACGCCCAACTCACCGCGCTCGGCATCAACGACCACACGCCCCTGTGGGACCGCTTCGGCAACTGGCTCGGCCACGCGCTCCGCGGCGACCTCGGCCGCACCCTCGACTCCTCCGACGTCGGCACCGAGTTCGGCCGACGGATCGGCGTCAGCCTGCGGCTGCTGCTGACCGGCACGCTGCTGGGCACCGTCGGTGGAGTGCTGCTCGGCACCTGGGGCGCGGTGCGCCAATACCGGTTCTCCGACCGGGCCGTGACGCTCTTCGCGTTCCTGCTGCTCGCCACCCCGACGTTCCTGCTCGCCGTCCTGCTCAAGATCGGCGCCATCCGCACCAACCAGGCGGCCGGCCACGAACTGATCAGCTTCACCGGCGAGAAGACCCCGGGACTCACCGGCGGCCTGGCCACCCTCCTCGGCGACCGCGCGGGACACCTCCTCCTGCCCACCCTGGCCATCGCGCTCGGCACCGCGGCCGCCTACAGTCGCTACCAGCGCGGCACCATGCTCGACGTGCTCGGTTCGGACTTCCTGCGCACCGCCCGCGCCAAGGGCCTGCGCCGCCGCACCGCCGTCCTCACACACGGCCTGCGCACCGCCCTGGTCCCGATGTCCACCTTCTTCGCGTACGGGTTCCTGGGCCTGTTCACCGGCGCCGCGTTCACCGAGAAGGTCTTCGGCTGGCACGGCATGGGTGCCTGGTTCATCGACGCGGTCGGCAAGGGCGACATCAACTCCGTCGTCGCCGTCAACGTGTTCGCCGCGGTGGTGGTGCTGCTCGCCGGATTCCTCGCCGACGTGCTGCACGCCGCGCTCGACCCGCGCGTCCGCACGAGCTGAGGAGCCGCACATGAACCGCGTCGCCCTGCACCGCTTCGTCCGCAACCCCAACGCCGTCCTCGGCGCCGGCCTCCTGTCGCTGCTCTTCCTGCTCGCCTTCGCCGGACCGTACCTGACGCACTGGAGCCACACCGACGTCGACTACACCGCCCTGCGCCAACCACCCTCCGCCACGCACTGGTTCGGCACCAACAGCATCGGCCAGGACGTTTACGCCCAGGTGTTGCGCGGCCTCCAGAAGTCCCTGCTGATCGGTCTGTTGGTCGCCTTCTTCGCCACCGTCCTGGCCTCCCTCGCCGGTGCCTGCGCCGGCTACTTCGGCGGCTGGGCCGACCGGCTGACCACCCTGCTGATCGACCTGCTGCTGGTCTTCCCGGCCTTCCTGGTCATCGCGATCGTCTCGCCCCGGCTCCGCTCGGCGAGTTGGCTGGCCTTCGTCGCCCTGCTGGCCGCGTTCGGCTGGATGCTCACCGCCCGCGTGGTCCGCTCGATGACGCTCTCGCTGAAGGAACGCGACTTCGTCCGCGCGGCCCGCCTGATGGGCGTCCACCCGCTGCGCATCATCGTCCGCCACATCCTCCCCAACGTCGCCTCCTTCCTGATCGTCGACGCCACCATCGCGGTCGGCGGCGCGGTGATGAGCGAAACCGGCCTGTCCTACTTCGGCTTCGGCGTCCAGCCGCCGGACGTCTCCCTGGGCACCCTGATCGCCGACGGCACCGGGGCCGCCGTCACCTACCCCTGGATGTTCTTCTTCGCCGCCGGACTGCTGGTGCTGTTCGTCCTCGCCGTCAACTTCCTCGGCGACGGGCTGCGCGACGCGCTGGACCCGACCTCGGACCGGGCGCGACGGCGACGCACCGACCGGCGGCCCCGTCGCCGAGCCCACCAAGGGCACCAGCAGGGGCGTCCCGCCCCGGAAGGGAGCGTACGAGCATGACCGCACAGCCCACCCGAACCGCATCGCCGGCGGGCCCCCAACCGGCCGGTGACACCGACGCGGTGCTCCGCATCCGTGATCTGCGCGTCGACTTCGACGGCCCCCACGGCCCCGCCCCCGCCGTGCGCGGGGTGGACCTCACCCTGCACCGCGGCGAGGTCCTGGGCCTGGTGGGGGAGTCCGGCTCCGGCAAGTCCACCGTCGCCCTGGCCGCCATGGGCCTGCTGCCGGACACCGCCCGGACCACCGGCTCGGTCACCCTCGGCGACACCGAACTCGTCGGCGCGAGCGACGCCGCCCTCTCCCGCCTCCGCGGCCGCCGCATCGGCATGGTCTTCCAGGACCCGCTCTCCGCGCTCACGCCCGTCCACCGCGTCGGCGACCAGATCGCCGAGGCCATCCGCACCCACCACGACGTCCCCCGCGCGCACGCCCGCCGCCGGGCCGTCGAACTCCTCGACCTGGTCGGCATCCCCGACCCCACCGCCCGCGCCGCGGCCTATCCGCACGAGTTCTCCGGCGGGATGCGCCAACGCGCCCTGATCGCCATGGCCGTCGCCAACGAGCCCGAGGTGCTGCTCGCCGACGAACCCACCACCGCCCTGGACGTCACCGTGCAGGCCCAGGTCCTCGACGTGCTGCGCACCGCACAGCGCGCGACGGGCGCGGCACTGCTGCTGGTCAGCCACGACCTGGGCGTCATCGCCGGGATGGCGGACCGGGTCGCGGTGCTGTACGCGGGCCGGGTGGTGGAAACCGGGCCGGCCGCCGAGCTGTTCGCGACGCCCCGGATGCCCTACACGATGGGCCTGCTGGGCGCGGTTCCGCGACTGGACGCGGAGGAGGAGACCTCGTCGGTACGGACTGAGGTGACGTCAACTCGCCTGCCACGGACGCCACTTATCCCGATACCCGGCTCCCCGCCCGCGCCGTACGAGCTGCCCGCCGGGTGCGCCTTCGCGCCGCGCTGCCCGCTGGCCGACGATGCCTGTCGGACGGCCGAGCCGGCGCTGTTGCCGGTCGGTGCGGGGCGGACGCCGGAATCCCCGCTCGCGGCCTGCGTGCAGGCGGATCGGATCGCCGAGCGCGGGCTGACCGCCACCGACGTCTACCCGCAACCTTCGCCGTCCGCCGCCGGATCCGCGCCGACCCCGGCACCGGACCGGGACGACAACCCCGTCGCCGTCCTCAAGGTCACCGGCCTGGCCAGGACCTTCCCGGTCTTCAAGGGCGGGGTGTTCCGGCGCCGGGTCGGCAGCGTGTACGCCGTCGACGGCGTCGAGTTGGACCTCCGGCGCGGCGAGACGCTGGGGCTGGTCGGCGAGTCGGGCTCGGGGAAGTCGACGGCCCTGATGGAGATCCTCGGCCTGACCGCGCCCGAGGGCGGCACGGTGGAGGTGCTCGGTCAGGACACCAGGAGCCTGGACCGGGCCGCGCGCAAGCGCCTGCGTGGCGAGGTGCAGATCGTCTTCCAGGACCCGCTGTCCAGCCTCGACCCCCGGCTCCCCGTCGGGGAGATCATCGCCGAGCCGCTGCGCGCCCAGGGCGCCGACCGGTCCCATATCGCCGCCCGCGTACCGGAGTTGCTCCGCCTCGTCGGGCTCTCGCCCGAGCACGCGGACCGCCATCCGCACGCGTTCTCCGGCGGCCAGCGCCAGCGCATCGGCATCGCCCGCGCGCTGTCGGTGGAGCCGCGCCTGCTCGTCCTGGACGAACCGGTCTCCGCGCTCGACGTCTCCGTACAGGCAGGCATCCTCAACCTGCTCGCCGAACTCCGTGCCGCGCTCGGCCTGTCGTACCTCTTCGTCTCGCACGACCTGTCGGTGGTCCGGCACATCGCCGACCGGGTGAGCGTCATGTACCTGGGCCGCACCGTCGAACACGGCCCGGTGGAGCGGGTGTTCGGCGCGCCCCGCCACCCCTACACCCGCGCGCTGCTGTCGGCGGTGCCGCTCCCGGACCCGGTGCGCGAGCGCCGCCGCGAACGCATCCTGCTCGCCGGCGACCCGCCGAGCCCCACCCGGCGGCCCACCGGCTGCGGCTTCCGCGGACGCTGCCCGCTGTACGCGGCGCTGTCGCCCAGTCGCGACGCGGACCGCCGCGCCCGCTGCGAACGGGAGGTCCCGGCGCTGACCCCGACCGGCCCCGAACGGGCCGCGGCCGCCTGCCACTTCACCGACCAGCCGTAACCGCTTCGGCCCACCAGACGGGCGCCGCCGCCCCACAAGGGCCCGGCGCCCCACCCCAACCCACCACCCGAGGGAACCACCGACCACCATGCACCATACGACCACCACCGCACCGCGCCCAGGCACCAGACGCCCCACCGCGCCGCGCCGCCGCGCGCTCCTCGCGGGCGCCGCCGCCACCGCCCTCGCCCTCCTCGTCGCCGGCTGCGGTACCTCCGGCTCCCAGGCCCATCGCGTCCGGGTCGGCGTGAGCGGGGACTCCACCGAGTGGGACATCCTGGCCAAGGAGGCGAAGAAGAAGGGGCTGGACGTCGAGGTGGTGCCGTTCGACGACTACTCCCTGCCCAACAAGGCGCTCGCCGCCGGCGACATCGAGCTGAACGCCTTCCAGCACCTGGTGTTCCTGGCCCAGTCCAACGCCGAGAACGGCACCGACATCGTGCCGCTGGCCCCCACCACCGTCGTCCCGATGGGCCTGTACGCCAAGAAGGTCGGCAAGCTGGCCGACCTCCCGGACGGGGCCCGGATCGCCCATCCCAACGACCCCGCCAACGAGGGCCGGGCGCTGCGGCTGCTGGCCCGGGCGAAGCTGATCACGCTGAAGCCCGGTACCGGCCTGTGCGCCACCGCTGACGACATCGCCGCCAACCCCCGCCACCTGCGGTTCACCCCCGTCAACGCGCAACAGACGCCCCGGCTGCTCGCCGACGTGGACGCCGCGGTCATCAACGACGGGGTCGCCAGCCTGTCCGGGATCCACGCCGACACCGCCCTGTTCAAGGACGATCCGCACAGCCCCGACATCCGCCCCTACCTCAACGTCATCGCCGCCCGCGCCGCCGACAAGGACAACCCGGACTACGCCGAGGTCCTCAAGCTCTACGCCAGCAAGCCGGTGCAGGACGAGGCCCGGCGGACCTCCAACGGCACCGCCGTCCACCTCGACCTGTCTGCCACCCAACTGGCCGCCGAGCTCTCCCGTGTCGGGTGCCAGCTCAAGGGGGCGTCGTGACCACCGGCCCGGAGGAGTCCGCCGTGCCCGGCCCCGTCATCCAACTCCGCGGTGTCAGCAAGGAGTTCGCCGGCGGAACGGTCGCCGTCGACCGCGTCGACCTCGACGTCGAGGCCGGCAGCGTCCTCGGCATCGTCGGCCACAGCGGCGCCGGCAAGTCCACCCTCCTGCGGCTGATCAACCTGCTGGAGGCGCCCACCGCGGGCACCGTCACCGTGGACGGCCGGGAACTGACCGCGCTCGGCGCCCGCCCGCTGCGCGCCGCCCGCCGGGACATCGGGATGGTCTTCCAACAGTTCAACCTCTTCCGCTCCCGCACCGTCCTCGGCAACGTCGGCTACCCGCTGCGGCAGGCCGGCGCCTCCCGGGCCCAGGCCCGGGAACGGGCCGAGGAGGCGCTGCACTTCGTCGGGCTGGCCGACCAGGCCCGGCGCTACCCCGAACAGCTCTCCGGCGGCCAACGCCAACGCGTCGGCATCGCCCGCGCGCTCGCCACCCGCCCCCGGGTGCTGCTCTGCGACGAGGCCACCTCGGCGCTGGACCCGCAGACCACCCACGAGGTGCTGGCGCTGCTGCGCCGGGTCAACGACGAACTGGGCGTCACCATCGTGCTGATCACCCACGAGATGGAGGTGGTGCGGGCGGTCTGTGACCGGATGGCGGTGCTGGACGCCGGCCGCATCGTGGAGGACGGACCGGTGCGCGAGGTGTTCGCCGCGCCCCAACACCCCACCACCCGGGCGTTCGTGCGCAGCGCGGTGCAGGCGTCGCCGCTGCTGGACCTGCTCCCCGAGGCGCTGCGCAGACACGGTGTGGACGAGGCGGTCGCCGCCTCGGTGCTGGCGGAGGTGGGCGCATGATCCAGCAGGACTGGAGCCTGCTCTGGCCCAAGATCGTCGACGCCACCGGCGAAACGCTCTACATGGTGCTGGCCACCCTCGCCCTCTCCGGAGTGCTCGGCCTGGCCGTCGGGCTCGCGCTCTACGCCACCCGCAAGGGCAGCGTCCTCCAACAGCGGGCCGTCTTCGTCGTGCTGAGCACGTTCGTCAACATCGTCCGGCCGGTGCCCGCGCTGATCGCGATCGTCGTACTGTCCCCGATGACACGGGAGTTGATCGGGACGGCGGTGGGCACCGACGCGGTGATCTTCCCGATGACGGTGATCGCGACGTTCGGCGTGGCCCGCATCGTGGAGAGCAATCTGCTCGCCGTGGAACCGGGCGTCATCGAGGCGGCCCGTGCGATGGGCACCGGCCCGGTGAGGATCCTGCTGACCGTGTTGGTGCCGGAGGCGCTGGGGCCGTTGATCCTCGGCATGACCTTCATGCTGGTGGCGCTGATCGACTTCTCGGTGATCGCCGGCACGGTGGGCGGCGGTGGCGTCGGCAACCTCGCCATCACCCACGGCTATCTGCGGTTCGACACCCGGGTGATGGTGGTGACCGTCGTCATCCTCATCGCGCTGGTCCAGGCAGCGCAGTTGCTCGGCAACGTGCTGTCGCGCAAGGTCCTCAGGCGCTGAGCCCGGCGGCGGAACCGCCTTCGCGGCGGCGTCGGGGGAGTGCCGGAGGCGCGGAGGGAGTGCCGGGGCGCCGTCTCAACGCCCGCACCACGGACCCGAACACGGGCGGGGGCCGGGTCTCGGATACCCTGACCGCTGCCGTGGCGCGGGTGGCCCCGGCCCCGGCTGCCCGGGCCGGGTGGGGCCGCCCGACGGCCGACCGACCGCCGACCGCAGAGGGAGACATGCGCGACAAGCACCGACTGGTAGGCGCCGGACTGGCGGCGTTCCTCATGGCCGGACTGGTCGCGTGCGGCACCGGCACCGGCACCGGCGGTGGCAATGGCGGTGGCGGTGGCGGGCAGAGCGTCCTGCCGCACCGGGACCCCGTCACGGGGCTGCGGGCCGGCGTCCGCCACGTCACCAGGCAGACCACCATGGCCACCCGGCCGCACCAGGTCACCACCTGCACCCCGGGCACCCGGCGGGTCAAGCACACCAAGCGCAGCGGCAAGAGCACGAAGACCTGGTACAGCACCGAGCACTACCAGGACTGCCACCAGACCGTGCGCGGCACCGAGCGCTACCGCCGGGAGGTCCGGCCGGAGCGCTGGTGCGTGCGGCTGGACGACGTCAACGGCGACCGGCGCAGGAACGGCGTCTGGTTCGCGGTCGACTCCGACACCTATCACCGGGCCGCCAACGCCAGGGACCACGCCCAGCTGCGGTTCACCCCGATCGACGGCGGGAGTGCGACCGGTTGCCGGTAGCCGCGACGGACGGCCGGTGGCCGGACCGTCAGCCCGGCCACCGGCCTCGGCGCCGCCGCGCCTCGACTACGCGGCGGCGCCCCGGTGTTAGCGCATCCCTACCTCAGAGCGTCCGCCCGAAGAGGTCCAGCAGCGCCCTCCAATGGCGCTCGGCCGCCTCGGCGTTGTACATGGCGGTGTCGGTCTGGGTGTACCCGTGCTGGGCACCTTCGTACAGTTCGCTGCGGTAGCGCACCCCCGTCGCGTCCAACGCCCGTTCCAGGGCAGCGATCTGCTCCGGCGGCATGGAGTGGTCGTTGTCGGCGTGGCCGAAGTACAGCTCGGCCGTGACGCGGTCCAAGGCCCGGTGCGGGCTGTCCTCGGCGTCGGTGGCCAGGTTGCTGGCGTGGAACGAACCAGCCGCCGCGATCCGGTCCGGGTAGGCGGCCGCGGTGCGGACCGCCAGCACGCCGCCCATGCAGTAACCGGTGGTGCCCACGGGGCCGTCCGCGACCAGCGGCGAGGCGGCCAGCCAGTCGAGGTACGCGCCGACGTCCCGCATCGCCAGCTCGGGCGTGAAGGACCGGATGAGCGGCATGATCTTCTCGAAGAGCTGCGGGCGCTCGGCGGGGTTGATGTGCTCGGGCAGCTCCACCACCGGGGCCCGGCCGGCGCGGTAGAGGACGTTGGGCACCAGCACCGTGTAGCCCTGCCCGGCCAGTCGCCTGGCCATCTCCTCCAACGCGGGGCGCAGTCCGAAGGCGTCCATGTAGAGCAGGACCCCGGGGTGGGGTGCGCCGTCGTCGGGGTGGGCGAGATAGGCGTCGGCGGTCCCGTCCGGTGTGGGAAGGTCGATCGATTCACCATGCACGTTGGTCATCTCCGCACCTTTCATCAGGCATCCGGGCGGCACGCGAGGAGCGGCCGCCCACCCGCCGACTGCCATGGTCGACGGATCTCCACACGGTAACCCCTCACCCCCGTCCCCCTCGGGTCAGGGCGACCGAACAGGCACGGGACTACCCGGGCGGACGGCCGGACCCGCGCCGCGCGGTTCCTCAGGAACGACCGTAGCGGTGCACGACCGGCGCCAGATAGGTGGCGCACGATCCACCCAAGCCGGCCAACTCAGCCACCGATCCCACCAGTTGGACCCGATCGAACTCCGCGCCGCGCCCCCGCTCGGCCTCCGCCGACACCAGGGCCGCATGGCGTGCGCGCAACCACCGCGCCGGCCGTTCGGGGGCCCCGAACACCACCCCGACGCTGCCGCGCGCACCCCGCAGCACCAGCCACAGGGCCAGGTCGCCGGGCGGCGTGTCGACGCCGGTCTCCTCGGCCAGTTCGCGGGCGGCGTGCCATTGGAGCGCGGCGGTGTCGAGGGGCTGGTGGGGAGCGGGCGGTTCGATGGAGCCGCCCGGCAGCTGCCAACGGCCGGGCGTGGCCGTCCAGGAGGCCATGCGCCCCACCAGCATCCGGCCGTCCTCGGCCGGCTGCACGACGGCGACGAACAGGGCCGGCAGACCAGGCGACGCGCCCGGGCCCCGCCGGCGGGCGTAGCGCCGGTAGGTGGTGCGGGCCCAGGAGACGGTCACGTCGTGCGGGCCGGTCCGCGTCAGTCGTGTGCAGGCCACCACGGGCCCGTCGAAGAGGTCCGGATTGGCCCGGACCGCCGCTTCCCAGGCGCGGTCCACGGCCTGTCGTTCTTCGGGCGTCAGGGGTGGCTCCGGTGCCTCGACCAGGCGGATCCGGTGCACTTCCTGGGTCTCCACGGCGGGGTGCCCCGGTGGCGGCTCGGTGGTCATGGGGTCACCTCCGCACCGCTGTTGGCTGTCCGCGCCCGTCCATGCGTCCAGGATCGCTCACTCGGCCACCGTTCGCCGGAAGGCCGGATGCCGCGGCGTGCCTGTTGCGCCTGGCGTGTCAGCCATGCCAGGGGCAACAGGCGCGCCTGCGGTGCCCGTCGAGACGGTCCGTCACGGCTGTCGGGCCCGACACGCCTGGCGCGACCGTCACGCTCGCCGCGCGGGCGGTCTGCGTCGAGCTCAATTCCCTTGCGTATCAGCCTGATTGGCCACCGTCAGGTGACCGTGCGGGCCCGTCGAGGATCGAGGACGGGCCCGCACCCACAGCGTGTCCGGAGCTGACTCAGGCCGCCGCGTAGGTGCCCCGGCCCGGGCGCGTGACCAGTTCCGTCTTCTTCACGGCCCGGTCCAGGGTGTTGCGCACGGACTCGATCTGGCCCGGCGTGGCTTCCCGGCCCAGTGCCGCGTTGATGTCGCGCGGACGCATCGGAGTGCCGGCGTTCTTGAGGATCTCCAGTGCGGAGTCCAACAGGCTGTTGCCGGTGTCCTTGGCCGCCGCCTGCGGGTCGGCCGCGGCCTGCTTGGTGGCGGCCTGCTTCGCCTTGGGCTTCGCCGCCGCGGCCTTCTTGCCGGCCGTCTTCTTCGCCGTGCGACGCTTGGGACGCGTCGAGGTGGCGGTCCGCGGCTGCGGGACGGAGGCCGCGGCGTCCGCCTCAACGGCTGCTTCCGGCGCGGCTTCCGGCGTCGGCTCGGTCTGGCCCTTGCCGGACGCCTCCGCCGCGGCGGACGGCACTTCGCCGGCCGATGCGGCGACGGCGGCCGGCTGCCTGTCGGGGACCGCGTCGCCGGTCAGCACGCGCAGGCCCTCCAGGGCGTTGCGGGTGGAGGTCACCCGGTGCGCCAGGGCGTCGAGTTGGTCGCGAAGGGCGCGCTCCTGCTCTTCGAGCTGCGGCAGTGCGCCTTCGAGATTCTGGATCGTCTGGTGGAGAACGGAGTCAGTCATGTGCTTCCTAACCTCACGGGGGAATGAGATTCCAGTCACCATACGCCCAACGACCGCAACACGGGAGAGGGGACGGCCTTGTAGTGAAGAACTACATGCACGTAAGGACCTGCTGTTTTGCCCGAACGAGCCGATCCTGACTGCCGGAAGTGCTCAGGGCATAGGTCCGGCGCACGCCTGGGAAAGACCGTGCCGAGTCCGATTTCCGCTGGTCGGAGGGGTGTTGGGTGCCTGGATCGGCCGCCTGGCGTGGCCGGTGTTGCGAGGTGGAGCCGCCCGCGTGCCAGTTGGCCTGGTCCGTGAGGGGCTCAGGCGTGCGAGGTGTACGTCCAGGGTGTGCGATTGCCCCAGCTCAGGTGCCGACTGTGGTCCGCGGCCCGCTGACGCGCTGCGTCGAGGCGCGACGCGGGGGCAACCGGCGCTGCCCGTCGCCGCGTTGGGCGACACGGACTCGTGCGAACGGCCGCGCCACGACCGGTCAGGCGCCGTCCGCTGCCTGACCGGTGAACAGGTCGACCAACTGCCTGGCGGGGGCGGAGGGATGGACGGGGTGGACGAGTTCGGTGCGGTGCACCAGGCGCGGTTCGGCGACCGGTACGGCAGTGACGTCGGGGAGCGCGGCCCCCATCGACCAGGGCAGCGCGGCGAGGCCGTGGCCGGCGGCAACCAGTGCGGCGAGGCCGTGCGGATCGGTCCCGCGGTGGCGGAGCCTGGGACGAAAACCCTCGGTGCGACAGACGGCGCGCAGCCGGTCGAGCGGAACGGCGGTGTCCGGGGCGTCGATCCAGTGTGCCTGGGCCAGGTCGGTCAGCCGTACCGAACGGCGCGGGGCCAGCGGATGGCCGTGCGGAAGGAGCACGGACAGGCGTTCCTCGGCCGCCGCGAGGGTGGTGGTGGGGCCGAGGTCGGGCATCGGGAGCGGATCGCTGGGGGCGGCGGCGCCGTCGACGAGGCCGAGGTCGGCGCGTCCGGTGACCACCTCCGCCAACACCGCGTCCCGGCCGAGGACTCGAACCTCCAGGTCCAGTGCGGCCGAGTCGGCGCGCAGCGCGGCGAGCGCCCGGGCCACGACCGGGCCGAGCGCGGCCGGCGAACAGGCCAGGGTCAGTTGGCTGGGCCGTGCCTGATGTAGGCGGGCGAGGTCGGCGCGGGCGGCGTCCAGGCGCAGGAGCAGCGCGGGGGCGTGTTCCAACAACCGCACGCCGGCCGGCGTGGGCGCCACCGGCCGTCGCTCGACCAGCCGGGCGCCCAGGTCGGCCTCCAGGGCGGCGATGTGTTGGGAGACCGCGGACTGGGTGTAGCCGAGCGCGGCGGCGGCGCCGGAGAAGGAGCGGTGGTCGAGGACCGCGACGAAGGTGCGCAACAGGTGCGGGTCCATGCGTCGCAGTATCCCATGCGCATCAGCAACGCTTATCCGCCGTGCAGGAATCATCGTTGGACCTGATCCTGCCGCGCACACCAGGATGACCTGCATGAACGCCACCGCACCGAGCGCACCCGGCGCGCGCCTCGCCCTCGTCGGCGACCGCTCCGAGGCCGTCCGCTCGCACGCCCGTATCCCCGCCCTCCTCGAAGCGCTGCGCACCCGCGACGGGTTGGACCTGGACGCCTACTGGATACCCACCGAGGACGCCGAGGAGGACCTGACCGGCTTCGACGCGATCTGGGTCCTGCCCGGCAGCCCCTACCGCAGCGAGGCCGGCGTGCTGGCCGCGATCCGCTCGGCCCGCGAGCACGGCACCCCCTTCCTGGGCACCTGCGGCGGTTTCCAACACGCCCTGTTGGAGTTCGCCCGCAACGTGTGCGGCCTGGCCCGCGCCGGCCACGCCGAGAACACCCCCGGCCTCGCCGACGAGGACGCGCTGGTCATCCCGTTGGCCTGCTCACTGGTCGGCCACGAGGGCACCGTGCACGTCACCGCCGGCTCCCGGGCCGCCCAACTCCTGGGTGCCGACCGCACCCAGGCCCGCTACCACTGCAACTACGCACCCAACCCCCGCCACTTGGACCTGCTGCGCCGCCACGGCCTGACCTTCACCGGCACCGACGACTCCGGCGAGGTCCGCATCGCCGAACTGCCCGACCACCCCTTCTTCCTCGCCACCCTCTTCCAACCCGAACTCCACGGCGACGGCACCCGCCCCCACCCACTGATCACCGGCCTGGCCAGGGCGGCCGTCGCGCATGCACGGGTCCGGGCCTGATGACCCGGGTGGCCACCGGGGCGACTGCGCCAGGCATGTCCGCCCCGCCGGCCCCGCCGCGCGGCAGGCAACGTGCACCCTGCCCAGCAGAAGGTCACCCGCTCATCAAGTGAGATCGCTGTGTGCCCGGTGGGAGATGCCCCCGAGCCCGGCCGCCGCTACGCCCACCTCGCCGGTCCGGACGGACTGCCCGGTGCACGGCGTCGCGTACGTCAGAAGCCGTCGCTCTTCTGCGGTGAGCGACGGGAGCTGGGCATGGCCACGTCGCGAGGAGTTGCTGAGCGGGGCTCGGCGTCGGTGACGAGTGGCAGGTGCGCAGGCGTTGGCGTTGGCGGTGCCGTCACGGTGGTGTGACCGCCGGCCGGGCGTTGTCGGGGTAGTCGAATACGCCGGTCGCCCGGCGGGGGCCGTCCCAGGTGATGACCGTGCTGTCGGCGCCTGCGGGGAGGGCGCGGATGTAGGTGCCTGCGTAGCCCTCGTCGGTGAGGAAGACGCCCCAGGTGGCGAGCCAGTCCTCGATCGCTCCGGTGTCCGGGTCGCAGACGGGTTCGGGGTGGGGCGGGACCTTGCGTTGGATCACGAAGTTGCCGCCGATGGCGTCGTGTACGGCGCGGGTCCAGTCGCGGTCGGTGGTCTCCCAGCCGGCGAGGATGCCCTCTCCCCTGAGGGCGTCGTTCGGTTTGAGGATGAGGTCGGTGCGGTGGGCGCGGCTGTAGTCGGTCAGGTCCACGGTGTCGCCGTCGACGTCGATGCGCGCTTCCGTGGTGGTACGGGTCCACGGCAGCAGGTCGTCGATCAGGGCGCGTTCCGCTTCGGTGAGGGCGGGGCGCAGGTGGGGGGCGGAGAGCACGGCGAGGATGCCCTTGCTCTCGTACAGGCAGCTGGACAGGGGGGTGACCAGTGCCGTCCTGCCGTTCTCGCGGGCGCGGAGCACGGGTTCCAGGAGTTCCTCGCCGGACGGGTGTGCGCAGATCTGGTCGACGGTCACATAGCGGAGCAGGACATCGACGGGTGCGTCGCCGAGGTGGATCTTGCCGTGCTTCTCGGTGAGTTGGCCCAGTTCGGCCAGGCGTAGGTCGACGCCTCTGGCGCGCATGCTCTCCTGGAAGGGGCGGATGTAGGTCCCGTACGTGGTGATGCGGCCGTCCGTTTCCAGTAGCGCGACGATGGGGGTGTCCGTGCCGGAGACGGTGGCGGCGGCCTTGGTCAGCATGCGGGCGACCGCGTCGCAGGTGTCCACGTGGCGGAGGTCGTGGTGGTGTGCGAACTCCCGGAAACGGTCGGCTTGCAGGAGTGCCTGCGGGATCTCGCTCGCGCGCTCCATCCCGCCGAGTTCGCTGCCCACGTTGAATTCCAGCAGCTTCCAGTCGGTGCCGACCTGGTGGAGGTCGGCGCGGCCGTAGAGCGGTGCGGGGGTGTTGTGGGTCCGGCGCAGGAGTCGGGCCTGTGGGGCGGGGATGCCCAGTTGTGCGCAGTACCTTGCCGTGTCGCCGTTGAAGAGGCGCTCAGGGACCGAGGTGAGGAGGGCGTGGAAGTCGGTGAGCCGGTCGGCGAGTCGGCGGATCGCGGTGCGCTCGACGAACAGCGGGCGTGCGAGCAGGGTCGTGGAGTGCGCTGCGGTGAAGTGTGGCCGGAAGCGCAGCCGGCGGGTGACGGTGCGCAGGCCGGCCGCCCCTTCCCGTACGCATGCGTCGAGGTAGGAGGCGGTGACGGGGTGGTGGTTGCGGTTCATGTGCGGGCGAACCGTTCGTAGAGGGTGGGGACCTTGCCGCGGTCGGTGCGGGCGAAGCGGGACAGGTCGGTCCGCTCCACGGTGAACCCCGCGCAGCGCGGGCCGGTGACGACCTGGTGGATCTCCAGTCCGCCGGCGAACGCCGCCGCCACGGTGCTGGTGGTGAGGCCGGGCGGGGTGTGCGGCGCCAACAGGAGCCGTACGTGGTACCTGTTGCCCTCCCAGAGCACTTGCAGCTGGCAGTCGGCGGGGTCGGTGATACCGAGTTCGGCGAGCCTGGCCATCATGTGGTCGGTGGAGAAGGTCTCGGAGTCGACGGTGAGCGATTGTGCGGCCCGGCCGAGCAGGGTGAGGACGCGTGCCTGGCTGCCGCAGGCGCAGGGCTGCGAGGTCAGTCGGCCGCGGTCGCCTATCCGGTAGCGGAACAGGGCCATGCCGGTGTCGCTGAGGGGGGTGACCAGGACTTCGCCGGCCTCGCCTTCGGGGAGGGGGGCGCCGGTCTCCTCGTCGACCACTTCCACGACGACGGCGTCTTCGTGCACGTGGTGTGCGGTGCCGTGCTGGTGGGCGCACTGGTAGCCGATGCAGCCGGTCTCGGTGGTGGAGTAGGCCAGTGAGCGCACGTCGAGGTCGGGAAGGGCGGTGGCGACGGCCTTCTCGCGTTCGGTGCCGAGGCCCTCCCCGATGTAGCGGAAGGTGCGGAGCGCGGCGAGTTGCGGCGCGGGGACGCCGGTCAGGACGTCAACTCCGAAGCCGGGGGAGGCGATCAGGGTGTCCACCTCGTGCTCGGCGAGTACCTGGGCGGTGTTCTCGGTGCCCATGGTGCTGCCGATCGGGAAGGCGCGCGCCGAGGAGAGACGGATGACCTCCTGGGCGAAGAGGAAGGCGCCGTTCAGCTCGGCCGCGAGGAGGCAGTTGGCGACCCGGCGCATCGGTGTGCGGGAGCCGGCCCGCACACCGCGTGCGCCGAGCGCCGACACCTGCTCGTTGAACTCCCAGGAGTGGTACAGCACTTTGGGTGTGCGGGAGGTGCCGCTGGAGCGGATCACCATGCCGGGTCCGTCGCCGCCGAGCAGGAATTCCAGCGAGTGCGGAGGCCGGCCCTCGGCCAGTTCGGCCGAGGTGAGCGGCGGCAGCTCGGGGAGCCGGTCGAGGTCCTGCAGCGACGTGAGCCGGGGCCAGCGCCGGAGCACGGCGGGGGTGCGTCGGGCGGCGTCCAGCATCCGGGCGAAGTTGTGCTGCCGCAGCCGCTCGATCTCCTCGCGGCTCAGTACGTCCAGGTCTTCCGCGAGCCGAATGCCGGTGCCGGCGGGGGTGTTCATCGTGGACCTCCGAGGGGTGAGCCGGCTTCGGGCGGCGGGTGGGGACGGACCGCCCGCCGTTCGCACGGTAGGCACCGCGGCGCGGCTGCACGGAATGGGAATCCGGTCTTCGCCCGCGACTTTATGCGGGCCGGGCCGGTTGCCGGGCCGGGTTTGTTGTGGACGGATGCGGTGATTCTTG
Source organism: Streptomyces sp. NPDC090442 (assembly GCF_044769405.1). Taxonomy (NCBI): domain Bacteria; kingdom Bacillati; phylum Actinomycetota; class Actinomycetes; order Kitasatosporales; family Streptomycetaceae; genus Streptomyces; species Streptomyces sp. NPDC090442. Next base: position 35,921 of record NZ_JBIVXW010000060.1, read on the forward strand.
CGCGGTACGGCACTTGTTGCCGGGGAAGGAGGGGACGCTGCGCGGCGGTTACGGTGCTTCGGGGAGCGGTGCGCCGCCGGCCGTGCCCGTCACCGTGTCGGGGGCGTCCATGTCGTGCCAGACGCGGAAGAGGAACGGGCAGGCGGTGATGGCCAGGCAGGCCCCGCCGAGGACGTAGGCCGCCGTGGTCGGTCCCACGCCGTCGAGCAGTACGCCGGCGAAGAGCAGGCCGAGCGGCATCGCCGCGTTGGCCGAGGCGTGGAAGGCGGCGAAGACACGGCCGCGCAGGGCGTGCGGGACGCGGGCGTACTTGACCGCGGCGATCACGGGGTTCACCGGGCCGTTGGCGATCATGAACAGGGAGACCAGCGGTACCAGCAGGAGGGGGTGCGGGTTGAGGGCGACGACCACGTAGACCGGGGCGCCGGAGAGCAGGAAGCAGACCGAGAAGGTCCGCCATCGGTGCGCCCCGCGGCTCAGCCAGCCGTACAGGACGGTTCCCAGGATGCTGCCGCCGCTCGCGGTGCCGATGAGGACGCCCACCAGTGTGCTGTTGTGCCACACCGACACTCCGTAGGCCGGCAGCAGTACCGACAGCAGGCCGCTGGTCAGGGCGTTGACCGCGGCGCAGGCTCCGCCGATGGCCAGCAGCAGCCGGTCCCGCCGGAACTGCGTGACGGTCTCGCCGAGTTCGCGCAGATACCCGCGCACCCCGGCGGTGTCGCCGCCGCCGGCGGTGGCTGGGCCGCCGGTGACCAGCAGCCCGACCAGCAGCGCCGACACGACGAGGGCGGCGCCGTCGGCGATCAGTACGGAGGTGGGCCCGACCAGCGCGATCAGCGCGCCGCCGAGCGGGGCGCCGAACAGGTCTCCGGTACGCAGTGCGGTCTCCTCTGCGCTGGTCGCGCGCTGGACCGGCACGCCGGTCACGGTGATGACGGCGGGCAGCAGGACCTGCTTCGCGCTGCGCGCCGGGGCCCGGCTGGCGCCGACCGCGAAGACCAGCGCGACGAGCAACGGCAGTGAGAGCCCGCCGAGGGCGTCCGCGAGGGGGATCGCCAGCACCGCCAGGCAGGTGCACAGGTCGGCGATGACGCTGCCGCGCCGTGCGCCGTAGCGGTCCACCAGGGGGCCGGCGAACAGCAGCGACAGCACCAGGCCGAGCGTCTCCGCGGCGGCGACCAGGCCGGTCTGGGTGCCGCTGCCTGTTCTGACCAGGACGAACCAGGGCACCGCGATCAGCGTCATGGTCGCCCCGAGCGACGACGCGCCGCTCGCGAGAACCAGTGCGGCCAGCGGCATTCTGCGGAACACAGGTGAACCCCCGTAAGAGACCCTCTGCGCAGATCCCCCCGGAGGGAGATCGCGGGACTGCTAGCATCCTCGAACTGCTTGTCGTGCCTTCGTCGGAACACGTCACCGTGGAGCCGTTGCGTCATGGACCGGATCGTCACCGAACGGCTCGTACTGCGTGCGTTCACGCCGCAGGACCTGGACGACCTGCACGACCTCCACCGCCGTCCCGATGTGACGCGCTATCTGCTGTGGGACACGCGCAGCAGGGAGGAGGCGGCAACGGCGCTCGCCACCCGGTGCCGGGAGGTCGGTCTGACCGCCGAGGGTGACAATCTGGCGATCGCCGTCCAGCTGCGCGACACCGGCCGCCTCATCGGCGAGTTCAACCTGCACTGGTTGAGCGCGGAGTTGGGCCGGGCCGAGATCGGCTTTGTGCTGCACCCCGATCACTCCGGCCGCGGTTACGCCACGGAGGCGGGCCGGCAGGTGCTGCGGGTGGCGTTCGCGAGGTACGGCTTCCACCGTGTGATCGGGATGTGCAACGGCAACAACACCGCTTCGATGCGGCTGATGGAGCGGCTGGGCATGCGTCGCGAGGCGTTCTTCGTCCAGGGGGAGATGCTCAAGGGCGAGCGTGCCGACCTGGCCGTGTACGCGATGCTGGGCGAGGAGTGGGGGCCGGCTCCGGAGGGGGTGCCGGCGCCCGACGTGCCGGTGGCACGCGGCTGACGCGTGGTGCACCGGGCCGTCGCCGGCCCGGTGCCTGCCGGTGTTCAGCCGACGTCCAGGGTCCAGGCGACCGAGCCGGTGCGGCAGTCGCGCAGGTAGCTCTCCAACTCCGCGTATTTGTCGCGGAGTTGTCGCTTGAGGACCTTGCCGGTCACGCCCTGCGGGAAGTCGGCCTCGGTGTGTGCCAGTTCCAGGACGGACAGCTCCGGGTGGCCGGCCTCGCGCAGGACCTTGTTGGCCGAGGCCAGCACCGTTTCGGGGCGGGTGTGCGCCTCGCCGGTAGTGGCCACCGCCACCAGCACCGTCGAGCCGCCGATGCGGCCCCCGACCACGGCGCAGTCCGTGAGCACCGGGAGTTCGCTGAGCAGGAACTCCTCCATGTGCACCGAGTGCGCGATGCCCTCGACGGTCTCGACCGCGTCCACCGCGCGGTCCAGTTGGAAGAAGTCGCCGGCCGCGTCCTGGTAGGCGAGGTCGCCGGAGAGCCAGTAGCCGGAGAGCCTGCTGCGGTAGGTGGTATCGGAGTCGTTCCAGTAACCGGCGGTGACGGTGGGGCCCTTGACGCCCAGCAGGCCCACCTCGCCGGTGGCCGCCTTCGTGCCGTCCCGGCGCAGCACCGCGGCCTCGGACAGCGCGTCGGGGCGGCCGATGCAGCGGTCGTTGCGCTGTGAGGTGAGCGAGCGGGGATGCACCATGACGCCCCAGCCCAGTTCGGTGGCGCCGAAGCGGTCGTAGAAGACGGCCGAGGGCAGTTCGGGGTCGCGCCGAGCCAGGATCGCCTTGAGGTGGGCCTCGTGAATGGCGTCGCCCATCGTCACCCAGCTGTCCACCGAGTCCAACGCGCCGTCGGGGGCCTGGATTTCGGCCAGTTCCGCGAAGGCGTGGGCGAAGGCCATCACGGTGGTGGGGCGGTGCTCACGAATGGCCGCCACGAGCTCGGCGCCGCTCGGGTCGTAGCCGGCCACCATCGGGGTGCCCGCCAACAGCGCGTAGTTGACGTACACCACGGAGCCGAGGTGTGACTGCGGCTGCGCCGCCATCATCAGCTCGCCGGGCCCGTCGGTGGCGTGGGTGAGCCGGAAGCGGGGCCCGGCGACGCTGGAGGCGTGGGTCTGGACGACGGGCTTGGGCAGGCCCGTGGTGCCGGAGGAGTGCAGGATCGAGACGGGATCCTCCGGAGCATGCCGGAACCGCGCGCGCTCGGGCAGTTCGGCGGCTTCCGGGGCCGGCACCTCCTCGGCGAGCTCCGTCCACGGCGCCTCCGGCAGCCGTGCCAGGTCCTCGCCCAGGGACGCGAGCCGTTCGCGGGTGGTGTAGAGGCCGACCGGTGTGGTCCGGCGGATCAGTTCGCGTGCCGTCTCGCGCGTGGCCTTGCTGTTGATCAGTACCGCGATCGCGCCGATGCGTGCGAGCGCGTGCAGGTGCACCGAGTAGGCGAAGGAGTCCGGGAGGTAGACCGCCACCCGGTCGCGGGGTCCCACGCCCTTGTCGAGGTACCACACCGACCAGCTCTGCACGAGCCGGTGGAGGTCGCGGAGGCTGAACTCGTGCTGCCGGGTGCCCTCGCACGTCGCCAGCGGGCGGACGGAGGCGATGAACGGAAGATCGGGGGCCGGGCTGTGGGCCAGCGCCGACTCCAGCACGTTACCGCCGCCCAGGCCGGGATCGGCGGCCAGCTGCGCGCGGGATCCGGCGGGCAGGAGAGTACGCGCGGACAGGGTCATCGGTTTGCCTTCCCGTCGTCAGGGCCGGCAATGACGGTACGACGGGGGGTGGTTGGCGCACCACGACTCTCTTGCGCAGGCGTGCGGCGGTTGTTGCGCGATGCCACGTTTCTTGCCTGGCCGTCCGCCGCGGGCCCGTCGGTGGCGGACCGGCGTGTACACCTGTGGTGGCCCTGACGACCGAGCACGAGGAGATCTCCGGTGGCGACGAGGGAGCCCAGCCCGCAGGAACGGCAACTTGAGGATCTGCGCGGCGAGTTGGACGCGCTCGACGAGCGGCTGCTCGAAGTGGTGCGCGAGCGTATCGAGGTGTGTGTGCGGATCGCGCGGCACAAGTCCGCGCATGGCGTGCCGATGATGCAGCCGCACCGCATCGGCATCGTCCACGAACGTGCCGCGCGCTACGGCGAACGCCACGGGGTCGACCAGGAGTTCCTGCGCCGGCTCTACGACGTGATCATCGAGGAGACCTGCCGGGTCGAGGACCTGGTCATGGGCAATACGCCCGCTCATTAGGCACAGCGGTTCCGGCGGTATCTGGAGGTTTGCCCTGCCATGCGGACCCTTCTTGTCGACAATTATGACTCGTTCACCTACAACCTCTTCCAACTGCTCGGCGAGGTGACCGGTCGCGCACCCGTGGTGGTCAGGAACGACACCCGGTTGCCGGACCGGCTGACCGAACACTTCGACGCCGTCGTCATCTCACCGGGGCCCGGCAACCCGGCGCGCACCCGCGACTTCGGGGTGAGCGCACGGGCCATCACGGAGAGCGGACTGCCGGTGCTCGGGGTGTGCCTGGGGCACCAGGGGATGGCGCAGTTGTTCGGGGGCGAGGTCGGGCCCGCCCCGGAGCCGGTGCACGGTCGCAGCTCCCTTGTGCACCACACCGGCGTGGACCTCTTCGCGGGGCTGCCCTCGCCGTTTTCCGCGGTGCGCTACCACTCGCTCGTCGTCACCGCGCTCCCGGAGGCCCTGGAGCGCGTCGCCTGGACCGAGGACGCATTGCTGATGGGCCTCCGGCATCGGCGGGCGCCGCTGTGGGGAGTGCAGTTCCACCCCGAGTCCATCAGCAGCGAACACGGCCGCCAACTGCTGGGCAACTTCCGCGACCTGGCCGTCGGCGCCTCCGCCGGGGCGCCACCGGCCCCGCCCGCGCCCGCGGCACGGGCCACCGTGAGGCCGCCGGCCGACTCCCCCCTACGGCTGCACGTCCGGGAACTCTCCCACGAACCGGACGCGGCGGCGGCCCACCGGGAGCTGTTCGCCCACGCCACCCGCTCCTTCTGGCTCGACAGCAGCGAAACCGGCTCCCGGCGTGCGCGGTTCTCCGTGCTGGGCGACGACAGCGGACCGCTGGCGGAATACCTCAGCTACGACGTCGCGACGACGACCGTCACCGTGCAGCGCTCCGACGGCACGGTCGAGCACAGAGCGCAGGACTTCTTCGGCTACCTCGGCGGCCAACTGGCGCGGCGGGCGCTTCCGGTGCCCGAGGGGCTGCCGTTCGAGTTCAACCTCGGCTATGTGGGATACCTCGGCTACGAGCTGAAGGCCGAGACCTCGGGCGCCCCCACCCACCGGGCCGAAACGCCCGACGCGGCCCTGCTGTTCGCCGACCGCGCCCTGGTCATCGACCACGCCGAGGGCCGCTGCCACCTGCTGGCGCTGAGCCCGGCCGGGGACCCCGCCCCGGCGGTGGACTGGCTGGACGCCACGGAGCGGCGGCTGCTCGCGCTCGGCGGACCGGCCGCGGCGGACCCCGCCACCGGACCGCTGACCAAGGTCGCTTCCACGGATATGCGGCAGCTGCCGAGCGCGCGGCCGCGGCACGACCGCGGGGCCTATCTGAAGCGCATCGCCGAGTGCCTGGACGAAATCCGCGCGGGCGAGTCGTACGAGATATGTCTGACCAACACGGTCACGGTGCGCGAGGAGATCGACCCGCTGCGCACCTACACGGGGTTGCGCCGGGTCAGCCCGGTACCCTTCGGCGCCTACCTGGGTTTCGCCGATGTCGCGGTGCTCAGCAGCTCGCCGGAACGGTTCCTGAGCGTGAGTGCCGCGGGGACCGTGGAGTCCAAGCCCATCAAGGGCACCCGCCCACGCGGCCGTTCACCGGAGGAGGACGGGCGGCTGCGGCGCTCTCTGGCGACCAGTGAGAAGGACCGCGCCGAGAACCTGATGATCGTCGACCTGGTGCGCAACGACCTCAACGTCGTGTGCGAGATCGGCTCGGTGCACGTCCCGGTGCTGTTCGACGTGGAGAGCTACGCGTCGGTGCACCAGCTCGTCTCCACCGTCCGCGGCACGCTGCGCCCCGGGGAGACCGCGGTCAGTTGCGTGCGCGCCGCCTTCCCCGGCGGCTCGATGACCGGGGCGCCGAAGGTCCGCACCATGGAGATCATCGACCGGCTGGAACAGGGCGCTCGCGGCGTCTACTCCGGGGCGCTCGGCTGGTTCGCCCTCTCCGGGGCCGCCGATCTGAGCATCGTCATCCGGACGTTGGTCCTTGCGGACGGACGGGCCAGTCTGGGGGTGGGTGGCGCGATCGTGGCGCTCTCGGACCCCGAGGAGGAGTACGAGGAGACCGTGGTCAAGTCTCGGGCCGTACTGACCGCCGTGGCGGCAACCGCGCTGCGGCCCGGCGCCGGGGGAGGATCGTGAACACGACGGACGTCCGGCTGCTGCGGCAGTGCGTGGTGATCGGCGGCGCGGGTGCGGTGGGCGGCATGTTCGTGCGGCTCCTGACGGGGTCGGGCGCGCGCGTGGTGGTGGCCGACCCCGCGGGCGGCGAGGTCACCGACGACGCCGGCGCCCCGGGTCCCGCGCTCGTGGCGGAGCTGCGCCGCGCGGACCTGGTGGTGCTGGCGCTGCCCGAGCGGGCGGCGCTCACCGCGCTCCCCCGCGTCGCCGCGCACCTGCGGCCCGGTGCGCTGGTCGTGGACACGCTCTCGGTCAAGCGGCAGGTGGTCGCCGCGCTGAGCGCCACGCCGGGCATCGAGGCCGTGAGCCTCAACCCGATGTTCGCGCCCTCGCTGGGCATGCCCGGAAATCCCGTGGCTGCCGTCGTGGTCCACGACGGCGAGGCGGCCTCGGAGCTGCTGCGGCTGCTGGCCGGGTGGGGTGGCAGGGAGGTGCGGGTCGACGCGGACGAGCACGACCGGCTCACCGCCGCGGCCCAGGTCCTCACCCACGCGTCCGTACTCGGCTTCGGACTCGGTCTCGCCGAACTCGGCGTGAACGCCGGGGAGTTGGCGGCGATCGCGCCACCTCCGCACACCACCCTGCTGGCCCTGCTGTCCCGGATCGCATCCGGCTCGCCCGAGGTGTACTGGGACGTGCAGGCCGCTCATCCGCATGCCGCCGGCGCCCGTACGGCGCTGGCGTCGGGCCTTCGGCGGCTCGCGGATCTCGTCGAACGCGGCGACGAGGCCGGATTCGGTGCGGCACTCGACGACGTCCGGGACTTCCTGGGCGGCGAGCTCGCGCCGCACGCGGAGATCTGCGCCCAGCTGTTCGCCGGCCTCCCCCAACGCTCCCGAAACGAGGCGACATGACCGAGCCACAGACACCCGCCCGTCCGGCCAACTGGGTCGACTCCCGTATCAGCAGGACCTCCGACGCCCTGGACCGGGCCTTCGAGGAGGGGCTGACCGGGCATGTCGTCACCAGCCACCGGGGCAAGCGGGTGCGCCTGGAGGACGGCAGCGAGGCACTGGAGTTCGTCTCCTGCTCCTACCTCGGGCTGGAGGAGCATCCGGCGCTGATCTCCGCGGCAGAGGAGGCGCTGCGTCACTTCGGAGTGCATCTGTCGACCTCGCGCAACCGGATGCGCCCGCACTACCTCGGCGAGTTGGAGGAGCTGCTCTCCACCGTTTACCGGGGCAACCGGGCGGTTGCCTTCACCTCGGTGGGCACCGTGCACCTGGGGCTGCTGCCGCTGCTGGGCGCGGGTGCGCTGCCCAGCTACCCGGTCGCGCCCGCCGGGTCGGTGTTCCTGCTGGAGAAGACCGCGCACTCCTCGATGCAGGTGCTGCGCGGCGTACTGGGACAGATCGGGCCGACGCTGCGGTTCGATCTGGGGACCCCCGGCTCCTTGGAGGCGGCCCTGCGCGAGGGTGCGCAGGGCGGACGCACTCCCGTCGTGCTGATCGACGGCGTCGGTTCGATGGGCGGCCTGGTCGATGTCACCGGCGTGCTGGCCGCGGTGGCGCCCTACGGCGGGCATCTGTACATCGACGACGCGCACGGGATCTCCCTCGCGGGCCGGCACGGCGCGGGGTATGCGTTCGACGCGTTCGGCGACCGGTTGCCGCCGCATGTGGTGATCGCGGGGTCGATGTCCAAGGCGTTCGGCGGCTCCGGCGGGTTCGCGCTGGTGCCCACCGAGGCGGATGTGCGGGTGCTGCGGAAGTTCGCCAACCCACTGGTGTTCGGCCACTCGGTCATGCTCCCGCTGCTGGCCGCGAACGTGGCGTCCGCGCGGCTGCACTTGGACGGCGAGGTCGCCGCCCTCCAGGAGCGGCTGTGGCGCAACGCGGATGCCTTCGACGCCCTGACCGGCGGCCGGCTGATCAACGCGGGCCTGCGCTCACCGGTCCGCGGGGCCGGGTTCGCCACCGAGGAGGCGGCGTTCCGCACGGCGGCCGAGCTGAAGGAGGCGGGGGTGCTGATCCTTCCCGCGTTCTTCCCCACCGTCGCCAAGGGCACCGGCCTCGTCCGCTTCGCGCTCTCCTCGCTCCACGAACCCGAGCACCTGGAGACCGCGGCGAAGATCCTCGAAGGGACGGCGATCGGATGAGCACCCACGGACGCTCGCTGGCCGCCGTCGTGGAGGACGCGGCGAAGACGCTCGCCGACGCCGGGATGTGGGCGCCGCGCGAGGACGCCGAGAGACTCGTCGCCCATGCCGTGGCGGGCCGGGCCGGCGCGCGGCTGCCCGGCGATCTGCCCGTCTCCGACGAGGCGTTCGCGCGGCTCGGGGAACTCCTCGCCCGCCGGGCGGCCCACGAGCCGGTGGAATACCTCACCGGACGCGCGGTCCTCGGCGGCGTCGAAGTGGCCGTGGGGCCGGGCGTCTTCATTCCCCGCAAGCACACCGAGCCGCTGCTCGCCTGGGGACTGGAGGTGCTGCGGGAGGTGGCGGAACCGACAGCGGTCGACCTGTGCACCGGCTCGGCGGCGATCGCGCTCGCCGTCGCGCACGCCCGGCCGACCGCGTCGGTGCACGCGGTGGAGCTGGACCCGACGGCGCTGAGGTGGGCCCGCCGCAACGCCGATCGGCAGGCCACGCAGGGCGACACCCCGATCGTCCTGCACACCGCCGATGTCACCGACCCGGCTCTGCTGCGCGACCTCGACGGCTCCGTCGATCTGCTGCTGGCCAATCCGCCCTTCGTGGTCGAGGGCACCGTGCTGCCCCCGGAGTGGCAGGAGCACCAGCCGTGGCCCGCGTTGTTCTCGGGGGCGGACGGGCTGGTGGTCATCCGGGCGGTCGTCGCGGCGGCGGCCCGGCTGCTGCGCCCCGGCGGCGGTGTCGCCATCGAGCACGACGACGAGCAGGCCGAGCCCGTGATGGCGCTCCTGCGCGCGCAGGGCGTCTTCACCGGGATCGGCTACGGCGTGGACCACTGGGACACGCCTCGCTATACGACCGCACGCAGGAAGTGACGAGGAGCGCGCATGGAGCAGGAGTCGGTGGGGGACCGGTCACGCCGTCGTGTCTTGCAGGAGGGCGGTGGCATCCTCGCCGCCGCGGGACTGCTGCGGCTGGTGCCCGGTGCCCCGCAGGCAGTGGCGGCGACCGTCCCGGCCGGCCGGGACGCCGTTGAAGGGACCGCCGCGGAGGGGTCCGTCACCGTACGGGAGAGCGCCAATCTCGGCGTCACCGCCGCGCCCGACGGTCGCTCGCTGGCGATGGACGTGGCAGGCGGCATCTGGGTGCTGCCCGCCGCCGGCGGGCAGGCCCGCCGCATCACGCCCCTGAGCCACGACGCCACCCGGCCCCACTGGTCGCCCGACGGCGCCCGGATCGCGTTCCAGTCCTTCCGGGACGGCGTCTACCAGGTGTGGTCGCTGCGGCCCGACGGCACCGACCTCACGCAGCACACCAGCGGCCCCGGTTACGACCTGGAGCCGCGGTGGTCCCCGGACGGGCGGCGCATCGCCTTCGCCTCCGACCGGGGCAACCGCAGCCGGATCTGGGTGCTGGACCTGGACGGCGGTGCGCTGCACGCGGTCACCGAGGACGACACCGTGCATGCGGCCCCGGCCTGGTCACCCGACGGCACCCGGCTCGCCTACGTGGTCGACGGCACCGTGATCGAAGCCGTGGACCTGCGCACGATGAAGCGCAGCCGGCTCGCCGCCGCATCGGGCGAGGCGCAGCTGTACTCGCCCGTCTACACCCCCGGCGGCGAAACGGTCAGCTATGTCCAAGTGGACGGCGGCGAGGCCGTGTTGAAGGTGGGCGAGCGCACCGTGGTCAGCGGCGAGGACCTGCCACCGCTGCCGGTGTCGTTCACCTCCGCGACGACGTTCTTCTACAGCGCGGGCGGCCGACTTCACCGGGGTACGCCGGGCGGGCCCTCCCACGAGGTCCCCTTCACCGCCGAACTGCCGATCGCCGCCCGCGCATACCGCCGCACGCCCCGCGACCTGACCTCGGACGCGCCGCGCCGGGCCAAGGGCATCGCGAGTCCGGTGCTCTCCCGCGACGGCCGGCAGATCGCCTTCCGCGCGCTCAACGCCCTGTGGGTGCTGCCCACCGGAGGGCGCCCGCGCAAGGTGCTCGACGACGGCTACTTCAGCACCGATCCGGACTTCATGCCGGACGGCCGCTCACTGGTCTATGTGAGCGACCGCGCGGGCAGCGCGAACCTGTGGCGGCTGGACCTGGCGTCCGGGCACACCCAGCGGCTGACGGACCTGCCCGACGGGCAGTTGACACCGCGGGTGTCGCCGGACGGGACACGCATCGCCTACCAGGACGAGTCGGGTGCCCTCTGGGTGCTGGACGTGGCGAAGGGCGCCGCACGCAAGGTGCTGCCGTCGCTGTACCAGCCCGGACGGCCGGCCTGGTCACCGGACGGGACCAAGCTCGCCCTGTCCGCGCTGCGCCCCTACTCCCGGCGCACGGAGACCGGTCACAACCAGGTGCTCACCGTGGACCTGGCCACCGGCACCTTGCGGTACCAGGCGATCGCCCCGGACCGCTCGCTGTCCACCCGCGGCGACGACGGCCCGCTGTGGACGCCGGACGGTAAGCACCTCGTCTTCGGGGCGGAGAGCCTCGCCTGGCGGGCCCCGGTGGACCCCGACGGCACCCTCACCGGTCCCCCGGTTCCGCTCACCTCGGAGGTGACGGATTCGCTGTCGCTCGGCGGCGACGGCCGGCTCCTCCTCTACTTGTCGAACGGGGTGCTGCGCACGGTCGGCATCGGCGGCGGCGCCGCGCGCACCGTACCCGTCGACCTCACGTACCGCCCGGCCCGGGTCAGCGAGCCCGTCGTGGTGCGGGCGGGCGCGCTGTGGGACGGCAGCTCCGAGAAGCTGCGCGCCGCCATGGACATCGTCGTACGGGACGGGCGCATCGCTGCCGTCACCCCGCGCTCGACCGGCGCGGCCCGGGGCGCGCGCCTGGTGGACGTCTCGCATCTCACCGTCATGCCCGGTCTGATCGACACCCACAACCACTGGAACATGCGGGGCAAACAGTGGGGTGACAGACAGGGGCGGCTCTGGCTGGCCTACGGCGTCACCACCAGCCGTTCCCCCGGTGACCCCGCTTACCAGATGGCGGAGAACCGGGAGGCGATGGAGGCGGGCACCCGGATCGGCCCCCGGTACCTGGGTTCCGGAGAAGCGCTCGACGGCACCCGGGCCTCGTACAACTGCATGCGCACCACGATGTCCGCGGAGCAGTTGGAGCGGGAGCTGGACCGTGCGGCCGGGCTGGACTACGACCTGCTCAAGTCCTATATGCGGCTGTCGCCTTCGCACGAGCAGCGCGTGGTGCGCCGGGCGCACTCCCTGGGCGTCCCGGTCACCTCCCACTACCTGTATCCGGCTGCCCACACCGGGCTGGACGGGATGGAGCACCCCGGTGGCGGGCACCGCCTCGGCTACTCGCGCACCCTGAGTTTCGTGGGTGTCCACATGTCGCAGGACGCGGTCGACCTGCTCGTGGCGAGCGGTATGTGGGTCTCCTCCACAACGATCTTCGCCGCCGAACTCTTCGTCGGCGACCGGTCCCTGATCGACGACGAGCGGACGAAGGTGCTGTATCCCGACTGGGAGTACCGGCGCCTGGTGGAGAAGGCCGACGGCGCGGGGCACCCCGGGCCGGAGACCGACCTCAACCGCAGGCTCACCAAGGGCATGGTGGATGCGCTGCTGCGGGTGCAGCGGGCCGGCGGGCTGGTGGTCTGCGGCACGGACGCGCCGCTCGACGACATCGGCATCAGCATCCACCAGAACCTGCGGGCGCTGGTGAAGTACGGGTTCACCCCGCGCCAGGCACTGCTGACCGCGACCGGCAACGCGGCCCGCGCGCTGGGCTACGGGGACCTGCTGGGGGCGGTGGCGCCGGGCCGGATCGCCGACCTGGTCGCCGTCGAGGGCGACCCGCTGACCGACATCGGTGCCGCCGCCGCGGTCCGCACGGTCATGGTCGGCGGAGTGACGCATACCGTGCCGGAGATCCTCGCCCCCTTCCGGCAGAGCGCCCTGCGGGCCGCCGGGCGGTCCGATGCCGTCTCGGTACGGCCGGCCGCGCCGTCGGCCGCCCATGATCCGCGCCACTACTGGCACCAGCCGGAGTGGAGCCGCAAGGGCTGCTGCCGGCCGTGACCCCGGCCCTGTCGTACGGCGGCGGAGGGCGGTTGCGGCTTCCGCCGCCGTGCGACGGGGCGCGGGTGTGCGCCGAGCGCGCCTGGTGCATGGTGCGGTACGCCGAGGCCGACATCCCGAACTGCTTCTTGAACATCCGCTGGAAGTGGCTCAGTTCGCGGTAGCCGACCTGCCGTGCGATATCGGTGATCGATGTACCGGTCTCCCGCAACCGGCGCTGCGCCTCCCGCAGCCGCAGCGCGGTGACGAAGTCGATGAACCGCCAGCCGGTCTGCTCCTTGAAGCTGCGGGAGAAGTGCCACTGACTCATGTACACGGTGCGCGCGACCCGGCCGAGGGTGACATCGCTGTCCGCGTAGTTCTCCCGCAGGAAGGCGATGGCGCCGCGGATGCTCGCGGAGAGTTCGAGCCGGTCCGGGTCGGGCAGGCGTTCCGGCAGCTCCGGATCCGGCAGCTCCACGTGACCGTCGTGCGGAGCGGTCGGCACCGCGGGCCGGGTGGCCAGGTGGACGCGCTGGCCGGCGTGCCGGTAGCCGGGCAGGGTGCGGATCAGCTGGGACGGTGGGCAGATCTCGATCCCCGTAGGCCCGACGGTCACCTGGCAGTCGTGCAGCCAGGGCTGCACGCGGGGCCAGACGAAGCGCGCGTCCTCGCTGTGCAGTTCGGCGGTCAGCAGCAGCGCGGCGCGGCTGGAGATCTCACGCCACACCGGGCCCGGCAGCCGTACGGGCAGGACGGCCACGTCCGGCCCGGCCTGCCACATGTGCGCGACGTCGGACTGGTCGGGATCCCACGCCAGGACGAGTGCGCACAGGCCGTCGTAGACCCGTTGGTGCACTCTGCGGTCCAGGCGGAGGGTGAACAGGCTGCCGATGAGGTCCGAGGCCGAGTGCCGGCTGTCGAACACCACGACATCGGCGGGTTCCAGCGCGGTGCCGGCGCTGAAGTACGTGGGAAAATCGGCGATTCCGAGCAGCTGCGCGTTGTAGTACGCCACCAGCTCGCTGAGGGAGTTCCGGCGGTTGTTGCGGAAGACCGCCGCCCTCAGGCCGGGTAACTCCCCGCTCCGCGCGAGGACTTGATCCGCGTCGTCGGTCAGGTACACCACACTGCGCCCGTTGGTGAGCGCATGCGCCGCGATGCGCAGTGCGGTCAGTGTGCGGTCGCTCCCCGGTGGTACGTCGAGCACGACATCCGCCTCGCCGGCCTGCGCATCGTACCGATCGAGAACGGTCTGTTCCGCTATGGACCCTCTCGTCCCGTGCGGCGGCGGGAACTGTGCGATGTCCCGGGTCGTCCCAGGGGAACTGGCCACTTCGTGTCCTCCACGCACTTGCCTCGGAAGCCACACCATTCCGGTGCGGCCAACGGATATGCGCTACTCCGAAGGCGGTGCGTGCCACGTGGTTGAGGCGGCCCTCTCGCTCCCCCCTGCGCGGCCTGCCGCGGCGGGCGCCCGGAACGGCCAAGGCGCGATGCGGCACAATCCCCCGAATCCCCCTGGCGGTTATCCGGCCCGCCGGCCGATTCCCCCTTCAAGATTGGATGACACCATCTGGTCTGCTGCGGCGTCAACCCTGTTCCACACCACGGCCCGCCCACCGCGAACTGCGGCTTACGGCGACCGGAAGCCGGCCCCGTCCAGGCCGAACACCCGGGTGCGGTCCGCGCCGGCGCAACCAAGCGCGCGCACCCGGACCTCCGCGGACAGCCGGCCGGCGGCCCGGACGGATGCGCGTATCCGCACCACGTGATCACGGTCGTTCGATTCGTTCAAGACCCGGTACCCGCCGCCACTCAACTGTCCCTGGGCCTGCTGACCGCGTGCGGCTCCGGGTCCTCGGGCGCCGACGCGTCGAGCGCCAGTGCGTCCCAGAAGGCCGAGTCGGGTGCCCACGCGTCCGACAACGGCGCGCAGGGCCACGCGAATCTGTCCTCCGCGGCCGGGGGTGGGAAGTTGAACCTCCAGGAGGGCGACGCCCTCGGCGCCCACACGTTCCAGTTGAGCGTCAACGGCGGCACCGAGGCCCTCGGCGAGGTCTCCGCACCGAATGTGGACCAGCCCACGGAGCAGTTCCCCTCCGGCAAGCGCGTCCCCGGCGGGCAGAAGTCGGGCACGGTGACCGTGATCCGCGGCGCCGAACGGTCCCGGCAGCTCACCGACCTGATCGAAGGCAGAACCCAGCCCGCGAGAGCGTCCCTCAGTCAGTTGGACGCCACGGGCAACCCGACGAAGCAGTACGCCCCGCAAGAGCCCAGGGCCATCAAGGTCCCCCCCCGAGCGGCTACGCCCAGAGCGTCACGATCAAGTTCGCGAACCTGACGGTCGGCTAGGGCGCTTCTGACGGATCTCCGCGGCGTCGCGGCGTCTGGCACGCACTCCCCCACGCCTTAAGGGCGCGGGGGGACCCCCTGCGGCGTTGCCGAAATGTCCCCATAGCTCCGCTATGAAGACATCCCGGCGCCTTGCGATCGCACGCACCAGACGCCGCTCCTTCCTCCGCGGAGATCCGTCAGAAGCGCCCTAGGCCCTACGACCGGTCCGCGCGTAACGACCCGGCGTGACGCCGACCATGCGCTTGAAGTGGCGCGTCAGGTGTGACTGGTCGTAGAAGCCGGCGTCGGCCGCCACGGCGGTCGGCGGTCGGCCGTCGAGCAGTAGCCGGCGCGCCCGCTCGACCCTACGGGCCATCAGGTACTGGTGCGGGGCGATGCCGAAGGCCGCGCTGAACGCCCGTACGAGGTGGGTGGGGTGGGCGTGCAGCAGTTGCGCGGCCTCGTCGAGGGTCACGCCTTGGTGCACGCGGTCGTCGAGGAGTTCGCGCAGGGTGGCCGCCACGCCGGGGGCGGCCCGGCGGGGGCGGGCGACGAGCCGGGGGCGTAGGTGGTTGCGCAACTGTTCGCCGATCAGGGCGAGTCGGCTCTCGGCCGCCAACTCGTCGCCGGGGTGGGCCAGTGCCGCGTGCAGTTGTCCGACGCGTCGGCGCAGCAGCGGGTCGGCGAGGTCGGGGCCGTCCACCGCCGGGCCGATGTAGCTCTCGTCCAACTGGGAGAGGTCGAGGTAGAGCACGCGCTTGCGGAATCCGTGTGCGGTGCTGGGCGAGCCGTTGTGTGGTACCTGGGGCGGGAGGAGGGACACCGTGTCGTTCGGGGTGCCGCGCGCCTGGCGTCCGAGGTCGTACTGGACGGCGCCGTCGTCCACGATCAGCAGCGTCCATACGTCGTGGACGTGCATCGGGTAGGCGTGCTCCGTGAAGTGGGCGTGGAAGACCTCCACGACGCCCGGGACCTGCGGGCGCCATGCGGATACTTCCTGCCGTGCTGCCATGCAAAGAACGTACAAGACGGCGCGGCGGGCGGGTCGGCAGCCTGGGGGCATGACAGCAGCCGACGACGCCCCCGTGCGTTTCGAGACCAAGATCGCCGTGCTTCTGCGGGAGGACCTGGAGCCCTGGCAGCGCCTGAACGTGACCGCCTTCCTGGTCAGCGGGCTGGGCACGGAGCTTCCCGAGGTGATCGGCGAACCGTACGCGGACGCCGACGACACCGCGTATCTGCCGATGTTCCGCCAGCCGGTCCTCGTCTTCGAGGGCACCAAGGAGACGCTGGTCGCGGCGCACGGCCGGGCGCTGACCCGGGCCCTTCCCCGGTCGGTGTTCACCTCCGACCTGTTCGCCACCGGCAACGACCGGGACAACCGCGCTGCGGTACGGGCCGTCCCGAGGAACCAGCTGGACCTGGTGGGCCTGGCCGTGTACGGCCCGCGCAACGCGGTGGACAAGGTGATCAAGGGGGCACGGATGCATCCGTGACCGGGTTCCGGTTCGGGGCCGCCCGGAGGTGATGCGGCCGGCCGAACCGCTGCCCGGGACGGCCCAGTTAGATCCGGAGCGCGGCCCGCCGCCCCTCCCTCCCCCACCCGCCACTCCCGCAATCCCGCTGATCCGCGCTCCCCGGGCGCACCATGGAAGGGCGAACGCCCGTCGGCGAACGACCGCGAGAACACCACGGCGGAAGGCGACGGGCCGCGGGAGAAGAAGACGGTCTGGGGGGCCGGACTGGTAGGAGCCCACCGGTGGCACGTGGACGGTTGCGGATCTTTCTCGGGGCCGCTCCCGGGGTCGGTAAGACGTACGCAATGCTCGCGGACGGGCAACGGCTGCGGGCGCTGGGCACGGACGTGGTGGTGGGCTTCGTCGAGCCGCACGGACGGCGGCCGACGGCGGCCATGGCCAAGGGCCTGGAGGCGGTGCCGCGGCGCACGCTGTGGCACCGCGGGGCGCGCTTCACCGAGATGGATCTGGACGCGGTGCTGGCCCGTAACCCGCAGGTGGCGCTGGTCGACGAGCTGGCCCATTCCAACGTCCCCGGGGCGCGCAACGCCAAGCGGTGGCAGGACGTGACGGAGCTGTTGGACGCCGGTGTCGACGTCGTCACCACGCTCAACGTGCAGCATCTGGAGTCGTTGAACGACGTGGTCCGGCAGATCACCGGGGTGCGGCAACAGGAGACCCTGCCCGACGAGGTGGCGCGCGGGGCGGACCAGATCGAGCTGGTGGATCTGCCGCCGGAGGCGTTGCGGCGGCGGATGGTGCATGGCGACATCTATCCGCCGGACCGCATCGAGTCCGCCCTCACCCACTACTTCCGGGTCGGCAATCTCACGGCGCTGCGGGAGATCGCGCTGCTGTGGTTGGCCGACCGGGTCGAGGAGGGGTTGCAGCGTTATCGGGCCGAGCACGGGATCGTCGCGCCGTGGGAGACGCGGGAACGCATTCTGGTCGGGCTGAGTGGCGGTCCGGAGGGCGAGACGCTGATCCGGCGGGCCGCGCGGATCAGCGCCCGTACGCCGGGGACGGAGCTGTTGGCGCTGCATGTGGTGCCCGAGGACGGGTTGGCCCGGGTCGCGCCGGCGGCGTTGGACGAGCAGCGCGCGTTGTTGGAGTCGCTCGGTGGGAGCTTCCATCAGATCACCGGTGAGGACGTGGTGGCGGCGCTGTTGCGGTTCGCGGAGGCGGAGAACGTCACGCAGATCGTGTTGGGTGCGAGTCGGCACGGCCGGGTGCGTTCGCTGTTGAGGGCGGGGGTGGGCGAGCGGACGATCAAGGGGTCCGGGCCGATCGACGTGCACATCGTGACGCACGAGGAGGCGGCCGGGCCCACCGCGTTGCGGTTGCCGCGGCCGGGGCGGGGGTTGGGGGTGCGGCGGTTCGTCGCCGCGTTGGGCGGGGCGGCGGTGCTGCTGCCGGTGTTGACGGCGCTGCTGGTCATGGAGCGCGGTCCGGTGGGTCTGGCCGGGGTGTTGGCGATCTATCTGCTGGTGGTCGTGGTGGTGGCGCTGGTCGGTGGGGCCTATCCGGCGCTGGTGGCGGCGGTGGCCGCGGCGGTGTTGGCGGACTACTACTTCGCCATGCCGCTGCACTCCCTGGTGGTCGAGCGTCCCGAGGCGATCATCGCGTTGGTCGTCTTCGTCGCCACGGCCGTGTTGGTCGGCACTGCGGCGGGGACGGCGGCGCGGGACACCCTGCGGGCGGCGCGGGCCACGTCGGAGGCGCGGACGTTGAGCCGGCTGGCGGCGGGGGTGCTGCGCGGTCAGGACCTGCCGGCGCTGGTGGAGATGATCCGGGAGAACTTCGGGCTGCGTTCGGTGAGTCTGCTCGAACGCGATCCGCAGGCGTCGCCGGTTCCGCACTGGTACGTGGTGGCGAGCGCCGGCGACCATCCGCCGGAGCGGCCGTACGACGCGGACGTGGAGAGTCCGGTCGATGACTGTCTGACGTTGGCGGCGCGGGGACCGGGGCTCAGTGTGGAGGATCGGCGGCTGCTCGACGCGTGCGCGGCCGAGTTGGGGTTGGCGCACGCCCGGGGTCGGATCGCGGGGCCCGGTGGGCCTGGGGATCCGTTCGCGGACGCCGAACGCACCCGGGCCGCGCTGCTGCTGGCCGCCGGCCGCGATCTGCGGGCCCCGTTGCGCACCGCGGAGGACGCGTTGGTGCGGCTGCGGCGGCGTCCCGCGCCCGAGCGGGATCCGGCGGAGCGCCGGCTGTTGGACAGCGCGCGCACGGCCGTGCACCGGGCGGCGCAACTCGTCGCCGATCTGGAGGACTTGAGCCGGCTGCACGCCGGGGCGCTGGACCTCTATCTGCGACCGGTGGATCTCAATGAGGCGCTGGGCGCGGCGCTGGACGACCTGGGTCCCGGTGGTCATTCGATCGTGCTGCGGCTTCCTGAGTACCTGCCGGACGTGATCGCCGACGCCGCGCTGCTGACCCGCGCGCTGACGGCGTTGGGAGCGGAGGCGTTGCGCCACAGTCCACCGGACCGGCCGCCGGTGGTGACGGCGGAGAAGCGGAACGGTCGGGTGGCGATCCGGGTGGCGGACGGGCCCGTTGGCGAGGCGGCGACGACGCCGGTGCGGGCGCCTGGTTCCCGTGCCGACAGTCTGGCGCTGCGGCTGTCGCGGGATCTGGCCGAGGCGATGGACGGTTCGCTGCGGACGTCCAGGAAGGGAGGCACGTTCGCGGTGACGTTGACGCTGCCCAGCTCGGCGCCCGGTGGGCCTCGGCGCGGCAGGCGGCCCACATCCTCGACCTGATATAGCGTCAGAAAAGTTGAGAAGCTCGCATACACCCGGATTCCGGGCGGACGGGTTCCGCCCCTTGAGGACCTGCGGGGTGCCGCACGCATGTCGGACGTCGTCTACGTCGCCCTGACGCTGGTGGTGTTCGCCCTCATCGGCCTGGCCGCCAAGGGGGTCGGACGCCTGTGAGCCTGGAGAACACCGTCGGGCTGGTCGTCGCCGGCGTGCTGGTGGTCTACCTGATCCTGTGCCTGATCTTTCCGGAGAAGTTCTAGGGAGGGCCCGCATGGGCGACACCGCGGCCGGTTGGCTCCAAGTGGCCGCACTGGTGGCGGCGCTGGCGCTCTCGTACCGCCCGCTGGGCGGCTATCTCGCGCACACCCTGACCACCGAGCGGCACGCGCGGGTGGAGCGGCTGGTCTACCGGCTGGGTGGGGTGCACCCGGACGCCGACCAGCGGTGGCCGGTCTATCTGCGCAGCGTGCTGGCGTTCTCCCTGGTCTCGACGCTGTTCCTGTACGCGTTCCTGCGCCTGCAGGACCGTCTGCCGCTCTCCTTGGGGCGGAAGGCGGTGCCGGCGGACCTGGCGTTCAACACCGCGGCGTCGTTCGTCACCAACACCAACTGGCAGGCGTACTCCGGCGAGTCGACGATGGGTCATCTGGTGCAGATGGCGGGGCTGGCGGTGCAGAACTTCGCCTCCGCGGCCGTGGGCATCGCGGTGGTGGCCGCGCTGATCCGCGGCTTCACCCGGAGGAAGACGGACCGGGTGGGGAACTTCTGGGTGGATCTGACCCGGCTGGTGTTGCGGGTGTTGCTCCCGATCGCGTTCGTCTTCGCGATCGTCCTGGTGGCTTCCGGGGTGATCCAGAACCTGCACGGTCCGCAGGACCTCGGCGCGCTCGCGGGCGGTCATCAGAGCCTGCCGGGCGGGCCGGTCGCCTCGCAGGAGACGATCAAGGAGCTGGGGACCAACGGTGGTGGCTTCTTCAACGCCAACTCCGCGCATCCCTTCGAGAATCCCAACGGGCTGACCAATCTGATCGAGATCTATCTGATGCTGGTGATCCCGTTCGCGATGCCACGGGCGTTCGGCACGATGGTCGGCGACCAGCGCCAGGGGTATGCGATCGTCGCCGTGATGGTGCTGCTGTGGGCCGCGTCGGTCGCGCTGATCACGGCAAACGAGCTGTACCGGGTCAGCAGTCCGTCCGGGCACGCGGCCGGGGCGATGCTGGAGGGCAAGGAGACCCGGTTCGGCATCTGGGCCTCGACGCTGTTCGCCGCCTCCACCACCCTCACCTCCTGCGGAGCGGTCAACTCCGCCCACGACTCGTACACTCCGGGCGGCGGCGGGATGACGGTCTTCAACATGATGCTGGGCGAGATCGCGCCCGGCGGCACCGGGTCCGGGCTCTACGGGATCCTGATCCTGGCGGTGGTCGCGGTCTTCGTCGCCGGGCTGATGGTCGGCCGTACGCCGGAGTACCTGGGCAAGAAGCTGCGCGGGCAGGAGATGCGGTTCGCCTCGCTCTACATCCTGACCACACCGGCGTTGGTGCTCGTCGGCGCGGGGCTGGCGATGGCGCTCCCCGGTGAGCGGGCCGCCATGCTCAATCCCGGGGCGCACGGCTTCACCGAGGTGCTGTACGCGCTGACGTCGTCGGCGAACAACAACGGGTCGGCGTTCGGCGGGTTGAGCGCGAACACCGTTTGGTACAACACGGCGCTGGGCGTGGTGATGTTGCTGGGGCGGTTCCTGCCGATGGTGTTCGTCCTGGCGCTGGCCGGTTCGCTCGCCCGGCAGCAGCCGGTGCCGGTCACCGCGGGCACCCTGCCCACCTACCGGCCGCAGTTCATCGGCCTGTTGACGGGCGTGATCCTGATCGTCGTCGGTCTGACGTACTTCCCGGCGCTGGCGCTGGGTCCGCTCGCGGAGGGTCTGCACTGATGTCCTCGGCCCCCGTTCCCCCCACCGTCCCCTCGGACGGTGCCGGTCGTCACCCGCATCGGGTCTCCGGCGGGCTGCTGGATCCCCGGCAGTTGGTCCGGTCGCTGCCGGACGCGCTGCGCAAGCTGGATCCGCGGGTGATGGTCCACAACCCGGTGATGTTCGTGGTGGAGGTCGGGGCGGTCCTGACCACGCTGTCGGCGCTGCGCACGCCCAGCGTCTTCGCGTGGGTGATCACGGTCTGGCTGTGGCTGACCGCGCTGTTCGCCAACCTCGCCGAGGCGGTGGCGGAGGGCCGAGGCAAGGCGCAGGCGGCGGCGCTGCGGCGCACCAAGACCACCACGACGGCGCGGCGGCTGGTCGACTGGCGGGCCGGTGCGGCGGAGCCCGTCGAGGAGGAGGTGCCGGGCACCGAGCTGCGCTTGGGCGATCATGTGGTGGTCGAGGCGGGTCAGCTCATCCCGGGCGACGGCGATGTGGTCGAGGGCATCGCGAGCGTCGACGAGTCGGCCATCACCGGTGAGTCGGCTCCGGTGATCCGGGAGTCCGGCGGCGACCGGTCGGCGGTGACCGGCGGCACGAAGGTGCTGTCGGACCGGATCGTGGTGCGGATCACCGCCAAGCCCGGCGAGACGTTCATCGACCGGATGATCGCGCTGGTCGAGGGGGCGGCCCGGCAGAAGACCCCCAACGAGATCGCGCTGAACGTGCTGTTGGCGTCGCTGACCATCATCTTCCTGGTGGCCGTGGTGACCCTCCAGCCGTTCGCCGTCTTCGCCGGCGCCGAGCAGTCCCTGGTCATCCTGGTCGCCCTGGTCGTGGCGTTGATCCCGACCACGATCGGCGCGCTGCTGCCGGCGATCGGCATCGCGGGCATGGACCGGCTGGTGCAGCGCAACGTGCTGGCGATGTCGGGGCGCGCGGTCGAGGCGGCGGGCGACGTCAACACCTTGCTGCTGGACAAGACCGGCACCATCACCCTGGGCAACCGGCAGGCCGCCGCGTTCCTGCCGGTGTCCGGGGTGAGCGTCGCGGAACTCGCCGACGCCGCACAGCTCTCCTCGATCGCCGACGAGACGCCCGAGGGCCGTTCGATCGTGGTCCTCGCCAAGGAGCAGTACGGGCTGCGCGGGCGGGAGGAGGGCGAGTTGGAGGGGGCGGACTTCGTGCCGTTCACCGCGCAGAGCCGGATGAGCGGCGTCGACCTCAACGACCCGCGGGAGGGCCGCTCGTTGCGCAAGGGGGCGGCGACCGCGGTGATGCGCTGGGTGCGCGACAACGGCGGGCATCCGACCGAGGACGTCGGTCAGGTCGTCGACGGCATCTCGGCCACCGGCGGGACCCCGCTGGTCGTCGGGCAGGTGATCCGGCACGGCGCGGCCCCGGACGCCCGGGTGTTGGGCGTCATCCACCTCAAGGACGTCATCAAGGAGGGCATGCGCGACCGGTTCGACCAGTTGCGCCGGATGGGCATCAGGACCGTGATGATCACCGGCGACAATCCGCTCACCGCCCGGGCCATCGCCCAGGAGGCGGGCGTGGACGACTTCCTGGCCGAGGCGGCGCCCGAGGACAAGATGGCGCTGATCCGGCGCGAGCAGGAGGGCGGGAAGCTGGTCGCGATGACCGGTGACGGGACGAACGACGCCCCGGCGCTGGCGCAGGCGGACGTCGGTGTGGCGATGAACACCGGTACCTC
>NZ_JBIVXW010000061.1:0-57078 GCF_044769405.1 Streptomyces sp. NPDC090442
TACGCCTCCGCCAAGGGGGCGGTGAACACGTTCAGCAAGGGCCTGGCCGAGGAGTACGGACCCCAGGGGGTGCGGGTCAACACGCTTTCTCCCGGTGCCGTTCTCACCGAGCAGTGGGCCGGACCTGACGGCTTCGGCACCAAGCTCGCCGCCACCCGCGGGATCCCCCTGGAGCAGTTGCTGCGTGAGGTCCCCGTCGAAATGGGGGCGACCACCGGCGAGTTCGTCGACCCCGGCCACGTCGGCGCGCTCGTGGCCTACCTGGCCTCACCCCTGGCGGCCGCCATCCACGGCGCCGACTACGCCATCAACGCCGGCGCCATCAAAACCGTGTGACCCACACAGCCGCCAGGCGGTTCACGCTGCGAGCCTCCCGGGCCGCTCCACGAGATGGCCGTGTTCGAAGTGGGCTCCTGCCCTGACGAGAGCAACGAGGTGAAGCGCGTTCACGGCCCGCCAGCGGGCCTGGGCGGATTCGACGAGCTTGAAGACCATCGCGAGTGCCGCCGCGCGGCTGCCTGCTCCCTTGGTGACCTTCGTCCGCAGGCGGACAGTCGCGAAGGTCGACTCGATGGGGTTGGTGGTCCGCAGATGGATCCAGTGCTCCGCCGGGAAGTCGTAGAAGGCCAGCAGTTCGTCTTGGTCGTCGGTGATCTTCTTGACGGCTTTGGGGAACTTCGCGCCGTAAAGCCTTTCGAACGCCTTGACCGCTTTCACAGCGTGGTCGCGGTCCTCGGCGTTGTAGATGTCCTGGATAGCCTTCTTTGCTGCGGGCTGGGCCGACTTCGAAAGTGGGTCGAGCACGTTGGCGGTTTTGTGAACCCAGCACCTCTGGGCGCGGGTTTCCGGAAAGACCTCCGCCAGCGCCTTCCAGAAGCCCAGGGCGCCACCACCGACGGCGAGTACGGGGGCACCGCATGCCCCGTCGGGCCAGGTCACGCAACAGGTCCGCCCACGACTCGCCGGACTCCCGGAAGCCGTCCGCCATCGCGACCAGTTCTTTGGAGCCGTCCGCCCACACGCCCATCAGGACCAGAACACAAGCCCGGGCCTCCTCAAGGCGGATCTTCAAGTGGATGCCGTCGGCCCACACGTAGACGTAGTCCGCCCCGGACAGGTCACGCCCGGCGAATGCGGCATGGTCGGCCTGCCA
Source organism: Streptomyces sp. NPDC090442 (assembly GCF_044769405.1). Classification (NCBI taxonomy): domain Bacteria; kingdom Bacillati; phylum Actinomycetota; class Actinomycetes; order Kitasatosporales; family Streptomycetaceae; genus Streptomyces; species Streptomyces sp. NPDC090442. Next base: position 1,154 of record NZ_JBIVXW010000061.1, read on the forward strand.
CTGCTGAGTGAGGCGGGTGACCGTGGCCGGTGACAGGCCGGCGGCCGAGCCAAGGAACTGCTCCAGGGCGGGGATGAAGTCGCCGAAGGACAGGCCGTGCAGGTAGAGCAGGGGCAGGACCTCGCTGATCTTCGGGGACCTACGGCACCACGGCGGCAGGATCGCCGACGAGAACCTTCTGCGCGCACCGGTCTGCGGGTCGGTGCGCTTGTCGTTCACCCGCGGGGCCTTCACCTCCACCACACCCGCCGAGGTCGTGACCCTTCGCGGCTGGTGGTATCCGTTGCGCACCACCAGCCGGTGGCCGAGCTCGTCACGCTGACCAGCCAACTCGGCAATGTAGGCGTTGACTTCGGCTTCCAACGCGGCGGCGAGCATCCGCCTGGCGCCCTCGCGGACGACCTCGTCGATCAGGGAGCCGGTCGTGGTGGTGCCGTTGGCATTGACTACGCTGAGCGCGGGCGTACCTTCCCGACCCGCGCTGCAACGCGGGCCTACTCGATGACCATCACGGGATCACCTTGGGAAGGTACGCCTTCCGCACGCCTCCCCGAGGCTGATCCACAGGTCATGAGCATTGCTCGACGTACCGTGGCGGTGCGGCGACCCCGGAACGAGATCGCGGTGCTCATTGCGCCGCCTCGCGGATGGCGTGGGCGTAGTCAGCCACGAGTTGCGCGGCGCCGTTGAGACCGACGCGGGCCGCGGCGCGCATCAGGGGTGAGCCGATGATGACGGCGTCGACCTCGGCGCGACGAACGGCGGTGGCGGCCAGGGTCGGGGTGGACAATCCAACGCCGGTCGCGATGGGAAGGTCGGGGGCGGCCTTGCGGGCCTGTTCAACTTCAGTGGCCAGGCGCCCGAGTTGGATAGGTCCACGGTGCCCGGTGCTTGCGGCGGCAGGCACGTAAACGAATCCGCTGGCTGTCTGGGCGGTGCGTACGCGGGCGCTGGGTGAGCCGCCGTGGTTGGTCAGGAGCGGGGTGTGGAGTCCTGCATCGAGGCCGACCGCGGTCCATATGCTGACCAATTCCGGGGGCACGGAGACCAGGAGGGCGCCGCGGGCTCCCGCGGCGGCCAGGTCGCGGGCCAGTTGCCGCGGTCCCCATGTCCTGGCGGTGGCCCAGTACGCCATCGCCACGATCGGTACGTCGGTGGCGGCGCTGAGGCGCTCGACGGTGGAGAGCGCACCTTCGGTGCCCCCTCTGGCCTGGCGGTGGGCGGTGGCGATGTCGTGGCCGTCGAGCCGAGGATAGGCGTCAGATCCGATGGGGATCCCGACTTCGAGGACGTCGGCGCCGGCGGCGGCGTAGGCGAGGAGGGTTTCGACACCAGCGGCTGGGCTGGGGTATCCCGACATGCCATAGACACCCAGCGCCGGCCGGCGAGTTGGGATGAGGGGCGTGGGCAGGGCCGTGGTCACAGCTCGCCCCCGACCTGGTTGTAGAGGCCGCGGGCCTCCAGGCTGCGCACTGTCTGGTAGTCAGTCTCAACCGCAGCCGGGCCGCCAGTGAGGGTAAGGGTGCCTGGCGAGGTGAGGTGGTCGATGGTGCGCGGAACGAGGGCGCCAGGCCGCAGCTCGCCGGAGGATTCGCTGAGGGTGGGCAGGGAGTGAAGTGAGCGCAGCAACCGGCGGTTGAGAGTGCCATCAGCGGGGGCGATCAGTTCAACGCGGCGGGTGTGGAGTCGGCTGGCCGGCTGGGCAGGTGGTGGTGCGACGTCCAGGCGGGCGCTGAGGAGCACGGGCCCGTGCTCGGGGTGGGCGATGCGGATCCGCATCGCCCCGTGTTGGACGCCGAGCGCGGTCAGGGCCTGCTGTGCGAGGTGGGTCAGTGAGCGGTGCAGTAGTCCGTGGGTCGGCACCAGGTCGGCGAAATCACGCAGGCCGTTGGGGGTGTGGGTGAGAGCCCAGATTTCGGTGACGGTGTGCTGGCCCTCGTGGGTGGTGGTGCGGACCGTGTACTGGCGACCGGGGATCCGTTCCTGGAGGACGACGTGACGTGATCCGCTCTGGCGGTGCGCGATGGTACGCATGCGGGTCCAGGCTGCGGCGATGTCGGCGTGTGCAGCACATACGCGGGCTGGGCCGGAGACGGAGGTGTCCCCCGGCGCGACCACGAGTTCAGGGAGGGCAACGAATTTCGCCCAGCGCACTGCGGCCGGAAGGCCACTGCTGCGCTGGGTGCGCGCCGTGCTCAGGCCGGCCCGTGCCCAGGCGCTGGCTTGGGCCCCGCGGTCGCGCCTGAGCACGCTGTTGGACGGCTCATTGCCCGGGAGGCCGAGTTGCTCGGCCAGGCGCGCGGCCAGGTCAAGGCCGAGACTGCTGCCAGGCATCACCGCGCTCACGCCGCGGGCGCGCAGGTGCCGGACGGTGCTGCGCAGGCTCTGGTGCAGCACCGTATCGGTGTCGGCGACGGTGGGCGCGGAGGCGTTGAGCGGGAGTGTGTGCAGGGGTGGGGTGACCGTGACGTAGCTCTGGCCCTGGCGCCGGAATTCCTCCTGCAGCTCCGCGGCCTCAGGGCCGGGGACGATGAGGGCGACCGTGCCGGTGGTGACCGGGGCGGCGTCGGGGACGTGGGCGGTTGCGGGGGTCATCGGGCGGCTCCTGGCGGGAGGTTGGCGTAGGTCAGCGGGCGTCGGCGGCGGTGATGGTGGGCTGGGTGGGGGTGATGGAGACCGTGACCGTGGCCGCAATCAGATGGAGCCGGGTGGCGCACACCCAGGAGTTGCGGCCGGTGACCACCCACCACGCGAGGCGGTCCGTGTGCCTGGGGTGCGGCGGGGCCTGGACGTGGTCGCCGACATGCGCGTCGCCGTGGGCACGGCGCGCGAGCCACGGCCAGTCGGCCCCGCGCCGGGTGAGGCGGCTGAGGGTTCCGTCCTGCGCGGCGTAGAGGATCTGTGCGGCAGCGGCCCTGTCCCGAGAAGGTTCAGGGCTGGGGTTGCCGCCGGTGGCGAGCGTGGCGGCCGCGGCCGGCAGGCTCACGCCGAGGGCGTGGTGGACGAGCAGCGGGCCGAGGTCGTCCGCCAGGTGCCCCTGCACTTCGGTGACGCGGGGGCCACCCGGTGCCCGGCACATGGTGACGCGTGCGACGCCCGACCCGAACTCCAGCGCCTCCACAGCGCGTTGGACCACAGTCAGGATCGCCGGGTCGGACAGCAGGGAGTCCTCGGCGGCCACCACCATGTCCAGGGAGGTGACCTGCGCGGTGGGGTGTTTGGCGCTCAGGGAGGTGCGGGTGATGGCCACGGCACGCACGTCGGTCGGCGAGCGCACGACGCACTGCGCGCTGATCTGCGGCGCGGCGAGGCACTCCTCGATGAGCACGCCGGGTCCGTGGCCGTAGGACTCCACGGCCGCGGCGCGATAGGCACTACGCACCTCATCGGGTGTGGTGGCCCTCAAGGCGCCGACGAGGGCCGCGGTCGCGCCGCGCGGCGTGACGATCACGGGGTGACCGAGCAGGCCGGCGAAGTCCACGGCACTCGGCTCGGTCTCTGCGACGTAGGAGGCGAGCGTCGGAACGCCCGCGTGCTCCAGTAGTTGCCGGGTGACGGCAGTGTCGCGGAGGGCAGCCGCGGCGCTGGTCCCCATCCCGGGGAGACCGAACTGCTCGGCGAGTTGGGCCGTCATGGGGACGTGCTCGGCGAGATACGTCATCACCCCGGCCACGCCGCGGTCCGCCGACAGGTGCCTCACGGCGGCCAGCACGCTCTCCTCGTCGTCCATGCTCAAGGCCCACAGCCCTGCGACGTACTCCCAGGTCCACGCCGGCGGCTCGGCATCGAGCAGCACGACCGGGTGCACGGTCGCGATCTGCTGGAGCAGGTGGGCGTGATCGTCGTGGTTTCCCGCGCCGATGACGATCAGGACCGGTCGGCGATCGGTGGTGGCCATGTCAGGTGCGGTTGCGTGCGATGCGTCCTGCGGCTTGGGCGACATGTCTTCTCTCTGAATCGAGGTAAATGGCCAGGTGGCATGGGCGAGGTCACCGGCCGTTTTGCAGGGGAGACCAGGGGTGTCGCCGTCTTGCGCCCACCGACGGCGACACCCCTGTCAGACCGAGACCGCCTCTGCGGGGGAGGCAAGGGGCCTCGGCGCCTGTGCGGCACGTAACGGCGCGCTCATGGGCATCACCCGAGAGGGCGCCACTGAACGGGCATCACGTGCACGGGAGTTGCTGTGTTAGTCCGCGTAGAGGCGGGTGTACTGCCGGGAGACCCAGCCCCATCGGCCCGCGTTGGGGCCGGCGGTGACCTTGCCGTACAACCACCGGTCACCGGAGGACGTGCAGGTGATCCGCATCGCGGAGCTGGTGGCGTTGAGGTTCCCGAGCGAGGAGTAGCCGGTGCCGGGCCCGGTGCGGAGGTTGAGGCCGTTGACCGTGGGCATCCCGATCGCCGTGGGGTAGCGGTGGTTGTCGAGGTTGTCGTTGGGCACGGTGAAGTGGACGCAGGCACCGCTGCCGACGGCGGAGGCCGGGCCGGCCACGGCCACGGCGCCCCCGGTGAGCAGGCCCGTCGCCAGCGTTGCGGTAGCAGCGTTGCGAAGAAGACGTCGCGCATTCATTGAGGTGTCCTCACGAAGGGAAGGTGGTGGGTGTGACGGCGGTGCGTGCCGCATGGAGAGAGGTGCTGTGCACGTGCGTCAGGCGTTGAAGGAGCCCCGTGGCACGTGGAGTTGACGAGGTCGGCGTCAGGTGACCGTGGCCGTCCTGCGCAGGTTCCAGGACCGTGCCGGCAAGCCGTCGTCGGTGATGTCGACGTTGACGGTGGCGTCCGCGTACCAGTTGGCGGACTTCGTGGCGAACGAGACCGAGCCGTAGTCGGTCGAAGTGAACGGCTACGCTCCGTCGTTACGACTGTTGATCTCCGTGTGCAGGTCCTGGACGTCGCACACGTAGTTGCAGGTACCGATCGACTTCGACCCGTGGTGCGCCTTCACATAGAAGGAGAAGTCGCTGAACCTCTTGCCGCCAATCCACCAGGCGTCGCCGGTCCACTCCACCCGGCCGAGCCAGGCACGGTAGTGGCGGTAGCCACCCCACGAGCCGGTGTACCGGGCGCAGATGCTGGCGCTGACGGTGACGTCGGGCTTGCCGGGGAGGTTGAAGGACTTGGTGGTGACGCGACAGGTGGTGGGGCTGGCGGCCTGGGCCGGCGCCGCGGTGGCGAAGCCGGCCAGGGCCACGGAGGCGCCGAGGGCGGATGCCGCCGCGGCGCGGTGCAGTACCCGGCGTCGGCCGGCCGGCGGCTGGGAAGTGGGTGATGGTGAGCTGTGTCGTCGAGGTGACACGTCTGGGCTCCCTTCGAGCGAGGCTCGGGAGCAGGCCAGATCTCGCGCCTGAGGAGTCATGACAACTCCGTAGCGGAAGGTCTATCCTGTCCCCGGCGTGGTCGCACACGCTTTGAGCGCCTCGGGTCGGTTTTCTGGTTTCCGTCCTGGTAGTGCGTCTGTGTTTGCGGTGGCCGCCCTGTCGCAAGGGCGGCCAACCGCCGTCGCGGTATCGAGCTACGACTCGCCGTGGGCCACTTTCTGGTTGGCCACGTGCCCCCTTCAGCGCGCAGTGCCGTTTCGAGCAAACGCACGGAGCATTCAGCGATGAGTCGCACGGGCGGTTTTCCCGACCGCGGAGTGAAGCATTGCTGATCGGCTTCACTCATTAAAGGGGGATGAAATTGCAGGTAGTTCGAGCGCTCCCAATAGACGCCTCACCCGGCGTTATCCCGGGCGGAAGGCGGGCTCGGGGAGCAAACGATTCCGAGGCGTTGGGAAATCTCCTGCGCAAGGGGCGAGAAGCAATCAGCCCCGCCAGTCTGGGATTTGAGCGCGGTGACCCGCGCGGGCTGAAGGTCCCGGGCCTGTCTCAGGCCCACATGGACCTACTCCTGGGCGATGACCCCGTCACGCGCCGCAGCCCGGGCACCTACGGGCGCTTGGAACGCGGGCTGCTGGACAACCCTTCGGCTGACTACCTGCGGGGCGTAGCGCGCATCCTGCGGTTCAGCCCACAGGAATGGGGCAGTCTGTTCAGCTTCGCTCGCGGCGAGGAACCTCCATTCCCGTTGTACGCCGAAGCCGCAATTGCCGTATCCGGCCTTGGCATCCTCAGCGACGAGACATCCATCGCAATCGAGTACCTCGCAGATTTCGCCGGGAACATCCTCGACTACAACGCGAATTTCGTCGGCCTGTTCACCGACCAACGCGTCCCGGTGAACATCCACTACTACATGCTGTTCGACGAGCACGCGCGCAATGACCTGCTTCCCGACTGGGAGCAGACCTGGGGGCCGACAACGGTGACGGCCTTACGCTCCGCCCTCGCCCGCCACCCGCACAACCCGCCGCTCAGAAAATTGAGCAAGCTGGCGCGGGAAGATGCCCGGACCCGGACCCTGCTGGCGACCATCCGCACGGGCGCCGCGGGTGACGGTACGGATGAACGAGAGCTGTGCCACCCGGAGTTGGGCAAGGGCTGGGTCCAAGTGAGTGAGCCACTGCGGACCTCCGGCGCCGAGGTGTCTCGGCACACCTGGACGTTCCGCACACAGGAGCAGCCACCGAAGCCGACTCTCCTGCCCTTGGGAGTTAGGGACTTGGACCCGTCCGGGTTCTTCACGATCGCGGAGCGAAGGGCGTCGCGCTGTGCGCCTGTGATCAGCCTGCCGCTGAACGGCACTGCCAAGCCCGGCCCGCCCGAGCCCACCGGCCAGCGGTGACAACAATCCGCCACGGTCGCGGACCGGTGGCCCTGGCCCAACGCCCCATCGCAGGGAGGACAGGCACCATGGATCACGAAACGTTGACCTTCGTCCACGAACTGTGCGAGCGCTGCGGATTCCTGAGCATGCCGGCTCGCGAGTATACGGACTCGGAATTGGCCAGGCCCCGCCTGTGCCCTGCCGGATGCGGGCAACGACTCGGTGTGGTCGGCATACTCTCCCGGCAGGCGACGCCAGAGGACCGGACCTACATCGCCTTCTACAACGTCCTGGCCGCCACCGATTGGGGTCCGACCGCCGACGACTTAGACCTGCTGCTATGCGCGTCCGACTGGGAGTGGCTACCCACGGACCCCACCAATCCTCATTGTGATGACCCCAATGACACCTGACCAGGATCGGCCACGCCGACAAACACCAGCACGAGGCGAGCGCGATCACCTCGAAGACAGCTTCAGCGACGCCGCGCACGAGATGGTCATGCTCGATCTCAGGCCAGACTTCCACGGTTTCCGAGGCGAGATCGATGGCAAGGTCGTGTGCGTAGTAACACCTCGGGTGCTGCACGACGCGACAGAGCGGCACATCATGACTGAGCTGGTCAAGCGCCAAGGAGGAAACTGCTCAGCGTGCCGCAACTGCCGCATAGGCAGGCAGAGTTAGTGGTTCTCACGGGTGCACGGCAGAACGAGGCAGGCACGCCCCTGGCCACCAAGGAGTTTTCGGGAGAGAGCAGGGCCGTGTCCGACAGGTCGTGTAACCGGGATGCGCAATTCCACCACCGGTCGGTCAGCTTCCTGGGACTATGTCGGCTGAACGCTGATACCAACCCAGGAGGTTCGTGTCGTCTGACGGAGATTCCCACGAGAGACGGGGTGGAGCTGGCGGTCTCCGATCAGTCGCATCTGGCGGCACTGCGGGACTGGTTGAGCGGTCAGCCCGGGGTCGATGTGGCGGTGGTCTCCGGGACACCGGGGCCGGGCGAACTCGGTGAAGTGCAGACGAAGTGGGAATCGAACTGCTCGGATAGTGGTCGTAGTCCTTCCCTGCGGCCCACAGCGTCGGGGTCAGCGAGGGCAGGATGCCCCCGCTGCCGGGTGATTCGGCCGTGAGTTGCGGTGGGATGTTGGCGACGGAGAACTTGATAGCCGCACCCGGCACCCCTCGATCGGTGAAGCGAGCGGTGCCGACGTCATCCATAGTCCACACCAGCGTGTAGGAACCGGGCGCCATCGGGGCGATCGCGGCGTCGAGCGTCACGCTCTCACCCGGCCTGACGTCGCGGGGCCCTTGTTCTACGTCGGCTACGCCCTGCTGATCGGCATCTCCGCCACGGTCACGCTCGCAGCCAACGACCAGGTCCAGGGCCTGATCACCCAGGGCGTCCAGGCACTGGCGGGAGTCCTGCTCCCTTCGGCAACCGTCTTCCTCGTCCTGCTGTGCAACGACCGGTCGGTGCTGGGCCCATGGGTGAACACCACCAAGCAGAACATCGTCGCGGGCGTGATCGTCTGGACGCTGGTGCTTCTCTCACTGGCACTGACCGCGGCCACCTTCTTCCCGAACCTGACCACAACGCAGTTGGAGGCCGGTTTCGCGCTCGGCGCGGCCGTCGGCGGTCTCGGCGGGACCCTCGTTGCCCTGCGGTCGCGGCATGCGGCTAAAGTCGCCGCCGCGGAAGTAGCCGCCTGGCTGCACGCCATGGACGAGGACGATCCAGCCGTACCCGAACCCCTGAGCAAGGCAGAACGCAAGGCGTTGCTGGAGGCCGACCGCATGGCGTGGCGCACCCCCGCACTGTCCGCCCTGGAGAAACCGAAGTTCTCCCCCCTGCGCCGGGCCGGACTGCTCACGCTGCGCGGCTACCTGGTCATTGCAGTCGGTTTGGTCGTCGTCAAAATTGTTCAGCTGGCCGCAGGGCACTGACGGTCAGCCTGTCGCCGCCACTTCGTGGGGCGGTCCGGCACGAATCCCTGTTGTCCCGTCCCACGCCATCTTGTCGCTGTCCCAGGTGCCGCTGGTTACGGGGCGATGCCGAGGAGGTTGAGGGGGCGGGTGAACGGTTCGTAGGACATCTTGCGGAGGCCGGCTGCGATGTTGGTGTGGCCGTTCTTGCGGAGCTTGTTGATCGCGAGGTTGCGCAGGGTGGCCATGTTCTCCGGGCCGTAGCCGGTGCTGACTTGGGAGCGGTCCTCGTCGAAGGTGACATCTCGGATGAAGCGCAGCCGGTTCTCGATCACCCACTGTGATCCACGAGCGGGCGATCTTCTCTGGTGACGCCTGTCAGCTGGTGAGATCAGTGATCACGTAGACGGTTTCGCGAGTCCGCTTCCCGGTCTTCAGGCTGGTGCGATGCCGGGTGATCCTCGCGACCTGCGCTGCGTGCGGGAAGTCCAGGTCATCGACGGTGAGCACCTGAATTACCCGGGTTTCCTTGCGGCCGTGGCCCTGGCTGCGGTCGTAGAACTTCGCGGTCGCCCGCTCCCAGGGCAGGGTGCAAAGCCGCTCGTGCAACGCTGGCCGGTTCTTCTTCACCGTGAACGCGTAGTGCGCCTTCTTCACCTCGACGAGAAAGACAGCATGGTCACGCTGTGTGTGCAAGGCGTCGGCGGCCGCCACGGTCCCGACCAGGTCGAAGGGATCCAACAGGGCCGCGAAGCAGGTGATTTCATTCGTCTTGCCCGGCACCCGCAGTTGGGCGACGGTCTGCCCGTCGCTGGTCATCGCGGTGAGCAGATGCGCGGCCGGGCTCTGACCATGGCGGGAACCGCGGGCGCTCTTGCCGTCCGCGGCCACCGACTCCGCCCCGACCGGAACCTCGCCGCTCAGGTCCGCCAGGCCTCCCGAGCAGACGGTGCAGACGATCCGCCGGATCGTCGATCTACTCGGCGCGATCCGTACGTTCAGCGACATCAGCAGGCGTGCACCGAGCCGGGCCAACATCTACTGCGGGGCACTGCGGGCCCACTGCCCGATCGCCGCGTACGACCGCGCGCCCGCCACCACGGCGGACGCAGCGATCAGCAGCACCGCCGCGAACGGGTGACGTACGCCCCGGCGATGGCGCGGGGCCGGGAGCCTGACCAGCCGCTCCGCCAACGGCACCTCCGAACACCCCGCCAGCGATGGACTTCACGAGACAGACGCGCCGACGTCGCGAGCCAGGCGGTGTACGCAGCCGTGCTCGCGGAACCGGCGCAGGGCCGGCACCGCCTGCGGGAACGGCCCCGGTGCCCGAGATCGCTTCGGCGAACCGGTCCGGCGGCCGACGGCCGGGAGGCGCTCCCTCACGTGGCACGGACGTCGAGCGTGGCGCCACAGGCGGCCAACGCGAGCCCTGGTTCAGCGCACGATCTTGTGAGAGAGACCAGCCCTCTCAGAGACTTCGTCCTTTGTGGGCCCGGTAGGAGAACCGGGGAGCGCCCACGGCATCCAGCACGGCCGGCCCGACCTCGACGGTCGGCTCTTGGGACGAGCCGCTTCCCGAATCCACCGCGACGACCCCATGCTGACCTCACCGCCCACAGTTGCGAAGTCCGCGGCGCCATCGGAGCCGAACTCGACGACCGTCCACGCAAAACGCTTGGCCGGGAAACCCCTGCCAAGCGTCAAGCTAAGCTACCGGAACTGGCCGGCTGATCAGATATATGGCAACGACCCATGAATTCTCCTCTCTTGACCGATGGGCCTTGCGTGTCCGCGTCTCACGGCTCCGCTCAGGCGAGGAGATGGCCGAGGAACATGTAGGCGAAGCCGAAGTAGACGAACACACCGATCAGGTCCATGACCGAGGTGATCAGCGGTGCGCTGAGCGTCGCGGGGTCCGTGCCGATGCGACGTGCGACGAAAGGAAGAAGGCTGCCGATCAGGGCGCCCAGCACAGTGCACGTGAACATGCTCAGGCCGACGGTGGTGAGAACTCCGATGCTGAGGCCGCCCTTGGCGAAGTAGGCGAGGACGACCTCCAATACGGCGATGACCACTCCGAGCCCCAGGGCAACACCAATTTCTCTTCGCACGACGAGCCAGATGTCCCGCCACCGCACACGAAGTTGACCCAGCGCCATGGAACGGAGAACGAGAGTGGCGGTCTGGCTTCCGGTGTTGCCGCCCATATCAACGATGGGGGCGATGAAGGCGGCCAGGATGATGACCTCTTCGAGCATTTCCTCCTGAGCCGCGACGAAGGTGCTGGTGACCAGGCCGAACACGGTGAGGATGGCAAGCCAGAACACACGGACGCCGAAGATCCGGCGCAGTGGCGACGCGCACAGATCGAGGTCGGGCCCGCCCGGGGCGGAGGTGCCGCCGTAACGGGCGAGTTGGGCGGCGTCCTGCTCGTGGTCGATGTCCATGGCATCGTCCACGGTGACAATGCCGATCATGCGGTGGTCCCGGTTGATCACGGGAACAGCCAGCAGATCGTAGCGACGGACGGACTCGACGACCTTCTCGTCAGGGTCGTCGGCGCGCACGGTGACGGGGCCGCGGTGTATCAGCTCGTCGACCGAGGCGTTGTCGGCGGCCAGGACCAGGTCACGCAGGGAGACGGAGCCACGCAGACGGCCCGCGTCGTCGAGGACGTAGACCGCGTAGATCGTCTCCTTGTCCGGCGCGGTGGTACGGATCGTGCGCAGGGCCTCGGCCACGGTCATGCCCGCGGCGACGGTGGCGTACTGCGAGGTGGCGGCCGCGCCTGCGGTGCCCTCCGGGTAGCACGCGAGGCGCAGTATGTCATCGCGCTCGGCCTGGGCCAGGGACCGCAGCAACCGGCGCTGGCGTTCCGGGCTGAGTCGGTTATACAGGTCGGCCCGCTCGTCGGAGGGCAGCGCGGAAACCAGTGACACCACCGCGGTCTCGGGCATCGCGGCCAGGACGGCGTCCTGCTGCGCGTCCGGAAGCTCGACGAACAGACGAGCCTGGTCCTTGGCCGGAGCCGGCGTCAGGACGGCGGCCAGCCGCTGCGGTGAGCTGTCGCAGAGGACGTCGGCGATGTCGGCCGGCGGCGCACTGCGCATCAGCCTTGTGAACGCGTCGCCGTCCGGCCGGTCCAACAGGGCACGGGCGTAGAAGAATATGTCCTTACGATTCATGGGAAAACCTCTTCGGAGTTATCCGCAGGGCGCGCCGAGCGAAAATTGGGCATGCTCGGTGAACACCCGTAGGTGAGCGTCCTATTTGTGGCAGCGCAAGCGCCGGGAAGTATTCAGTCGGACCCCGGACAGCCCGGAAGGACCGCGGAGAACGGGTGTGACCGAGCAGTGATCAGCAGCCAGCGGAAGGTGACGACGTACTGACGCATGACGAATCACCGCTCCGAGAACCGGCGGAGTCTTTTCGCATCGTCGTCACCTCCTGCTGCTCAAGGCGCACGGGGGCGCCGTGGGAACACGCACAGAGGCAAGGAGAAGGCGCTCACAAAGAGCCCCGGCACCTCTCTCGACAGAGCTTTAGCACTGCACGGCGTGCCCGCCTCGCGGGAGCCACTTGGGCTCAACCCTTAGTCCGGGAAGAGCTGTCCTGAACCGGGGCGTCTTTCGACGTTTAGGGTCAGTGGCCTATGTCCGTGCAGACGCCTCACCTAACGAGGTGCATGCGTCAGAGACCCTACAAACCCTGCCGGGAAAAGGTCAACCCTGAGTCAAGATCTGCTGGGAATTCTCAAAATGATGATCTTCGAGGTGACGGGATTGCTCAGGGGTTGTTGATCCGAGGGCTCCGGGCCGGCTCCATCGAAGCCATGGGGTGCCGGTTCTCGACATCGGTAAGGAGCTTTCGGTGGCGATCGAACCGCTCTCCCGAAAGTGATGGCCGCCACGGCATCGCGGACGGAAACGGCATCCGAACCGGCCGGTGTTCCGGGGCATCCTGTCGTAGCGGTGAAGCCGACGCTGCGCACCATGTGGCGCACCCGAGGACGGATCACAAGGTACGGGTTGTACGGGGACGCGACCTTCTCTTGTCCAGAGGAGTAGCTTGTCGACGTAACGCCATGCAAGGATCTTCGGCGGTCGGCGGGATGTCGGGCTCGTGAGGGGCGATCTCATGGCGGAAGTCGCGAAGTCGGCGCCTTTATGGGGCGTTGGCCGCTCGTACTCCAAGGGGGACGTAGTGGTCTACCAAGGGAAGCAATACGTCTGCGTTGACGCGCACAGGTCAGTCGCTCATTGGATACCCGGGACCGTTCCCACGCTCTGGGCTGAGGGCGCTCGCCAATAGCCCATCGCCCCCCGGTGCAGTGGTCGACGTTGCGTGCAGCGGAGTACGTCCGGCTCAACTCCGGCACTAGGAGTTGTCTTCAAATGTCACGCCCACATCAGGAGTTGAGGCGAGGGTGACGGCTGCTTGGAAGGACTCGGCGGTTTTGTCGTAGCGGGTGGCGATGCCGCGCCATTGCTTCAAGCGGTTGAAGCAGCGTTCGACGATGTTGCGCTGTTTGTAGAGTTGCTTGTCGAAGGTGGGTGGGCGTCCGCCGTGGCTGCCCCGCCGAAGAAGCGCCCGGCCCGGTCCGCATACACGGACAAGACCACGGGACCGCCGCACCGCACCACCCCTGCCGCCGGATGCCACGCGCACTCGGCGGTGCGGCAGCCGCACCAGGCCGCACTGCGCGGCCCACCGTCCTTGCGCAGGTGGGCCAGGTGCATGTTGACGTGCGCGACCGCGGCCCTGCGCCCCTCAACAGCACTGGCACAGCGCACGTCCGCGCAGGCCGAGCGAGAACACGTGAGGCGCACCACGCCGGCGGAGGGACGGCCATCGGGATCCAACCGCACCATCCACACACGCGCCGCGACGCGCTCCTGCCGCGTGCCGGCCCCCACCGTCATGTCCGCTCCCAGCGTTACGTGATCCGTCGTCCCAGGCAGCTCTCATCATCGGGGATACCCACCCAATCGCCGACGACCGCCATGCAGCGACGGGCCAGTTGGGCTCAAGCGTTCCAGTCGGCTCGACCAGACGGGAAACTGGGAAACGATTGGGAAAACGATCACGCAAACCTCTGCGACGTACTACATGAAGACGCAGTGAACTACCCGAACATGCATGCTGCGACGCAGGTCAGATGATGGTCACCGCTCCAACCTGCTATACGGCGTTGATCCGCAGTATCCGGACCCTCCGCCCGCCCGTTACGCCGGAAGCCAGCGACGAGGACATCCGCGCCGCGGCCTTGCAGTACGTCCGCAAGGTCTCCGGATTCCGCGCACCGGCGGCCCACAACCGTGAGGTGTTCGACCACGCCGTCGACGCCGTCGCGGCAGCCACCCAGGAGCTCCTCAACGGCCTCCAGGTCCGCGGCACCTCCTCGTCGACCCGTCGGCCCTAGGGTCGGCCCGGCACGTCATGCGGGCCGGCGCGTCGCCTTCGCCGCGTGCCCCGCTCGCCTCAACAGCGCGCCGCAGGCCGGGGCATGGCGCGAGGACGCGTCAGGAGCCGCGGCCGGCCCACCCCACCGGGTAGCCGTCCCCTGGCCTCGACTCCTCTTGCCCGAAGTCCGTCCCCGCCGCTGCCGCAATTGATATGGTCAATTGGTCAATTGCGTTGGCGGGAGGGCGAGTTATGCCATCCGGCACGGCGGACAGCAAGGCCCAGACGCAGTCGCCGCCAGGCGGCCTCTCCGAGCGTCTGGCCGCCGGCTTGCTCGACCTGATCGCGGAGCGGGGGCTCGTGCCTGGTGACAGCCTGCCGACCGTGCGGGCCCTGGCCGACCAGTTCGGCGTGACCCCACCGACCCTCCGAGAAGCCCTCCGCAGGCTCCAGGCGACCGACGCCGTCCAACTCCGGCACGGCTCCGGCACCTTCGTCGGCCCCGGCGTGCGCCGGACACTGATGCTCAATCCGAACTCCATGCCCCTCCACGACGAGCAGATCCTCCACCTGGTCGAGGCACGGCTCTCGATCGAACCAGGCATCGCCGCGCTCGCCGCCCAGCACCGCACCGACGACCAGTTGGCGCGACTGGAGATCGCCGTGGAGATCGCCACACGGTCACGCGTGCCCCGGACCGGCCCGCGCAACTTCCATCGCGAACTGGCCGGTTGCTCCGGCAATCCCATGCTGTTCGAAGTCGTCGACTCGCTGCTCGCGGCACGAAACCGAGAACAGCGGTCCCTGCGGCGGCTCATCCAGGACCGGCCCCGCGACCGCGACCAACACCGGGCGATCTTCGAGGCGGTGCGGGACCGGAATCCCACCACCGCCGAAGAACTCACCAGACAGCACCTGCGCGAACTGCGCGACAACACCGCGGCGCTCCCGCGTTGAGCGCGACGCGACAAGAGCCATCCCATCGAGCGCGATCCGAGAGAGACGAGCACTCATGCGACATCGCTTGCGACAGGGCACGCGTCGGCACCCGCACCGTCGATCGGCGAACTGTCTGGCCGTCGGGCTCGCCGCCGCGCTGGCGACAGGTCCACTGACGGCGTGTTCAACCGCTCACACCACAGTCGCTGCGACCACCACAACCATGGCCACGACCGCGGGCCGCTCCGCCTCGGCCGGGCCGACCAACGGCGGGTCGGCATGTACGAGCGCCCCGAACTCCTCCACCACGCGCACCATGAACGTCGGCGGGCAGACCCGTACGTTCATCGAGCACGTGCCGGCCAACTCCTCGCCCCGGACGAAGAAGCCCGCGATCATCGCCTTCCACGGGCGCGGCGAGACCGACAGCCGCTTCGCGGCGTATTCGCAGCTCGACGACGCCGACGCCATCGTGCTCTACGCCCAGGGCCTCAACGGCAAGGGGGGAAAGCCGTCTTGGGAGGCCAGTCCCTACATCGGTGCCTGGGCGCACGACTACGAGTTCGCCACTGCCTTGGTGCGTTGGCTGGCGAAGTCACCGTGCGTCGACACCACCCGTATCGGCATGACGGGCAAGTCGGACGGTGCCGGGTTCGCCGCGTCGGCGGCATGCCGCATCAGTGGAGTCGCGGCGGTCGCGACCATCTCCGCGGCGTTCTACCAGGACTACAACCACTGCACCGCCGGCGGGCGCCCCCTCCCGTCCCTCAACATGCACGGCACCGCGGACCCGGTCATCCCCTACGACGGAAAACCGGCCCGCAGACTGTTCTCCACCGATGACTGGATCCAACTGTGGCGCGAGCGCGACCACTGCACGGGACCGGCCACCGATCGGAAGCTCGCGCCCGATGTCGTCCAGACCACGTGGTCGAGCTGCGCCAGCGGGAACACCGTCGTCAACTACCGCATCATCGACGGCGGACACACCTGGCCGGGCGCCACCAAGCCCAGCGGTCCCGGCGGCACGACCCACTCGATCAACGCCGCGCGGACCATGATGGCCTTCTTCACCGCTCACCCCCTCCCGCGTACCCGTCCATGACCAGGCAGGCGTGCCCGCGACGAGGCGGCGGCCCGGCATCCTTGCCGGTCACCGGCCGCGCCGGCGGGAGCCGTCGCACTGGCAGCACCTCGGCGCTATATTAGGTAGACCTGTCTACCTAATATAGAAGGTGAGGCTCGATGAGCGAAGCGGGCACCGCGGCCACACAACCGTCCGGCAGGCGGCGCGGAGCCGCGCGCGAGCGGCTGCTCGCCGCCGCGGCACGCCGCTTCTACGCCGACGGTGTGGCCGCCACAGGCATCGACACCATCACCGCCGAGGCCGGCGTGGCGAAGATGAGCCTCTACAACAACTTCTCCTCCAAGGCCGACCTGGTGCGGGCCTACCTCGACGAGCGGCACGAGGAATGGTTGGGCCTCTACCGTCGGCGCCTGGAAGAGGCCAAGGACCCCCGCGGTGGTGTCCTGGCCGTCTTCGACGCGTACGCCGACCACGCCGCCTTCGCCTACGAGCACGGCTTCCGCGGGTGCGGCCTGCTCAACGCGGCGGCCGAACTGCCGGCCGGCGACGAGGGACGAACCCTCGTCCGCCGGCACAAGGAGGATGTCGAGTCCCTGCTCGCCAGTCACGTCGAAGAGCTGCTGCCTGGCCGGCGGGCGGAGGCCCGCAAGGTGGCGGAGCACCTGGCGTTCCTGTTGGAAGGCGCGATGGCCCGGGCCGGACTGGAAGGCGCGGGCACCCGCCTGGAACATGCCCGGACCATGGCGGCCGACCTGCTGGACCGACTGTGAGACGGCCCGCCGGAGACTCCACCGGCTCGGTGGGCACGGGATCGGTGTGCGTACTCCTGGCGTCCGTGTTGTGGGGCACCACAGGCACCGCCGCAACCTTGGCCCCGGGCGTGGGACCGCTCGCGATCGGGGCCGTCGCCATGGGGCTGGGCGGCCTGCTCCAAGCCCTCGTGGCCGCCCCGCGCATCGCCCGGGAAGCGCCCGGGCTCCGGGCCCAACGCGGTGTGGTGCTGCTCGGCGCACTGGCGGTCGGCGCCTACCCCCTCGCGTTCTACACCTCCATGCACCTGGCCGGGGTCGCCGCCGGGACCGTGGTGTCGATCGGCTCGGCCCCGCTCGCCTCCGCCGTGATCGAACGCGTCGTGGACGGGCGCCGCCTGACGCGCCGTTGGATGACGGGCGCCGCCCTGGGGCTGACCGGGACGGTGCTGCTGTGCGCGGCCGAAGCCGCCGACCCGCACTCCGTACCCGGCGCCCACTCCACAGCGGCGACCGCACTCGGCATCGGACTCGGCCTGATCGCCGGCTCCACCTACGCCCTCTACTCCTGGGCCGCCCACCGCCTGATCAGCCGCGGCGTCACCTCCGGCGCGTCCATGGGTGCCGTCTTCGGACTGGGCGGAGTCCTGCTCCTGCCCGTACTCCTGGCCACCGGCGCCCCGCTCCTCGGCTCCTGGGCGAACACCGCCGTCGGCGCGTACCTGGCCCTGGTGCCGATGTTCATCGGCTACGTCCTGTTCGGCTGGGGCCTGGCACACATCCCGGCCAGCACCGCAACCACCCTCTCCCTGCTCGAACCCGCCGTCGCGGCCGTCCTCGCCGTCCTGGTCGTCGGCGAACACCTGCCCCCGTTGGGCTGGGCCGGCATCGCCCTGGTCGTCGGCTGCCTCGCCGTACTCACCACACCGACGCCGGCGCCGAGACCGAGACTGAGCCCGAGACCGATGCCGGCCCGCGCCAGTTCGGCAGCCAGGCAAGGGGCGGCGCCGGACTCCGGTGCCGCCTCCGATGCCGGAGCGCAACTCGACCGCACTCCGAGCTGACCGTTCACGCCCCATGTTCGGTGAGACACGCGCCTGTTGCAGCGCTTCCGGCCCTCGTACCGGATTGCCAGCCGGCCAACCCACCAGGCAGTTCTGCAGCCGGGGCACACTCGCTGCCGCCGCGGTCACGGGATGTCGAGCAAGAACTCCCGCGCCTGGCCGCACCGGTGCGCCTCACCACTCGACCACCGCCTGGACCGGCAGGTGATCGCTGGGGAACTGCCCTCTCATGGCATACGTGTTGATCGCCGCGCGCCGCGTGCGCACTGCCGGCGAGGTGAGGATCCAGTCGACCCGATCTCCGCCCGGCACCAGCGGGTGGTATCCGTGGAAGGTTCCGTACTGGGCGCTCCGTTCGCCTGCCGCGTCCCAGCTGTCGACGAGTCGCCCGCCCCCGAGCATGGCCTCGTACACGGGATTCTTGTGCGCCGCGACATTGAAGTCTCCGGTCACGATCCGCGGCAGCGCGGGATTCAGCTTGCCCATGCGGTCATTGATCAGCGCTGCCGAGCGCTCCCGCGAATACTGCACGGCGTGATCGAGGTGGGTGTTCAGTGCGTAGAACTCTCCGGAGCCCCACGCGCTCCCTCCGCCTTCCCCTCCCCCACTCCGCACGGATTCGGCACTCGCCCCGCCCCGGACTTCGCGTCTCCCCAGATCCCGGAACCGCACCCAAGTCGCCATCCGGATCACGGTGTTGCCCCAGGTCTTCGACCCGATCAGGTACGGCGTGTCGGAAAGCCAGAAATGGTCGTACTCGACGGGGGCGAGGCGTCGGACGTCGTAGAAGATCGCCGCGAATTCGTCCCGACTTCCGCCGGCCCGCCCGGTTCCGATCCAGGCGTAGTGCGGCCCGAGGTCGGTCGCGATGTCCTGCAACTGCCCGTAGAGCCCTTCCTGCGTGCCGAGCAGGTGCGGCGCCTCCTGACGGAGCAGTTGTCGCATCGCGGGCCTGCGCTCGCCCCAGGAATTCGGGCGAGTGTCCGATGCGTACCGCAGGTTGAACGTCATCACCCGGAGCGGGCGCCGGCCGTCGTCGGGCTCGGCGGTGGCGTATTCGTCCGCGGCGGCCGCGGGGGCCGTCGCCGCGGCGGCCACCGCTCCGACGACCGCGGTGGTGGCCACCCCGCGCAGTACGCGGCGTCGACTCAATGCCTTTCCGAAAGGCTGCCCGAATTCCCGTTCGCCGTCTTCCCCGGAGCCTGTCGAGCGCTCCGCGGAATCGGAATCCGCGCGGGCGAGGGAGACCGCGTCGCCCCGAAGTGCATCATTCGTCGGTGACGGGAGAAGACCGGGAGACGTTCCCCGGCCGCATACCGTCATTCCAGCACCGAAACCGTCCACACGTCACTCCCGACACCGACTGCGAGCTCTCGACATTCGACACCCGTCAACTGTCGATCAACCGCCGTCGTTTTTCTCCGCGTTGGGAAACCGTCACGGACCAGGCTCCCGTAACTTGTCGAGCTCCGGAAGCCCCCTCAAATGAACTGGCGCCAAACCCTCACTCGCTCGCCCGCGCTCAGCACCGGCTAACGGTCGGCCGCAGGGCCCCGCCAGTCCTCATGCCGAATGCGGGCGAGGTCGCGCACGCCGCTGACCGTCCCCCATTCGTTCTTGCCCAGTCGCGACAGCGGGCGCAGCCTGCTGATTTCCGGGTGTCCGTCGACCAGGACGTCGTCCGAGACGACGGCGTGCAGGACGCGCCCGAACACCACGGTTCCGTCGCCGATCCGGAGAGTGCTGTGCAGTTCGCATTCCAGTGCCACCGGCGAGGCCGCGACCCGCGGCGGCTTCACCCGCAGGCTCGGCTCGGCAGCGATCGCCGCCGCCTCGAACTCGCTCACGCCATGCGGGAAGTCGGTAGCCGTGTCATTGATCTGCGTGAACAGTTCCTCCGGCGTGAAGTTGACCACGAACTCGCCGGTGGCCTCGATGTTGCGCAGGGTGTCCTTGCGTCCGACGGAGCTGAACTGCACCACGGGCGGCGCCACGCTGGCGATGCTGAAGAAGGAGTGCGGTGCCAGATTGGCCGTCCCGTCCTCGGAGACGGTGGACACCCAGGCGATCGGCCGCGGCACGACCGTGGCGGTCAGCAGCTTGTAGAAGTCGTTGCGGGGCATGTGTGCAGGATCGAAGTCAACGCGCATGGTGATCAGTATCCACCCGCGGAGCGGCCTCCTCCGCGAAGGATCCGAGTACGTCAACCGCCCGACGGGTCCGGGGGCATGGCCGTCGCAGTCGCGCCGGATCGGTGCGGGTCAGGGCCGCTGGTGGGTCCAGTTGCCAGCCGGTCTCGTATGCCTCGGTGAAGCGGGTGTCGCCGAGTGTGAGCCGGCTGCGGGCGCTCAGCGTGCGGACCTGCGGGTCGGTGCGGTCATGGGCGCCCCGCAGGCGGGCCGCCGCGCCGAGCAGGGCGGCAACGTCCCGGTACCACCCGTAGAACGCGGCGAGTTCCGCCACGGTGACCACCACGGTCGCGGCGAACGGCAGGTCCCCGCTGTCGACCGCCGCCGCGTACGCCCGGTCCAGCGCCTCCTCGGCGCCCGGCCCGTCGCCGAGTGCGAGACAGAGCGCACCGCGGGCCGTGGCGACCAGCGCCTGCCCGTGGGGGCGGACGGTCAGGAGTTGCTCGGAGAGCCCGGTTTCGGCGGATTCGACCAGCTCGCGTGCCCGGCCGAGGTCACCGATCCGCACCCGCAGACCGGCTTCCCGAGCGTCGAGCACGATCGCCAGCTCGGGTGACGCCGAGCGCAGCACGCGTTCGCGGGCCGCGGCGAACATCGTGCTCGCCCGTGCGGTCTGGTCGAGCCGCTCGTAGACATCGATGCGGCGCCAGTCGATGAAGATCTCGTCGTCGAGTCCGAGTGACCCGAACTCGCGGGCCAACCGCTTGGCCTCGGTCAAGTCGGCCAGCGCGCCGTCGAGATCGCCGTCGTACTGCCGCAGCAGGGCGCGCAGCGGCAGTGCCTTGGCCAGGGCCCAGCGGTCGCCGGCTTGGTGGAAGGAGTCCAGGGCGGCGAGCACGTCGCTCCGTACCTGGTCGAGCTGGCCCTCGTTCTCGGCGTGGTAGGCCCGGAACATGCGGGCCAGCCCGGCCAGCCAGACGTCCGGCCCGTCGACCAGCCGCCGGAAGGTCGTTGGGGACGCGTGGTCGTTGTCCAGGGAGGCCAGCCTGATCGTGAGCAGTGCGCCGTCGAAGCCCGGCAACTCCGGTTGGTTCCGCAGGCGGTCGGTGAGCACCCGCAGTTCCTCGCGCCGCTCCCTGGCCGCGTCGATGACCAGTGCGCCCGGGGTGGCGAGGAAGTTGAGCAGCAGCAACCCCTCGGCGATGTCGCGCCGCACGCCTGGCCGCGCGGCCGGCAGGGCGATCGCCCTGCCGAGCCAGTAGGCCGCGTCGACGTTCCGGCCGAGCATGTGCCAGCACCAGATCAGGTTCACCGCGAGGCCGAGCGCGCCGTCGGCGTCGCCGGTGTCGTTGAGGTGGCGCAGCGCGGCGAGCACGTTGTCGTACTCGGCGCGCAGTGCGCGGAGGGCGTCGAGCTGTTCCGGGCCGCGGAGCAACGGGTCGTACTGGCCGACCAGTTCAGTGAGGTGACGGGCGGCCAGGTCCCGCGCGACGGTCAGGGTGTCCTGCTCGGCCAGGCGCTCCAGGCCGTACTCGCGGATGGTCTCCAACATCCGGTACCGGCCGGTGTCCGGCGCGAGGTGCAGCAACGACCGGTCGACCAGGGCCGCGAGCAGCTCCCGGATCTCGTCGGCCGGCACCGCGGTGCCGGCGCAGACCGCCGTGGCCAAGGCCGGTGTGATGCCACCGGGCAGCACCGCGATCCGCTCCGCGAGCGTACGCGCGTCCGCGTCGAGCAGGTCCCAGCTCCACGCGATGACCGCGCGCAGGGTGCGGTGCCGTGGGACGGCGGTCCGGCTGCCAGTGGTCAGCAGGCGGAACCGGTCGGCCAGTCCGGCGGCCAGGTCGGGCAGCGAGAGGGTGCGCAGGCGGGCCGCGGCCAACTCCAGGGCGAGCGGCAGGCCGTCGAGGCCCCGCACGATGCGCAGCACCTCGCCGAGGTGGTGTTCGTCGACGTCGAACCCGGGCCGTACGGCCGCCGCCCGCTCGCGGAACAGCAGCACCGACGCCGTCCGGCGGGCGCCTTCGACGTCCGCGTGCGGTTCGGGCAGGGGCAGCGGGCCGAGCGGGACGAGCGCCTCGCCGTCGATCGCCAGTGGCTCCCGGCTGGTGGCCAGCACCCGCAGTCCGGCGCAGCGGGCCAGCAGCGCCGAGACCAGGTGCGCCACGGCGTCGACGAGGTGCTCGCAGTTGTCCACCAGGAGCAGGCTCTCCCGGCCGCTCAACTGGTCGGTCAGTACGTCCAGTTCGCCGACCGGATCACCGTGCAGCTCGGCCGACGCCTCGAACAGCGCCGAGCCGCGCAGTCCGATCGCGGCCAGCAGCGCCGTGCCGACCTTGGTGGGCTCGGTGACCGCGGCGAGGTCGATCATCCAGGCACCGTCGCGGTACTCCGGCCGGTGGCGGCGGGCGGCCTCGACGGCGAGCCGCGTCTTGCCGGCGCCGCCGGGGCCGACCACGGTGACCAGGCGACCGGCCGTGAACAGCGCCTCGATCCGAGCGAGGTCGTCGTCGCGACCGATGAAACGGGTCAGCGGCGCGGGCAGGTTGCTCCGTCTGGCCTGGGCGGCTTCGGGGGCGGGCGGGTCGGCGCGCAGCAGGCGCAGGTGGCGTGCGCGCAGGCCGGCACCCGGGTCGGTGCCGAGGTCGTCAGCCAGGCTCGCGCGGACCTGCTCGTACCGGGCGAGGGCCTCGGCCTGGCGCCCCTGGGCGGCGAGCGCGTCCATGAGCAGCGCGGCGGCGCGTTCGTGGACGGGGTGGTCGGCGAGCAGGGCGGCCAGGCGGGTGGCGGCCACGTCGGCGTGCCCCAGGGAGAGTTCGGCGTCGGCCAGGTCGGCGACGGCCTCGACCGAGGCGTGGGCCAGCCGGGTCGCGACAGCGGGCGCCAACCCGGCGACGACCGCGGGCTCGGTGCCGGGATGCTCGCCCCACAGCGCCACGGCCTCTCCGAGCAGGGCCGCCGCCTGGGGGTCGCCGGCACGCAGGCGGTCCCGGCCGTCGCGGGCGAGCCGCTCGAACCGCAGCGCGTCCACGTCGGCGGCGTGCACGGCCAGTTGGTAGCCGCCCGCGCGCTGCTCGACCTGGCTGGCGGAGCCGAGGGTTCGGCGCAGGCGTGAGACGAGGGCCTGGAGGGCGTGGGCGGGGTCGGTCGGCGGGTCCTCGGCCCAGATCGCGTCGACCAGGGCGTTCCGCTCGACCGGACGTCCGCCGGCGAGCGCCAGTCGCCCGAGCAGGGCCTGCAGGCGGGCGCCTGGGACGGGCAGGACGGCGTCACCGCGAGACGCCTCAAAGGCGCCGAGCAGCGTGATGCGAAGCCGCGCGCCCCCGTCCACTCCCCCATCTTCGCGCACGCACCGGCATGTCCTCACATCAGGGCGGCGCCGGTGCGCGGCCGTGTCAGCGCCGTGTGAGCCCGCTGTGAGTGCTCCCCAACAGCCTGGATGCGTCGCAGGTTTCCGTCTTCGGAAGGGTTTTCTCATGTCTGACGTGGTGATCGTGGGCGCCGGCCCGGTCGGCCTCTTCCTCGCCTGCGAGCTGGGGCTCGCCGGCTGCTCCGTCGTGGTGCTGGAACGGGATCCGGAGCCCGGGTCCCCGTGGCGGACGGAACCACTGGGTACGCGGGGGATGTTCGCCACGTCGCTCCAGGGGTTCCACCGCCGCGGAATGCTGGATCCGCTGGTGAAAGCCTCGGGTGTGCATGACGAACTCGCCGCGGATTTCGGTGCGGACGGGTCGTCCCCCATCCGCGGCGGCGTGGGGCATTTCGCCGGCATGGTGCTCGACCCGGCCAGGGTCGACCTCGCCGCGCTGCCGTTCCGACTGCCCAGCCCGGCCCCGGACTTCGCGTTGACCAGCCTCGATGCGGTCGAAGCCGTGCTGTCCGAGCGGGCGGCCGAGCTCGGCGTGGAGATCAGGCGTGGCGTCACCGTCTCCGACGTCGCGCAGGACGGCGAGGGCGTGGTCGTGCGGGCCGGCGAGCGCGCGTACCCGGCGCGCTGGGTCGTCGGCTGCGACGGTGGGCGCAGCGTGGTGCGTCGGCTCGCCGGCTTCGCATTCGTCGGCACCGAGCCGAGGTTCACCGGCTACACCATGGTCGCCACCCTCGCCGATCCCGAGAAGCTCCGCCCGGGGATCACCCTGACGCCGACCGGCATGTACCTCCGGATGGACACGACGGGGCACGTCGGCATGGTGGACTTCGACGGCGGCGCGTTCGACCGTACCCACCAGCCGACCCGCGACCACCTCCAGACGGTGCTGCGCCGGGTGTCCGGAACCGATGTGACGCTGGACGAGGTGCACCTCGCGTCGAGCTTCACCGATCGGGCGATGCAGACGACGAGCTACCGGCGGGGGCGGGTCCTGCTGGCGGGCGACGCCGCGCACATCCACTCCCCCCTGGGCGGCCAGGGGCTCAACACCGGGCTCGGCGATGCCGCGAACCTGGGGTGGAAGCTGGCGGCGACCGTGCGCGGGCACGCGCCGGACGGCCTTCTCGACACCTACACCCGTGAACGACACCCGGTCGGCGCGCGCGTGCTCGACTGGTCCCGCGCCCAGGTGTCTGCCATGGCGCCGGGCCCGCACGGCCGGGCCCTCCAGGGGGTGATCCGCGACCTGCTCGGGACCCGGGACGGGACGACGTATGTGTACGGGAGGCTCTCGGGCTGGGCGACCCGTCACGACCTCGGCAGCGACCACCCGCTGGTCGGTCGCAACACCCCGGACTTCCGTCTTGCGGACGGCACTTGCCTCGCCGACCTGATGCACGACGGACGGGGC
This sequence comes from Streptomyces sp. NPDC090442, assembly GCF_044769405.1. Lineage (NCBI taxonomy): Bacteria > Bacillati > Actinomycetota > Actinomycetes > Kitasatosporales > Streptomycetaceae > Streptomyces > Streptomyces sp. NPDC090442. The sequence goes on from NZ_JBIVXW010000061.1 coordinate 25,940, forward strand.
GTCGTGCTCGACTTCAGCGCGGAACTCCACCTGCGGGACGCGGCGACGGGCTGGCAGCGTCGGTTGCGTTACGTGGCCGGGGCGGCCGAGGACGACCTGGGGCTGGGCGCCGTGCTGGTCCGGCCGGACGGCATCGTGGCCTGGGCGGACGGTCGCGACATCGACCGGCAGGCGTTCGAGCGGGCCGCCGGCGAGTGGTTCGGCCCTGCGGAATCCTGATGCGCCGCGCCGTTCCCGGCGATTCTCCCTCCCGTCCTTTCCCAACCCCCAGGCCAAGGAGCACAGATGACGATCACCCTGCGTCCGGGAGCCACCGTGATGTTCACCGGGGATTCGATCACCGACAGCCAGCGGCTGGAGAGCGAGGACGGCCTCGGGTTCGGCTACCCGCTGCGCGTCGCGGGCGAGTTCGGACTCCGGCACCCGGACCGGCCCGTGACCTGGCTCAACACCGGGATCGGGGGCCACAAGGTGAGCGATCTGGAAGCCCGGTGGCAGGCGGACGTGCTCGACGCGGGCCCGGACGTGGTGTCGATCCTCGTCGGCGTCAACGACATGGGGTGGCACACGATCGACCCGGACGGCCGGCTGATTCCCCCGGAGGACTTCGCGGCGGGTTACGAACGTCTGCTCGCGCCGCTGGCCGAGGCGGGCACGGAGCTGGTTCTCATCGAGCCGTTCCTGCTGCTGATCCGTGGCACCGTCGTGGCCGGTGCCGGTCACGCGCGCATCGACGCGGCGGTCCGCAAGGAGTGGCGGGCCGATCTGGACCCGAAGATCCAGGTCGTGCGCGAGCTCGCCCGCGCATACGGCGCGCAGTTGCTCGCCGCGGACAGCATGTTCGCCCAACTCGCCGCGGCGAGCGGGCCGGAGCACTGGGCCGCGGACGGCGTGCATCCGACGCCGGCCGGCCACGCCGCACTCGCGGATGCCTGGCTACGCCTGGTCACGTGACGGTGCCTGGCGGTCGCCCGCCCCCTCGGTGAGCTGGGGCGACCGCCCCACCGACGACCCTGCCCCCACTCCTGTCCTGACGAGCCCCTAATATCATTTCGCGTTCTCCGACGGACGCTGACGCCCGCTTGGGTCGTGCCCGCCGCCCAACGCCCGATACGGCACGACACGACACGACGGCTCCACCGCACGGCGAGGGGGTCGAGCATCGAGGAGAGGAACGTTCATGCGCGCCCGGAGCATCGCCACGGCCACCGCAACCGCACTGGCACTCGTGGCCGCTCGTGACCTTGTGCAGAAGAAGCACGCCCTGCTCCGGAACTTCCCGGTGATCGGTCACGCCCGGTACCTGTTGGAGACGATCGGCCCGGAGCTGCGGCAGTACATCGTCACCTCCAACGACGAGGAGCGCCCGTTCAGTCGGGACCAGCGCACCTGGATCTACGCGTCGGCGAAGGGCGAGAACAACTACTTCGGGTTCGGCACCGACAACGACATCGAGCACATGCAGGGGCACGCGTACCTGAAGCAGCGCACGTTCGCCCCCGCACCGCTGCCCGACGCGCACGACCCGCAGGCCCCACTGCCGTCGGCCAAGGTGCTGGGCGGGCCGCGCGGGCGCGCCAAGGCGTTCCGACCGGCGAGCGTGGTGAACATCTCGGCGATGAGCTTCGGATCGCTCTCCGGCGCGGCGATCACCGCACTCAACAAGGGGGCGGCGCTGGCGGGCACGATGCAGAACACGGGCGAGGGCGGCCTCTCGCCGTACCACCGCAACGGCGGCGACCTCATCCTCCAGATAGGTACGGCCTACTTCGGCTGCCGCAACAAGGACGGCAGCTTCAACATCGACAAGCTCAAGGACGTGATCGCCGGCGCCCCGGTCAAGGCGATCGAGATCAAGCTCTCCCAGGGCGCCAAGCCGGGGTTGGGCGGGATGCTGCCGGGGGCGAAGGTGACCCCGGAGATCGCCGAGATCCGCGGCATCCCGCTCGGCAAGGACTGCGCCTCCCCGTCGCGGCACACCGCGTTCAGCGACGTCGACTCGATGCTCGACTTCGTCGAACTGCTCGCCACCGAGACCGGTCTGCCGGTCGGGATCAAGAGCGCGGTGGGCGAGATGGAGTTCTGGCAGGAGCTGGCCACGCTGATGGCGCGTGGTGACCGTGGTGTCGACTTCGTGACCGTCGACGGCGGCGAGGGCGGTACCGGGGCGGCACCGCTGATCTTCTCCGACTCGGTGTCGCTGCCCTTCCGGATGGGCTTCTCCCGGGTCTACGGCACCTTCGCCGAGCTGGGGCTGACCGACGACCTCACCTTCATCGCCTCCGGCAAGCTCGGCCTGCCCGAGAACGCCGCGGTCGCCTTCGCGCTGGGTGCCGACATGATCAATGTGGCGCGTGAGGCGATGCTGTCGATCGGCTGCATCCAGTCGCAGAAGTGCCACACCGACAAGTGCCCCACCGGCGTCGCGACCCAGAACCCGCGGCTGGCCCGCGGTCTCGACCCGACCTCCAAGGCCACCCGGGCCGCCGTTTACCTGCGCACCCTCCGCAAGGAACTCCTGAAGGTCTCGGCGGCCGTCGGCGTTCCCCACCCGGCGCTCATCACCGCCGCCGACATCGAGATCATGAACGGCGACTACGAGGCCCGCACCCTGGCCAGCGTCTACGGCTACAAGGACGGTTGGGGCGAGCTCGGCCCGCAGCTCGCCGAGGAGATCACCACACTGCTCGCCACCCAGCCGACCTCCGAGGAGCGACCGACCGCCTGACGCGCCACCACCGCGCCGAGCGCCGCGCCCGCTACGCTCCTCGTTACCGTCCCTCGCTCCCGTGCACACGAACAACCCCTGCCTAGGTGATCGCAACATGACCGAAAAAGTGAGATTCCGGAGCGTCGTCGGCCCCGAACTGGCCGGAGCGATCGACCTGCCGGACGGCGAGATCCGCGGCTGGGGGATCGTCGTGCACGGATTCACGCTCGGCAAGGACTCGCCGGCCGCCTCGCGCGTCAGCAAGCAGCTCGCGCGCGAGGGGATCGGCATGCTGCGCTTCGACAACCTCGGGATCGGGGACTCGGACGGCGACTGGGGTGACGGTTCCTTCACCGTCAAGGTCCAGGACACGCTCCGCGCGGCGGCCCTGATGGCGGAACGGGGGACTCCGGCGGACCTGTTGGTGGGGCACTCGTGGGGTGGCGCCGCCGCCCTCGCCGCGGCGGCCGAGATGACGGGCGTCCGCGCGCTCGCCACGATCGGGGCGCCCGTCGAGCCCAGCCACGTCGAGCGGCAGTACGACGCGGTCATGGATCGCGTGCTCAGTGAGGGGTCGCACGAGTGGTTCGTCGGCGGGCGGACCCTGGTCCTCAAGCGCGCCTTCGTCGAAGACGTCCGCCGCGCTCAACTCCGCGACCGGATCCGTGAGTTGAGCCTGCCGCTACTCGTCCTGCACTCGCCCACCGACCAGACCGTCAGCATCGACAACGCCGGGGAGATCTTCCGCGAGGCACGGCACCCGCGCAGCTTCGTCTCGCTCGAAGGCGCGGACCATCTCCTGACCGCACGAGGACAGGCACAGCGGGCCGCCCACATCATCAGCGCCTGGGCCGACCAGTACATCCCGAGGCCGCGGCCCGGAGGCAAGGCGTCGCCGGCGTCGAGGAGCTCGCTCGGGTAGGTGTGGGGCGGCCCCTTGGCCGGCCTTCCGGTTTCACGCGTGCGGGTCCGCCGGGGTGCGGCGGCTTCCCGCTCCCCCGACCGTGCTCCGGTGGTACGTGCGCGGGTTCCTGGTGTGAGTGCGCGGGTTTCGCGCCCTGTTTTTCCGGCCCGGCGGGCGTGATAGTGCGGTCAAGGTTCCGTTCCGGTTACCGGAGCGCGGTCTGCGGGCGGCCCCTCCCGCGGTGCCTTCCCGACGGTGAAGACGGGCGCCGTCGCCGGCAGCGCCATGAACCGTGACGGGTGTCCGGCGGACAGGCCACCGTCCCGCCGGCCCCTCCCACCGCATGTTCGTCAGGGCGACGCCCGCGGCGCTCACCGCCTCGCGTCGGCGGGCGCTCGTCCCGCATCAAGCTCCGATGCGCTGCCGTCCACGGCATACAGGGTGCCGGGGACGCCCCGCGGGCAGCGCATCGGCCTCTTTGCCCCACCTCCTGCCGGTCGCCGGCCGCCGTAACGCTCGTGGAACCCCGGCCGCTTGGCCGCGGGCCCATCCCGACGCCGACGGGGCCTTCACCTACCCGCGATGTCCCCGGTGTTCGGTGTGCAGATGGCGCGCGCAGCACTCATGCGGGTGGTGGTGGCGGGCTTCGGGACCGGGCGGGCTCGCCTGCGCGAGCGCGGTGAGGCATTGCGCTCGCTGCGCTTCGTCGAGCATGTGGTCGCTGTCGGAGGCGGCGTTGGCGAGGCCGACGCAGCACAGGGACAGCAGAAGGGCTCCGCCGGCGATGGGGAGGGTGCGGCGCGGCGGGGGTGGGGCGAGCAGCGCGCGGACGCGTTGGGGCACGGCGCCGCCGGTGGCGGCGAGGGCCGGGGTGCGCGCGGCGTGCGCCGAGGCCGCGAGGGCGGCCCGTCCGACGGCCCGGGCGACGGTCCGGCGGCAGCCGATCCGGGCGGCGGCCTCCTCGTCGGCCCAGCGTTCCAGGGCGAAGGTGCCCGCGTCGGCCAGCGGCCTCAGCAGCGGGTTGACGGCCGTGGTGAGCCGCCACAGGGTCTGGAAGAGGTGGTGCCGGCCGCGGAGGTGGGCCCTCTCGTGTGCCAGCAGGGCCGCGCGCTCCTCGTCGTCGAGGCAGCGCAGCATGCCGCGGGACACCACGATCCGGCCGGGCGCGCCGGGCAGGGCGAACGCCTGCGGAGCGCCGTCGTCGACGACGGTCAACTCGTCGTCGCCGGGCAGCCGGGCGCATTCGCGCCTGGCCCAGAGGAGGTGGCGGACCTGCCGTACGGCGGCGCGGGTCAGGGAGAGGACGCCCGCCAGCAGGACGAGGGCGCTGACGACGGCGACGGTGAGTTGGACGGGGTCCTCGGCCTGTAGGGCGGCCACCGACCAGCGGCCCTCCGCCGCCACCTCGGGAATCTGGGCGACCGCGGTGAAGGCCAGTAGGGCCAGTGACCCCGTCCAGCCGACCGTGGTGACCAGCGCGGTGCAGGCCAGGGCCCAGACGGCGGGGCGGGGAGCGAGCCGGCGGGCCAGCGGCGGCGCGAGGACGGTCAGCACGGCCGTCACGGCGAGCGGGATGTAGACGCTGATCAGCACCGGATCACTTCCCGTCGGTGGACTGCCCGGGGTCGTCGCCGCCGTCGTTGCCGGAGAGCAGTTGGTGCAGCAACTGCTCGTCCTGTTCGGAGAGTTCGGAGACGAAGCGGGCCAGCACCGCCTCGCGGTCGGAGCCGCCCTCCAGCAGCGACCGCATGCGGTGGGCGGTGTGGGACGCCTCGTCGCGGGCCGGCTCGTAGGCGTATCCGCGGCCCGCGCGGTGCCGGACGAGCATGCCCTTGCCGTACAGCCGGGACACGATCGTCAGGACCGTGGTGTAGGCCAGGTCGCGCGGCAGGCACTGCAGGACCTGGCGCGGCGTCAGTGGGCCGTCCGCGGCCCAGAGGGCGGCGAGCACCTTGCTCTCCAGTTCGCCGCGCGCCCGTCTGCCGGGGGCGCCGCCCCTGAAGTCGTTCACCGTTCGCCCTTCCGTCATCTGGTCGTGGAACAGGCTACCCCGTGACCTCCTACTAGTTGTAGGAGGTATGCTCCGGCTTCGAACCGCGAGCTACTACAACTTGTAGTCACGCGTCCTCCCATTCTGCGCAGAGGAAAGCCCATGGCTCATCCCGGACGTACGCTCCCGAGGCCCGCTCCCGCGGGTACCCTGCCGCCACCCCGTGGCGGCGCGGTGCCCGCGCGCCGGGTGGCGATCGTCTCGGCGAGCGTCGGCGCCGGCCACGACGGTGCCGCCACCGAGTTGGAGCGCCGCCTCGCCGAGGGCGGCTTCGCCGTCGACCGGTACGACCTGCTGGACCTGCTGCCCGCCGGACTCGGCCGAGCGGTCCGGGACGGCTACCACCGGATGCTCGTCCGGGCGCCGTGGGCCTACCAGCGGATCTACGCCAGCACCGAGCGCGCCGGTGGGGGCGGCCCGGTGGCACGGGCCCTGCTCCGCGCCTCCGAGGAACGGGTGTTGACGGCCCTGCGCCCCGGGACCGGGGCCGTCGTCTCCACCTACCCCGGAGCCAGTCGCGTACTGGGCGGCCTGCGCCTCGCCGGCCGTCTGACCGTCCCCGTCCTCACCTACCTGACCGACTTCTCGGTGCATCCGCTGTGGGTGGCCCAGGGCGTGGACGTCCACCTCGCGGCGCACGCCGTGCCCGCAGCCCAGGCGCGGGCGGCCGGGGCCCGGGACGTCCGGGTGTGCGGGCCGGTCGTCGCCCCCCGGTTCCACCCCAGCGACGTAGCGGAACGCCAGCGCGCCCGGGCCAGGTTCGGGCTGCCGCCCGACGCCCGGCTCGCGCTGCTGGTCGCGGGTTCCTGGGGCGTCGGCCCCGTACGCCAGGTCGCCCGGGAGCTGTGCGACGGCGGCGCCGCCGTCCCGGTCGTCGTCTGCGGCCGCAATCAGCCCCTCGCCGAGCAGTTGCGCGCGGACGGGATCGCGCACGTCCACGGCTGGGTCGACGACATGCCCGACCTGATGCGGGCGGCCGACGTCCTGGTCCAGAACGCGGGTGGGCTCACGTCCCTGGAGGCGTTCGCCGCGGGGCTGCCGGTGGCCAGCTACCGCTGCATACCGGGCCACGGCCTGGCCAACGCCGCGGCGCTGGACGAGGCCGGGGTCGCCGCGTGGATCCGCGACCCGGCCGACCTCAGGAGCGTGCTGGGCGACCTGGCCGACGGCCCGCTCGGACTGCGCCAACGGGCGGCGGCGCTCGCGCTGTTCGCGGACTCCTCGACCGCCGGCCCGGCCGCCGAGATAGCCCGCGTCCACCGTCCGGGGCCGCCCCTCCCGGCCCTTCGGCCCCTCGCGCGGCGGCGGGTGCGCTCGCGGCGGCTCGCCGTCACCGCCGCCGCGGCCTGCACGGTATGGGCCTGCGCCGTCGGCACCGGAGTCGCCACGGCGTACGACGGACCCGCCCTGTTGCGCGCCGTCGGCCACGGCCTCGACCCGGACCGCCCCGCGCCCGGCCACGGCCACGCTCCGGAGGGGCGCCACTCGTGACCACGCCTCCTCCTTCGCTCCGGGCGACCGCCTGGGCCGCCGCCGTCACGGCGCTGCACTGCGCTCCCGTCGTCTCCACCTTCGGCCCGCTCCGTAACCGCGCCATGCCCCGCCTCGCCGGTCGGGGCCGCGCGGACCACGTCGCGCTCACCTTCGACGACGGGCCCGACCCCCGCTCCACACCCCACTTCCTGCGAGTGCTCGACAGCCAGGGAGTGCGTGCCACCTTCTTCCTGCTCGGCAGCGAAGCCCGCCGCTCCCCGGGCCTGGTCCGGGAGATCGCCGCCGCCGGCCACGAAATCGGCGTCCACGGCTGGCTGCACCGCCCGCTGCTCCTGCGCGGCCCGCGCGCCACCCACGACGACCTCGCCCGCGCCCGCGACGCGATCGCCGCGATCACCGGCAGCCGGCCCACGCTCTTCCGCCCCCCGTACGGCGTCATGTCGACCGCCGCGCACGTGGCCGCCCGCCGCCTGGGACTCACCCCGGTGCTGTGGACCTGCTGGGGCCGGGACTGGACGGCCCGGGCCACTCCGGAATCGGTCCACCGCACGGTCGTCTCCGACCTGCGCGGCGGCGGCACCGTCCTGCTCCACGACTCGGACTGCACCTCCGCGCCCGGCTCCTGGCGGTCAACTCTCGGCGCACTCCCCCGCATTCTGGACACCTGTCGGCAACGTGGCTACACGGTAGGCCCGTTGCGCGACCACGGGTGGCCCGGCAGCGGCGGGAGCGTCGGTCTTCGCCCTGCCAGGGGCAATACTGCCGGGCACTGACGGTCGTTAGACCGACGAGTCGCGACCGGGGGCCTGCGTCGCCCTCGTTGCCGCACACGCCCCCATCCGTCGACGGCACGCTCACGGCGGGTGGCCGAGGAGCCGCTGGAGAACAATGCGCCACAAGATCCTGGTCGTTGAGGACGACCACGCCCTGCGCGACGTGTTGCGTCGTGGCCTGGCCGAGGAGGGCCTCGCCCCGGTGCTCGCCCCCGACGGCGCCACGGCCCTGCGGCTGGCCACCGCCGACATCGCGGCGGCCGTCCTGGACATCGGGCTGTCCGACGCGGACGGACGGGACGTGTGCCAGGCGATGCGCGCCAACGGCTTCCTCGCCCCCGTGCTCTTCCTGACCGCCCGGCACCAACTCACCGACCGCCTGGCCGGCTTCTCCGCCGGCGGCGACGACTACCTCGCCAAGCCCTTCCACCTCGCCGAGCTGACCGCCCGACTCCGCGTCGCCCTCAAACGGACCGCGCCGGCCCCGAAGGCCACGACCGGGGACCTCCTCCTGGACGCGGTCGGCCACAGCGCCACCGTGCGCGGTGACCGGATCGCCCTGACCCCCACGGAGTTCCGGCTGCTCGCCACGCTCGTCGCCGCGGACGGATCCACCGTCCGCCGCCGGGAGTTGGTCAGGGCGGGCTGGCCCGAAGGCGCACACGTGAGTGACAACACCCTGGACCAGTACCTGACGCGGTTGCGCCGCAAGCTGCGCGGGGCCGGCAGCACGCTGACGCTCGGTACGGCGCGCGGGATCGGTCACCACCTGTCGTGACCCTCGACCGCCTCCTCCGGCGCCTGACGCCCCGCACCCTGCGCGGTCGGCTCTCCCTGGTGGCACTGACCACCGCCGGCCTGCTGATGACCGTCCTGACCGTGGTGTTCAACGCGGCGACGGACCGACACCTACAGCATCAGGCGGACGGCGAACTGCGCAGCCGGGCCGCCGCCGTGGCCACGACCGTTGACACCAGTGGCCCCCGGGTGCGCGTCCTGGAGACCGCCAACGACCGCCTCCTCGACGCCAATGCGTGGATCTACGACGGCACCCGGCTGCTCGAAAAGCCCCCGTCGACGACGGCCGACAGCCCACCGACCCGGGCCGCCGATCGACTCGCCGCGCAGCACGCCCCGGCATGCACCGTCCTCCACACCCACGACGACCTCCCCCTCCGCCTGTGCTCCCGCCCCCTGAGCGGCCGGCACACCGACGCAACGGTCGTCACCGCCCTGGACCTCAGCCCCTACCGCAGTTCGGCCGACACCCTGCTGTGGGGATCGCTGATCCTGGACGCGGTCATGCTCGCCTGCACCTACGCCCTCACCCGCCTCGCCGTCGGCCGGGCGCTGCGTCCGGTGCGGACGATGACCGACCAGGCCACGCAGTGGAGCGCCGTGAGCTCCGACGCGCGCTTCGGCACCGCCGCGCAGCCGGTCGAACTGGCCCGCCTGGGCGCCTCGTTGGACGCACTGCTGGACCGCATCCGCACCGTGCTGCGCCACGAACAGCGGCTGACCGGCGAGCTCTCCCACGAGCTGCGCACACCACTCACCCGGATCGTGATCGAGCTGGACTGGTGGCGGGCCCGCCCCCGCACGGATGCGGAGACCCGCGCCACCCACGAGGTGCTCGCCGAGGCCGCCCGTTCGATGCGCACGATCTGCGACACACTGCTGGACGACGCCCGCGAGAGCACGCTCGACCCACCAGCCACGGCCCCCGGGACCACCGACGTCGTTCCCGTCCTCGACCGCCTGCTCCAACGCGTCGACGCGGAGGGTCGGTTGACGGCGACGGTCGAGAGCGAAGCCACCACGCTGGAGGTCGGGGTCGCGCCCGCGCTCCTCGAACGCATCATCAGCCCCCTCCTGGCCAACGCCGTCCGCTACGCCCGCTCCCACGTGACCGCCTCCGCACGGCACGCCCCCGGCGCCGTGCGGATCGACATCGTCGACGACGGTCCCGGCGTCCCGAGCGCGTTCGTCGACGAACTGTTCCAGCCGGGCCGGCGCGCGGACACCGGCGACGGACACGAGGGCGCGGGGCTCGGGTTGTCGCTCGCGCGACGGCTCGCCCTCGCCGTCGACGGCGAGGTGTCCTACGACCCCGCGTACGCCCCCGGTGCACGGTTCACGGTCAGGCTGCCGGCCGGCTGAGCGGACCGGCGGCTCAGGCCGGACGTCCCGTTGCGCGCTCCGGAGCGGTGGCGTCCTTGCGGGTGACGGAGAGGTAGCCGACCAGGCCGAGGATGACCGCCAGGAACACGACGCTGGTCACCACGGTGCCCAGGCCGAGGCCGCCGTCACCGGTGGGTTGGGAGAGATAGTCGCCCAGGGAGGCGCCGAGGGGGCGGGTGAGGACGTAGGCGATCCAGAAGCTCCACACCGCGTCCAGGCCCAGCGCGGAGTGCGCGAGGGCCACCGCGGCGATGGCCACCGCGAACAGGACCGCGGACAGCCAGTACCCGAGGTTCATCCGCTCGGACAGCAGATCGCCGGCGGCGGTTCCCAGCGCGAAGGTGAACAGGACCGCCAACCAGTAGAAGGATTCCCGGCCGTTGGTGTCGACGTGGTGGATGGACAGGGTCCGCTCGCGCCGGTACCAGACCACGAACACCACCGCGAGGACGACCGCGAAGACCGCCGTACTGGCCGCCAGCGGCACGCCCACCGTGTCGGTGAGGTTGTCGCTGATCAGCGTGCCGACGACGCTGATCAGCGCCACGCCGAGCCAGTACACGCCCGCCCGGTAGACACGCATCCGGAACTGGACCACCAGGACCGCGGCCAACAGGACACTCATCAGCACCGACACGCCGGTCAGCCCCAGACCGGCCTTGCCGTTCAACAGATCGGCCGCGGTCTCACCGACGGTCGTGCACAGCACCTTGATGATCCAGAAGTAGAGGGTGACTTCGGGCACCTTGTTCCCGCGCGGCCGGGGACGGGAAGGGGTCGCCCGGCCGGTCTGCGGAACCGCCGGACTCGCAGAGGTTTCATACGTCATGGTGCCCGACCGTCCCACCGGGTACCTGAACGCATCCTGACTGCCGCCGCGTATCGCTCCCCCCACACGCGGCGCACGAGCAGCATGGCGCCATGCAGACGCACACCCCTCGCCCCCGCATAGCGGCCCTCCGTCCCGCCCCTGCCCCCGCGACGGAAGAAGACCGCCTTGCCCGCTCCGACCACCGCCGACACGCCCGTTGACCGCGCGACCGCCTGGCTGCGACGCCGCCTGGGCCGAGCCGTCCTGCTGGCCTACGCCGGCGCCCTGATCCTGCCGGGCCCCGGCCTCTGGCTGCGCCGCACGCACGCCCTGCCACTCGGTCCGCTGCCCCAACTGCCACTGTCCACCGCCCCGTTCCTGCTGTCGCTGGTGCTGTTCTCGGCGGGACTCCAGGTCCCCGTCCGCGAGCTGGGCCGGGTGCTGCGACGTCCGGGGGCGCTGCTCGCGGGGCTCGCGTTGCACCTGGCGATCCCGTTGGCCGTCATCCCCCTCGTCGCGTTCCTGCTGCACCGGTCGCCCGATACCGACGGCGGCAGCGGGCTGGTCACCGCGATGATCCTGATCGTCACGATGCCCGTCGCTGCCGGCGCCACGGTGTGGACCGGCAAGGGCGACGGTGACCAGCCCACGATGGTGGGTCTGGTACTCGCCTCCACCCTCCTCAGCCCGCTCACCACGCCCGTGTTGATCCGGCTGCTGTCCCCGCTGCTCAGCGGCGGCTACGCCAACTCCCTCGCCGCGAGCGGCCACCCGGCCGGCGGCGGCTTCGCCCTGGCCGGCGTGGTGCTGCCCTGCGCCGCGGGCATCCTGCTCCGACTCGCCCTGCCCGCGGCCTGGCAGGAGAGGGGGCTGCGGGTCGTCGTGCCCGCGGCCCTGGCCGGCTCACTGCTCCTGACGTACGTCAACGCCAGCGGCGCCCTGGGCTCGTTCCTCGCCCGGCCGCGTCCCCTACTGCTCGGGGCGGCGCTCGTCGTGGCGGCGCTGGTCTGTCTGCTGTCGTTCGTGCTCGGCCGGTGCGCGGCCCGGCTGTTGCGGCTGGACCCGCCCGCCGCCTCGTCGCTCACGCTCGCCTGCGGCATGAACAACAGCAGCGCGAGCGCCGTGCTGATCAGCACGGCGCTCCCGGACAAACCACATCTGCTGCTGCCGGTCCTCGCCTACGGCCTGCTGCAGAAGACCGCCGCCAACCGCGTCGTGCCACGGCGCCCGGCCTGCGCGCCGCGCGGCTGACCGACTGCGCGACAAAACCGAGACGCGGCGCGGGCCCGGCCCGCGCCGCGTCACAGGGCCCCGCGGCGCCACTCGCGAAAGAGCAGATAGCCCAGGTACGCGCCGCCCAGCGCCATCGTCCAGATGCCGACGGGCAGTTTGCCGAAGACCGGGGCGTTCTGGGCCGCCAGGTCGGCGAGAACGAGCAGCAGAGCGCCGGAGAGCGCGGAGAGCGCCAGGTGCGGGCCGGTGCCGCGGGTGATCCGCTTGACGATCTGGGGTGCGGTGAGCGCGATGAACGAGATCGGGCCGGCTGCCGTGACGGCGCCGGCGGACAACGCGATCGTCAGCAGCACGGCACCGGTGAAGGCCCGGTCCGGGCGCGCGCCCAGCGCCGCCGCCGTGGTCCGGCCCATCTCGCTGATGCCCAGGGGGCGGGACAGCAGCGCGGCGCACGGCACGCAGAGCAGCAGCACCACGCCGATGGTCGCCGCGTCGTCCCAAGAGCGGGCGGTGAGGCTGCCGTTGAGGTACGAGCTGAGCATGGTGGCCTGGTCGCGTTCGATGGCGTAGACGATGTACTGGATGAAGGCGGTCGCCATCGCCGAGACCCCGATGCCCGCGATGACCAGTCGGGTGGGGTTGCGGAAGCCGCTCCCGGTCGAGACGTACACCACCGCCATGGCCGCCAGCGCCCCGCCGAGCGCCCCCAACGCGACCGGCGCGCCCGGGAAGAGCAGGGCGACCAGTGCGGCGCCCGCGCCGGCCCCGGGGCCGAGGCCGATGACGTCCGGGCTGCCCAGCGGATTGCGGGTCACCGACTGGAAGAGGGCGCCGGACAGCCCGAAGGCGGCGCCGGCGGCGACCGCCACCGTCAGCCGCGGTCCGCGCAACCGGTCCAGGACGAAGGCGTTCACGCCGGTGGCATGGCCGGTCAACGCCGAGGGCAGGTCCGGCAGGGCGATGCCGAGGCGGCCCACGGTGAGGGTTGCGGTGCAGGCCGCCAGGATGGCCACGCACAGGGCGACGCCGACCCAGAACATCCGGACCGGGACCCGCAGGGCGACCTTCGACCCGAGCTTGACGAGGAACTTTCGGCTGCCGGGCCGCGGCCGCCGAACGGTGGCGGTGGACGCCGGAGTTATGGAGTGGGTCACGAGGCGGCTCGCATCCTGCGGACGGCGATCAGAAGGGCGGGGGCTCCGGCGAACGCGGTGACGACACCGACCATCAGCTCCTGCGGACGCACCAGGAGTCTCCCGATGACGTCGGCGGCCAGCAGCAGGGTCGGCCCGAGCAGGGCGCTGAGCGCGAGCTGGCGTCGCAGGTCGGCCCCGAGGAGGGTGCGGGCCAGGTGCGGAACGGCCAGGCCGACGAAGGCGATCGGTCCCGCGGCCGCGGTGGCGGCGGCGCTCAGCAGGGTGGCGGTCAGCAGCGCGGCGGCCTTGACGCGCTCCGGGCGGGCCCCGAGAGCCGTGGCGGAATCCTCGCCCAGGGCAACGACGTTCAGGCTGCGGCCCAGGAACAGGGCCACCGCGAGTCCGGCGACGGTCAGCGGCAGCACGCTCCGCACGGCGTCCCAGTCGTGGCCGCCGAGGGCCCCGACGACCCAGTAGCGGTAGCTGTCGAAGACCCGCGGTCGGCTGAGCGTGACGGCCTGGACGAAGGCGCTCAGCACCGCGGTGAGCACCGCGCCGCCCAGCACCAGCCGCACCGGGTTCAGTCCCCGCCCGAGGGTGCCGATGACGTAGACGAACACGCCGGTCAGCAGGGCGCCGGGCAGCGCCCACAGCAGTGTCTGGGTCTGCCCGGAGGCGCCGGCGAACGCGGTGCCGGCCACCACGCTCGCGGCGGCCCCGGTGTTGACGCCCAACAGGCCCGGCTCGGCCAGCGGATTGCGGGTCACCGCCTGCATCAGGACGCCCGCCACGGCGAGGCCGAGACCCACCACGATCCCCAACGCGGTGCGCGGATAGCGGCTTTCGACCACGGTCGTGGTGTAGGCGTCGCCGTGGCCCGTCACGGCGTCCCAGACCTGGCCCGCGGTCAGGGGCTTGCTGCCGAACATGATGCTGGCCAGGCAGACGAGGGCCAGGGCCAGAAGGGCCAGGAGAAGCAGGGCGGCGGTGCGCCGGCCGGGCCGGCGCACCGGTGTCCGCTGCTGCGCGGTGTCGATGGTCGCGGTCATGTCCTCACCCCGTCCCGTGACGCTACTTGCCGGCCTTCTTCACCGCGCCGTCGATCAGCGGCAGGTAGCGCTCGATGCTGTAGGGCACGGTCAGCGGGTTGATCATGGAGGAGGCGGTGACGAAGGAGTTGTCCGAACTCGCCACCACGGCGCCCTTCTTGACGGCCGGCATGGCCGCGTACAGCGACTGCTTCTCGATCTCCTGCCGGGTCTTGTCGTCGGAGTAGAAGGTGAACAGCACGTCGCTCTTGTTCAGCTTGTCCGCGTTCTCCAGGCCGATGAGCGACGAGGCGGTGCCGTCGGTCTCCTTGAAGGTGTCGACCACCGGGTCGACCTTGAGCCCCAGGGACTTGACCATCTCCACCCGCTGCTCGTCGGGCTTGAACACGCCCAACGTGCCCGGCCCGGAGGTGTAGATGTAGGAGAAGGTCACGTTCTTGTAGTTCGGGTGGGCGGCGGCGGCATCGGACAGTTGCTTCTTGATGCCCTTGATCAGCTCGGTGCCCTTCGCCGGCTGGCCGACCGCCTTGGCGATGGTGTTGATCTGCTGGTCCCAGCGGGTGCTCCACGCCTTGTCCGGATACGCCACGGTCGGAGCGATGTCCTTGAGGAGGTCGTACTGCTTGGCCGTGATGCCCGACCACGGCGCCAGGATCAGATCGGGGGCCAGTTCGGTGATCGCATCGGTGTCGAGCTGGTCGCCTCCCTTGAACTGCTTGGGCAGCGGGTCGCCGGACTTCTTCACCGCGTCCCGGATCCAGGGGAGGTAACCGGACTTGTCGCTGCCCCAGGCGTACTCCTCCACGCCAACCGGCGTGTGCCCCAGGGCAATTGCCGTCTCGGCCGAGCCCTGACCGAGCGTGACGATCCGCTTGGGTTCCTTCTTGATCGTGGCCGTGCCCAGCGCGCTCTTGATGGACACCGGGAAGGCGCCGTTACCGCCGCTCGCGGCGGCGCTGTCGTCGTCTCCCCCACCACCACAGGCGCTGGTGACCAACAGCAGTGAGGTCACCGCCGAGGCGGTGAACAGACGACGCGATATCCGGCGCGAAGCGATGGCCATGCCAGGTCCTTTTCTCCCGGGCCGCGGTGCGCACGGCCCACTTGACTGCGGTCGACAGTCCGTCCGGACGGCGCGAGAAAGGCCCCGACCCCCGGTTCGGCTTAGGCAAGCCTAACCTCTTATTGATCTACTCGATACAACACCATGTGAGCGCTCGGCCCCTGAGGGTTCCTGGCCGGTGGGGGATCGGGACGCGAGCGAGCCCCGGCAGGACGGGCGTTCCCGTCCTGCCGGGGACTCCTCGGGTGAGGGCGGCCCGAGCCCCGCTTACCGGCCGCCGCGGGCCGCCGGGTGGAACGACCTGCTCAGCGACCACACGATGAGGAGGTCGAATACCATCACGATGATCGACCACACGGGGTAGTACGGCACGAACATGAACTGGGTGATCAGACTGAGCACCGCCACCGCGATGCCGGCTCCGCGCGCCCACGCCTTGTCGAGCAGGATCCCGACGCCGACGACGAAGAGTGCCACACCGATGACAAGGTGAATCCAGCCCCACGCGGTGAGGTCGAATCGGTAGGCGTATCCGAACGAGGAGAAGACCCTGTCCCTGGTGATCGCGGTGATGCCCTGAAGGATGCTGAGGGGGCCGCTTACCGTGAGCGCCACGCCGGCGAACAATGCGTCGCCGACGACGACTTTGCCGTTGTAGACGCTCCGCTGCCGCCCGTTGTCCGGCGTTGCTGCCATGACCGCTGCCTTCCTGTTCGACGCGGTCGCCGACGCACCCGCACGGGGAAGGCGAGCCGCGCTCTCCTGCCAGCGTCGCGCCGAACCTCCGACGCCGCGACCGCAACCCCCCGGGGCCGCGGCCACGGCGTCCCCACCCGGTCACGGTGCGTATCCCGCACCGACCTCAAGAAGGTCGCCCGCCGCGCCGAGACGCCGCGTTACAGGCCGAACAGGTGCGCCGCGTTGTCGTGGCAGACGGCCCGCAGCCAGTCACGCCCGAGGCCCAGCCGTTCCAGCGCGTGGAGCTGATGGTGGTAGCGGTAGGGGATGTTGGGGAAGTCGGAGCCGAGCAGGACGCGGTCGCCGAGCGCGGCGAGCCGCGACAGGGCCCGGCGGGGGAACGGCATGAACCCCTCGGTGAAGTCCGTGAAGGCCATCGTCGTGTCCAGCCGTACCTGGTCGTACCGTTCGGCGAGGTCCAGGAACTCCTCGTACTCGGGCATCCCCATGTGCGCGACGATCAGCGGCAGTTGCGGATGGCGGGCCAACACCCGCGCGATGGGCTCGGGTCCGGTGTGCTTGCCGGGCGCCGGTCCGGAGCCACAGTGCACCACCACCGGGATCCGCGCCTCGGCCAACAGCCCCCATGCCCGATGCAGACGTTCGTCGGCCGGGTCGTAGTCCCCCACCTGCACATGGGCCTTGAACACCCGCGCGCCCGCTTCGACGGCCTCGCGGACGTACGTCTCGACGTCCGGTTCGGGATAGAGGGTGGCGGTGTGCAGGCAGTCGGGGGTGCGTGCGGCGAAGTCGGCCGCCCATCCGTTCAGCCACCTGGCCATGCCGGGCTTGTGCGGATAGAGCATCGCGGTGAAGGCGCGGACCCCGAACTCCCGCAGCAGGGCCGCCCGCTCCGCCTCCTGCCTCCGGTAGGTGATCGGCCACGGTAGCCCGCCGATCAGCGGCCCGCTGGTGTCGAAGTAGTCCCAGACCTTGTGCAGGACGCGCTCGGGCATGAAGTGGGTGTGGACGTCGATCAGCCCGGGCAGACCGAGCCCGCCCCAGAACCGACGGACCTCACCGGCCTCCTCGCCCGACGCCGCGCGGGTGGAACTCACGTGGTACCGCCTCTCATCCCATGGCCGGGAAGCCCCGATCGTGCACCATCATGATCAGTTGGCCACGCGGCTTCCACCCCTGCGCCCCGGGGAGAATGCGCGCCCGCACGTACCCTGGCAAACATGAAGTTTTCGGTCGACGCCCTCCTCTTCGACAGCGACGAGACGCTGGTTTCCTCTTTGGCCTCCGTGTCGCGATGCTGGCTGCGTTGGGCGAGCGAGCACGGCCTGACCACAGCGGAAATCCTGGCCGTCCAGCCGCACGGCCGCCCGGCAGCCGCGATCGTGGCCGATCTGCTGCCGGCCGAGCGGGTCCCCTCGGCACTGGCCGCTCTGCAACAGGCCGAGGTCGACGACGCCACCGACGGAGGAGCCGTCCCGGTCCCCGGTGCACGGGAGTTGCTCGCGGCGCTTCCCCCGGACCGTTGGGCGGTGGTCACCTCCGGCACCCGCCGCGTCGCCGATGCGCGCCTGGCCGCGGCGGGCATCGAGGCCAGGCACCTCGTGACGGTCGACGACATCACCCACCACAAGCCGCACCCGGAGCCGTTCCTGACCGCCGCCCAGCGCCTCGACGTTGACCCCGCGCGCTGCGTCGCCTTCGAGGACGCCCCCGCCGGTCTCCAAGCCGCACGGGCTGCGGGCATGCTCACCGTGGCCCTCACCACGACGCATGACGCGCACGCCCTGACCTCCGCGGCCGACGTGGTGATCCCCGACCTCTCCCCCGTGGCCGCACAGCTCACAGGCGGCGGCGTGGACGTCACGATCGCTCCCAGCGTCGGCCGGCCTCGCTCACCTGACGACCGGCCGGCGTCATGACGTCGTCAGGGTCTCCCCCACCCGCGTAAGAGAAGCGCCAACGAGGCGGAACCGCTGCGCCGGCGGCGCTTCGATGAACTCGACAGACACGCGGGGCCCGGTCGCACACGTCATCGCGGCCCGGGTCACGCGAGGGCAGCACATCCAAGGAGCGTGGCCCATGGCCGAACCCCTGGGCCAGCGCGTCGTGGCCGGCGTGAGCGGTTCGTTGGGCAGCGTGACGGCTCTGCACCGGGCCGCCGCGGAAGCGCGCGTCCGGGGTGCGGAACTGTGGGCCGTACTGGCCTGGGAGCCGCCCGGTGGCGACCTCCCCTCCCGCGGCGCGTCACTGGTCACCACGTGGCACCGCATGGCGAGCGAACAGCTCATGGATGCCTTGGACACCGCCTTCGGCAGCGAAGGGCCGGGGGTTCCGCTCCACGCCCTGGTCGCGCGCGGCACGCCGGGAAGGGCGCTGGTGGCGACCGCCGACCGGAGCGACGACCTCCTCGTGATCGGCGCCGGGGCCCGCGGCAGACTGCGTCGCGGAATGTGGCCCTCGGTCTCCCGGTACTGCGTGGCACGCGCCTGCTGCACGGTGCTGGCCGTCCCGCCCTCTCCCCTGCACCACAGCCTCACCGCCATGCACCGTCGCAACGTGTGGAAACTCCCGCTCACCACACGGAGCTTGACCGGCTGACGGTCCCGCACCGCGCCCCATCAAGGTCAACGGGCATCCGCTCCCCCATTCACCGCCTCTCCAGCGTGACCACGCTCACATCGCGCGCGCGGGAACTTCTCGTGCCGGCGATCCGACTCCTCCTGCGGACCGTAGACATCGGTCGACGATCGAGACATCCGCAGGAAGAAGAGTCCGCCATGGCCGCAAGTCGCAGCACGTCAGTCGCGCCAGAGGGGACGGCTGCGCCACCGGGCGGGGCGTCAGGCGACGGGACCGAGGCTGTCCCGGCCAACGCGGCGGCCGAGCCGGGCACTTGGGGAAGCCTGCGCCCCTTGCTGCTGCGGTTGCACTTCTACGCCGGCGTTCTCGTCGGTCCGTTCCTCCTCGTCGCGGCGCTGACCGGGCTGGCGTACACCGCCGCGCCGCAGCTCGAATCGGTGCTCTACAAACACGAGTTGAAGGTCAGCCCGCGGGGCGAGGCCGCCTCGCTGGCCAGTCAGGTCGCGGCCGCCCGGCGGGCGGTGCCGGACGGCACGCTGGTGTCGGTCAGCCCCGCACCCGGCCGTACGGACAGCACCCGGGTCGTCTTCGACAGGCCCGGACTGCCCACCGGCACCACGCTCACCGCGTTCGTCGACCCCTACGACCACAAGGTGCTCGGCACGCTGCGCACCAACGGTCAGTGGCTGCCGGTCCGCGCCTGGCTCGACGATCTCCACCGCACGCTGCATCTAGGCGACCTCGGCCGCAACTACAGTGAGTTGGCCGCCAGTTGGCTGTGGGTCGAGGTCCTCGGCGGGCTCGCCCTGTGGATCGGGGCGCCCCGCACCCGGCGGCGGTTGCGCGCTGTCGTCCTGCCGCGCCGCGGCGCCAGGGGCCGGCGCCGCACCATGTCCTGGCACGGCGCGGTGGGTGTGTGGGCGTCCGTCGGCCTGTTGGGGCTGTCCGCCACGGGCCTGACCTGGTCCGCGCATGCCGGTGCGAGCATCGGCGAGCTCAAGGGCGCGCTGGGCGGCAACACCCCGACGGTCTCCGCGGCCCTCGCCACGGGTGGCGGGGGCACGTCCGGGGACGGTTCCGGTGCCGCCCGCACGAAGGACGTCGGCATCGACGCCGTCGCGGCCGCCGCGCACGGTGCCGGCCTGCGCGGACTGGTCGTCATCTCCCCACCCGTCAAGGCGGGTTCGGCCTACGTCGTGAAGGAGAACACCCGCTCCTGGCCGGAGCAGCAGGACTCGGTGGCCGTCGATCCGGCCACCGGGAAGGTGACCGCCACCCTGAAATTCGACGACTATCCGGTGCTGGCCAAGCTGACCCGTTGGGGCGTCGACGCCCATATGGGCCTGCTGTTCGGCCTGGCCAACCAGATCGTGTTGGCGCTCCTCGCGGTCGGCCTGATCATGATGATCCTCTGGGGTTACCGGATGTGGTGGTTGCGCCGGCCCACCAGGTCCGGCGGCGCCCTCGGACGGGCGCCGGCGCGCGGTGCCTGGCGCCGGCTGCCGGGGCGGGTACTCGCCCCGGCCGTGGTCGCGATCGCCGTCGTGGGCTACCACGTCCCGCTGTTCGGCCTGCCGCTGCTGGCGTTCCTCCTCGTCGACCTGGCCGTGGGCGCCGTAGGACGCCGTCGCGGAGAGCGAGGCGCCAGGTGATCGCCGCGAGCGGGCTGCGCTGGGTCCTCACGGCGCTCAACGCCCTTCCGGTGCTCTACGGGTTGCGGTCGGTCGTGGCTCGCGACGGGGCGCTGGTCGACCGGATCGACCACGGACTCCACGTCCTCATGGGGGTGTTGATGATCGCCATGGTGTGGCCCTGGGGCATGGGCCTGCCCGCCGGGCCACAGGTCGGGGTGTTCGTCGCGGGCGCGCTGTGGTTCGGCTGCGCCGGGCCGCTCCGCGCCCAATCCGCCGACCGGGGCCGGGCGTTGCTCGCCGCCCTGCCGCACGTCCTGATGATGGGGGCCATGGCGTGGATGGTCGCCGTGATGGGTTCCTCGCCCGTGTCCGCCGGTCGGGGCGGAGGGCAGGCCATGGACGACATGCCCGGCATGCAGATGACGGGGTCTGCCGGCGCCACGACGATGGGCCTCACCGGCACCGGTCAGCGGCTGACGGCCGCGGTACTTGCCGTCCTCCTGGTCGTGGTCGCGCTGCGGTGGCTGGCGCGCGCCTTCGACCTGGCGCGCTCCGCCCGTGAGGCGGCGTCGGGGTCGGCCACGCGGAGCGGTGCGAAGGCGTTCGGCCCGGCCTGTCACGCGGCCATGGGCTTGGGCATGGCCGCGATGTTCGCCCTGCTCATATGACGCGTCGGCACCACTGGAGCGGAGGGGCAGGGTCGGACGGCCCTGCCCCAACTGCGTTGTGGGGGCCGCCCGGCCCGGCCATCTGTTCCGTTTGTTTCCGTTCGGCCATTGCGTGGAGATTTCGAAAATATCGCTGATAGATTTGTGTAAGTGGTGAAGGCCGCGGTGTGGCCGGGGGGACGGGGGCGGCGACTGCGTCACCCCCGTGCGAGCCACACGCACCGTGCGGAGGGAAGACGGAGTGACAGGGACTGGGCGGGGGCCGGACACTCCGGACGAGGACCGCGCGCCATCGGGTCGCCGACGGGCCACGCCCCGGGAGCCCGTCGCCGGCGCGGACAGCGACGCCCGCGCACCTCAACCCGGGGACCCCGAGCGGACGTTACAGCTGAGGGTCGAGCCTCCCACGCTCACCGACGAGACCTTACTGATACGCCGGCCGGAGCGTCCCGGCGGACGGGCCGACCGGCGCAGGGCCGCACAGTCATCGCCCGGCTCCCTCCGCAGAGGTGCGCTGCCGGCCGCCCTCGTCGCCCGGCTGGCGCCGTACGCCAGCCGGCTCAGACCCCGCTATCCGCGCCCGGGCCGCACCGGTTGGCGCCGCTGGGCCCCCTCCGGCCGACAGTGGCTGGGCATCGCGTCGACGGTCATCGGCCTGTCCGGACTGTTCCTGGGGATCGCCTACGCCGCCACCGACATCCCCAAGGACCTCAACGCCTACGCCACCCAGCAGGACAACGTGTTCTTCTGGTCCGACGGCACGCCCATGGCCCGCAGCGGCTGGGTGCAGCGACAGGCGATGCCGCTCAAGGGCATACCGGAGGACGTCCGTTGGGCCGTGTTGGCGGCCGAGAACGAGAGCTTCTACAGCGACGCCGGCGTCTCGTTCACCGGGATCACCCGCGCCCTGTGGCGCACGGTCGGCCGGGGCGACACCCAGGGCGGCTCGACCATCACCCAGCAGTACGTCAAGAACGTCTACCTGAACCAGGACCAGACCGTCAGCCGCAAGTTCACCGAGGCGATGATCGCCCTCAAGCTGGACAACCGGATGAGCAAGGACGCGATCCTGGAGGGGTACCTCAACACCAGTTGGTTCGGCCGCGGCACCTACGGCATCCAGCGCGCCGCGCAGGCGTACTACGGCAAGGACGTCGGCGAACTCAACGTGAGCGAGGCCGCGTTCCTGTCCTCGCTGCTCAAGGGCGCCGGCCTGTACGACCCCACGCTGAGCGCGGCCAACCACGAGCGGGCGGTGGAGCGTTGGAACTGGGTCCTCAACCGGATGGTCAAGATCGGCAAGCTGTCGCCGGCCGCGCGGGCCGAGTACCGGACCTTCCCCGAGCCGCTCAAGCGGAACCCGCTCTACGACACCGGTGAGCAGAGCGACTACTTGGTGGAACTCGCCTCCCAGTACGCCAAGGACGCCGGGCACCTGTCGGCCAGGGAGTTCGACCTGGGCGGCTATCAGATCTACACCACCTTCGACCGCAAGCGGGAGGCGGCCCTCGACGCCGTGGTGGCCAAGGCACGCCAGAAGGCCCAACGGGCCCACCCGAACACGGCGGCCGCCGCCCACTACGGCGCCGCGTCGGTGGCCGCCGACGGCCGGATCCTCGCGGTCTACGGTGGCCCGGACCACCGCAAGCAGGGGTTCAACGAGTCCAACGCCGCTACGGTGCCGTCCGGTTCGGCCTTCCTGCCGTTCGTCTACGCGGCCGGCCTGGAGCACGGCGCCGTCAAGCGGCGGGACGCGCCCCGGGAGCAGGTCACCCCGCAGTCCCTCTACGACGGCGACGACGACGTGCCCGTCAGCACGCCGGAGGGCCCCTACTGGAACCGCAGCGGCAAGAAGGCCTCGGCCCACAACGACGGCCGGAAGTCGTGGGGCCGGATCACCTTGCGCACGGCGCTCGCCAAGTCGGTGAACACCCCGTTCATGCAACTGGGCATGGACACCGGCCTGGACAAGGTGAAGCAGACGGCCCAGGCGTCGGGGCTGCTGTCGTCCAGCATGGGACCCCAGGTGCCCGCGCTGTCCCTGGGCAGTTCCACGCCGAGCGCGATCCGCATGGCCAGCGGCTACACCACCTTCGCCGCCGCGGGGCGGCACACCGAGCCGTACTCGGTGCGCCACATCACCCGGAACGGCTCGGCGGTGCGGCTGGACGTCCCGGACGCGCGCCGCGCGGTCGGCGCCCAGGTGGCCGGGGAGGTGACGCGGGCGCTCACGGACTCCTTCCGCTCCGCCCACCCGGGCGCCGCTCCCGCCACGGCCGCGGTGTCCGGCAAGGCCGGCACCACCGCCGACGACACCGCCGCCTGGTACGTCGGCACGGCCCGCGCCGTGTCGACGGCCGTGGTGGTCTACCGCATGGATCTGGCCAAGAGCCTCGAACCGCTGCCGTTGAAGGGACTCGCGGGTTCCGCCACCGACGGCGTCCCGTACGACATTTGGGCGGGCGCCATGAGTCCCCTGCGCTGACCGACGGACCGTCCGCGCCCACCCGCACCGCACCGGAATCTCCCTCGCAGATGAGAGCCCCCGCATGAAGTCGACCCCAGGCCGTCGCCGCAAGGCCCGCGCATCCCGCCGCACCGTCCGTACCCGGTTCGCCGTCCTCTCGGCCGCCGGCCTCGTCGTCGGCTCGGCCGTCGCGGGGTACCTGGTGTTCGCCCAGACCGACAGCGACGCCCTGGCCCCCTCCGGCAGCAAGGCGGCCGCACCAACCGACCGGAGGTCGCCGCAGGCCCGCAAGGAGCCGCCGTGGGACGGCAGGACAAAGGTCCTCGGGGACGGTTCGACCTCCTACACCGGCCCCCAGAAAGGGCAGTTGAAGGCGGAGCCGCTCAAGCCCGGTGAGAAGCCACCCCAGTTCGTCGTCTTCTCGTGGGACGGCGCGCTGGAGGGCGACGAACGGCTCTTCTCGCACTACCGCGAATTGGCCAGGGCCCACGACGCCCACATGACCTTCTTCCTCACCGGCATCTACCTGCTGCCCAAGAGCAAGCAGGACCTCTACCACCCGCCCCAGCACCCGGTGGGCTCCGCCGCGATCAGCTACCCCACCGACGAGCACATCCGCACCACCCTGACCCAACTCGCCTCGGCCTACGAAGAGGGCAACGAGATCGGCACCCACTTCAACGGCCACTTCTGCGGCGCCAAGGGGGGCGGTGACTGGAGCGTCGCCGAGTGGAAGAGCGAGATCGACCAGTTCTACGACTTCGTGGAGAAGTGGAAGACCAACACCGGCGACCAGGACACTCCCGCCCTGCCGTTCGACTTCCGCAAGGAGGTGACCGGTGGTCGCGCCCCCTGCCTGGAGGGCCAGCCGAACCTGCTCAAGGCGATGAAGAGCTACGGCTGGCGCTACGACGCCAGTTCCCCGGGCGACTTCCAGATATGGCCGACCAAGAAGGAAGGCGTCTGGGACTTCCCGCTGCAGATGCTCCCGTACCCCGGCGGCAACTACCAGGGCCTGTCGATGGACTTCAACTTCCTCTACAACCAGTCCCACGGCGAGACCAAGGGCGATCCGGCCAAGTACGCCGAATGGCAACGGCAGACCGTCGCCTCCTACATGGCGGGCTTCAACCGCGTCTACTACGGCAGCCGGGCGCCGCTGTTCGTCGGCAACCATTTCGAGGACTGGAACGGCGGCATCTACATGAAGGCCATCGACCAGGTGGTCAAGAACACCTGCTCCAGGCAGGGCGTGAAGTGCGTGTCCTTCAAGGAACTCGCCGACTGGCTCGACGTGCAGAAGCCCGACACGCTGCAACGCCTGCGCGGCCTGGACCCGGCGCAGGCCCCGGACTGGTCCACGGTCGTCAAGTAGCCCTGGAACGAACTGTCTTCAATCGTGCACACCCCTTCACATTCTCCACACATTTCATGCCAAAATGCGAACGCCCGGTCCCTGTACCGGAGTAGAGGGGAACATCGTTGAAATCAAGAAGAATAGGCCGCAAG
The DNA here is from genome assembly GCF_044769405.1 of Streptomyces sp. NPDC090442. Taxonomy (NCBI): domain Bacteria; kingdom Bacillati; phylum Actinomycetota; class Actinomycetes; order Kitasatosporales; family Streptomycetaceae; genus Streptomyces; species Streptomyces sp. NPDC090442. The sequence continues at coordinate 50,901 of NZ_JBIVXW010000061.1, forward strand.
CGGCGCCGCGCCACCATGGTTTCGGTGGCGGCAGCCTCAGTGGCCGCCGGCATCGTGCTGCCCAACTGGTCCGCTGGTGCGGCGGTCGTCGACGACCCGACGGTGGACTCGGCGACCAAGGCCACCTTCCAACGCCTGGCCGACGCGGTCTTCACCGATCGCACCCAGTCCCTGGTCGACGACGCCCCGACCGGGCGTCAGAAGTCGCACCCGCAGCGGACGTCCGGCTTCACCGGAAAGGTCCGGCTGTCCGAGACCCAGTCGCGCGAGGAGGGTTCGACGCTGGACGCACTGCGCGCCCGCAAGTCCCGCCTCGCCCAACTCGGCGAGAAGTACAGCGGCGCCGACACCAGGGTCACGCTGGACGCCACCCGGGTGCGGGGCCGGCACGCCACGGTCGACGTCACCGAGACCACGACGCTGTCGTACGCGAAGACCAGGGGCAACGAACCCAGGACCACCGGGTTCCAGGCCCACCACGAACTCGCCTTCCAGGCCGACCGCAAGGGTGACTGGCAGCTGACCGGCGTCCGCGACACCGACGCCGGCTACCTCGCGGTGAACCAGGTCGCCAAGCCCTCCGTCGCCGCGCCGGCCACCAGCGACGACCCGCCCGCGGCGACCCGTTCGGCCACCACGCGCCCCGCGCCGGCCGACCCGAAGGACTTCAAGTCCACCGGCTACGACTACAACGCCATGGCGGCCTACGCGACGAAGTACTGGAGCCGGTACAACCCGGACTACCCCGACTTCAGCGACGCCGGCGCCGGCGGGGACTGCACCAACTTCGTCAGCCAGGCCCTCAAGGCGGGCGGCTGGAAGCACGTCCCCGGCTACACGACCGACTTCCACAAGTGGTTCGGCAACTCCGAGATCCAGTCGCACTCCTTCGTCGGCGTCAACGAGTTCTCCTGGTTCGCGCTGTCCTCCAAGCGGGCCAGGAGCCTCGCCAACGTCTACCAAATGGACATCGGCGACGTGCTGCAACTGGACTTCGACCGGGACGGGTCCAAGGACCACTCCATGATCGTCACCAAGCGCAGCCAGCAGGGCATGCCGTACCTCACATACCACACCACCAACACCTACAACAGGTCGGTGGCCAGTCTCATCGCGGCGTACCCGCGCGCCGCGTACTACGCGTACCGCACCTGAGCGGCGGCCGCCCCGGGCGGCCCGCTTCGTGACCCGCGGCCACCGCACGATCCTCGTGACTCCGTCCAGTCCCGATGGTCCGCGGTGGCCGCAGGCGTTCCCGTACGGGTCCACCACAGGACCGCCACGAACCCGGACAGCAGCCGACGTCACCGTTCTCACCGCCAACGCCCCAGCGCCGCTTGTGGTGTGGTGGTAGCTGATCGGCGTAGGTCTTGTGGTGGTCACCGCAGGTGAGTGGGCGCCTTATACACTCCCGGCGTGCCGATGATGCGTGAGCCGTCCGCGGATGCGAATCAGCAACTTCGGTTCGCTCTGCTCGGATCGCTCCAGGCATGGCGCGGTGACACGGGTCTGGAGCTCGGTCCGGTTCGCGAACAGGCCCTCCTGGCAGCCCTGTTGCTCCGACCAGGCAGGACGGTCAGTCGGCAGCAGTTGCTCCAAGGGGTGTGGGGTACGGAGCCACCCGGCACGGGCGACAAGGTGATCCCGGTCTACGTGCACCGGTTGCGCCGGCGCCTGGACGCACGGGGAAGGACTCCGGCGGGTGCCGTGATCGACACCGTTCGCGGTGGCTATCGCTTCGCCGCGCAAAGCGCTCGTGTGGACGTGGCCCGTTTGGCGGAGATCGCCGTTGAAGGGCGGGCGGCGAGGGATGCCGGGGACCTGGGCGCCGCGGTGGACGCCTGGTCGACGGCGCTGGGGTTGTTCCGCGGCGAGCCGTTGGCCGGGATCCCCGGGCCCTTCGCGGAGGGCGAACGGCTGCGACTGGTCGAGCAACGGCTCGTGTTGGTGCAGGACAAGGCCGGCTGCCTGCTCCGGTCGGGGCGGCACGCCGAGGCCATCGGCGAACTGTTCTCCCTGACGACGACCCACCCCTACAACCAGGCCCTGGCCGCCCTCCTCATGCGTGCCCTGCACGCCGGCGACCGGCAGGCCGACGCGCTGGAGGTCTACGCCGCGACGCGCCGCCGCCTCGTGGACGAGCAGGGCGTGGAGCCCGGCGCCGAACTGCGCCGGGTGCACGAGGCGGTCCTGCGGGGCGACGACACGTGCCTGCTCGGCACCGACGTGCGACACCGGGCGCCGGCCGGGCCCCGGCAGACAGCTCCCGCCCGGCAGCAGCGCCGTGCGCGCCGTGAACTCCCCGCCGACGTCGGCAACTTCACGGGCCGGGACCGGGAACTCGGCCGGCTCGTCGCGCCCGCCGAGCCGCACGTGGTCACCGTACGGGCCGTGGACGGCATGGCCGGGGTCGGGAAGACCGCGCTGGTGGTGCGCGCTGCGCGGGCGCTGCGGGAGCACTACCCCGACGGCTGCCTGTTCGTGGAGCTGCACGGGCACCGCGAGGACCGGGCGGCGGCCGAACAGCACCGCCTGCTCCGGCGGTTGCTGCGTGCCGTGGGCGCAGGTGAGGGGGAGGACTGCGAGGACCTGGACGAACTGGCCGCGTCGTGGCGGGCAGCGACCGCTTCCCGTCGGCTGCTCCTCGTCCTTGACGACGCCTCCCGCGCCGAGCAGGCACGACCACTGCTGCCCGCCGGTCCCGGCAGCATGGTGCTGGTGACCAGCCGCCGACGGCTGACCGGACTGGACGCGGACCGCCGGGTCTCGCTCACCCCGCTCGACCTCGACGAGGCGGCGGGGCTGCTGACCCGCATCGTCGGCGTCGAGGGATCCGACCGCGAGCGTGCGGCCCTGCGCGAACTGGCCGCGCTGTGCGACCGGCTGCCGCTGGCGTTGCGCATCGTCGGGGCGCGGATCCAGGACCGCCCGTGGTGGGCGGTGGAGGCCCTGGTGGCGCGCCTGACCGACGGCGAGCACCGGCTCGACGAACTCGCGGTGGAGGACCGTAGCGTCGAGGTCGCCTTCCGGGTCTCCTACGACCAGCTTCCGGCCGCCGAGCAGCGCGCCTTCCGCGCCCTGGGCCTGTCGCCCACCACACGGCTGGACCGGCTGACGCTGGCCGCGCTGCTCGACTGGGCGCCGCCCGACGCCGCACGCGCCCTGGAGAGCCTGGCCGACGCGAGTCTGGTGCAGCGGGTGACCGCCGACCACTACCGGTTGCACGATCTGGTGGCGGCCTACGCCCGACGCGTCGCCGCGGCCTCGCCCGGCGAGGCCGCGGCGGCCCGCAGGGGTGTGTTCCGGCTGTACGTGCGGGTCGCCCGCCGCTCCAGCGACTGGGGCGCCTCGTCCTTCCCGACCGGCCCGCAGGGCCCCGGGCCGTTCGCGGACTGGGAGGGGGCCGCGGCCTGGCTGGACGCGGCCGGCGGCGAACTGCTCGACGTGATCCGCCAGGCGGCGGCCGCGGGCCATGTGGACGAGGCGTGTTGGATCGCCGAGGGCCTGGTCGACCACCTCACCCGGCAGGGCCGCTTCCACGAGTGCCGCACCGCGCTGGAGACGCTGCTGCCGATCGCCGCATCCGCCGGCGACCGGCGGATGGACTCCGCACTGCACACGGGCCTGGGCATCATGTACGGGCTACAGGGCCGTTACCGCCAGGCCCGCACCCATTTCACGGCGGCGCTGGAGATCAGCCGCCGGGCCGGCGACCCGCACGAGCAGGCCAGGGCCGCGGCCGGCCTCGGGACGTTCGCCAACCTGGAGGGCCGGATAGCCGAGTCCATGACCCACTTCGCCGAAGTCGCCCGCCTGGCCGGGGCGTTGGAGCACGACGACTGGCTCATGGGCTCGGTCATGACCCGCGCCGGCGACATGCACCACCGGCTCGGCGAGCACGACAAGGCTCACGACCGGTACCTGGAGGCGATCGCCCGGGCCGAGAAGTCGGGCAGTCCCAGGCTGCACGGCAAGGCCCTGCTCCGCCTCGGCGGTCTCCAACTCGACCTCGGCCGGCCCGCGGAGGCCGTGGGCACCTTCGGGAAGGCCGAGGACCTGGCCAGACGTCTCGGGGACGTCCCGTTGTACTCCGCCGTCCTCGGCGGGCTGGCCGCGGCCGAGGCGAAGCTGGGCAACGCGCGGGCGGCCGCCGAACTCCGGCGTCGGTCCCGCGCGGCCCTGGACGAGGAGACCGGCACCGCGTCGGAGATCGCGACGCGTCACCGGCTGCTCTGGCACGGCGCCGTGGCCGAGGACCTGGCCGGGGGCCGCGACTTCTTCGAACGGGGCACCGCCCTGCCCGACACCGACGCCAGCCGGGCGCGGATCTCCCGCGCGCTGGACGACCTGGGCCGCCGATGACAGCGACGACGGCCGGTCGCCGGCGAGTACCCGTCATGGCGTCTCGGGCAGGGCAGGGCCCACGGTTCCGTCAGGGCCCTACACGGGGTCCCCGTTCTCGTTCAGCCACTGGACGCCGTCCTGGCCGCTCTGGTTGAGGTTCTTGGGGATGACGGAGTCCGGGTACTTCCAGTGCAGGCTGAAGTAACCGGGGGCGTTGGTGATGGCCCTCAGGTCGCACACCGGGTCGCCGATGATGCAGTACCGCTTGACCGGAATGCCGTTGAACTTCGCCGGGCCGGGGGCGCCGACGGTGGCCACCCCGGGGATGCCCAGCCCCTTGGGGAGGTGCGCGAACAAGCCGGTGTCGGGCTGCATCGGGTCGGCGTAGAGCATGCCGTCGACCTGGTTGCGCGGAATGCCGGTGCTGCCGCTGGCGATCTTCTGGAGCACCTCGTCCGCGGCCTGGGCACCCTGGGAGTAGCCGGTGATCGTGAGGCGCGCGCCCGGGTGCGCGCGGTGGGTGTCCTCCGCCGCCTGCAACCCCTTCTCGTAGCCCAGTCGGATGCTGGCGTCGTAGGTCGGTGCGGTGAGAGCGTCGGGGTTGAGCTTCAAGGGGGGCTCGATGAGCCCGCCGTGGACGCCGATGAGCGGGCCGGCGGTGGCCGGGTAGCACACCTCGACCGCGGACGAACCGAGGTGGAGACGGTCGTTCGCGGTGTTGTAGGACCTGGAGATCGTGGAGCAACCGGGTCCGGAATCCGTCGGGCCGGTACCACCGATCTCGATGTAGTAGTGCTCTGCGCCCGCCGCGTGGGCGGCGGACGGGAACGCGACGGCGGTGCCGGCGGTCAGCGCCGCCGCCATGGCCGCGGTGCGTACCGCCCGTGCCGTCCGGCTCGTTTTCGACATTGCCTGAACTCCCCCTGAGGTCGTGGACGAACGTGTCCGACAACGAAGGCTCCAGACGCTAGGCACGGTCGTTGACATCGCGATGACATGCTGATGACTGCGCTGATGGCGCGGCTCTCGCACACCTTCACGGGAAGCGGCACCGGGGCGGCCGGATCACCTCGCCAAGCCGTGGAAGCGGATCGGTGAGTTCGGCCGGAAGCCGATGCGCGGGTACACCGACGCGCCGGCGGCGGTCGCGTGCAGCGTGGCGCGGGTCAGTCCGGTGGCCCGGGCGCCCTCGTGCAGGGCCTTCCGGGTCACCGCCTCGCCGTAGCCCTTGCGCTGCCACTCCGGCGCGGTGGCGACGAGCGCGACGAAGCGGCGGCCGTCCGCCTCCACCGTCGCGGCGCACGACACCGGCAGGCCGTCCCGCATGCCCAGGTAGGCGTACGTCCGTTCCCTCCACAGTCGGGAGCCGACGAGTCCGTCGCGACCGTCCGCCAACGGAAGCCCGTACGCACGCGAGTTGAGGTCCGCATAGACCTGTAGCTGCTCCTCGGTCGCCGCGCGCGCGAACGTCAGGTCGGGGTGGGCGGGTTCGGGGAGCGGCAGCAGGTCGCCGGCCATGCCGGTGCCGGGGAAGGCGTAGCCGAGTCCCGCCTCCTCGGCCGCTTGCCCGAGCCCCGCGCGTGCCTCGTCGTCGAGGAGGTCCTCGAAGAGCCACAGGAAGCCGGGGCGTTACTTCGCGCGCATGATGTCCGCCGCCTGGGCCAGGCGTCGGGCGAGGAGCTCCGTGCCGGCGCCGGCGTCGGTCAGGGTGACGCAGTTCCAGAGCGCGAAGCGGCAGTCGGCCTAGGGCGCTTCTGACGGATCTCCGTGGAGGAAGGAGCGGCGTCTGGTGCGTGCGATCGCAAGGCGCCGGGATGTCTTCATAGCGGAGCTA